>DATEGW010000199.1:0-15700 GCA_035279845.1 Candidatus Acidiferrales bacterium | reverse complement strand
CCGAACACCTGGCTGCGGGTCCGCCGCTCGCCTATCGCGATATGAAGCGCACGATGATCGGCGACAAGCGCCAGGAACTGCAAGATGTGCTGGAAGAAGAGATTCGCCTTCAGGCGCACTGCTTTACGACAGAGGATTGTGCGGAAGGCCTCGCCGCATTCTTCGAAAAACGCAAACCAAATTTCCGCGGGTTATAAATTCGGCTCCTTCGTTAATTGACCCAAATAAAGAAACTAAGTCTTTGTTGTCATTCGGCCTGCGCGGCTCGCAGGAGTTTTGGGTTACGATGAATCTGCTCGGGGTAAGCGCCAAGGCCGAATCGGGAGACAAAAATGAGTGCGGCAAAGACGAAAGTGTCGAGTGGGTTGCAGCGGAAAAAGAGAGTCCAGTTTCTTCAGAAGCCGAACTGCACCACATGCCGCAAAGCCAAAAAGTTCATGGAGAGTAAAGGTTTTCAACTCGATTTGCGCGATCTCGGCAAAGACCGGCTGAGCGCGGCTGAGATCGAGAAGCTGGTTGGAGATCGCGATTACACGCAGTTTCTGAATTCGCGCAATGAGCTTTATCGCAGGATGAACATGAGAGAGCAGCCGCCTTCCCGCGAAGAAGCGATTCGCCTTATGGCACAGGAACCGAACCTCATTCGGCGGCCGGTGATTCGTGCCGGAGGACGCATCGTACTCGGATTCGATGAGAAAGGTATCGCAAAGCTATACCGCGATTTCGCCGATGAAACTCTCTGAGCGAATTGAAATTCTGCAGGGCGATCTGACGGAAATGGACGTAGACGCCATCGTAAACGCCGCTAACAACGATTTGCAACTTGGCGGCGGCGTGGCTGGCGCGATCCGGCGCAAAGGCGGGCCCGAAATCCAGAAGGAATGCGACGCGATTGGCACGATTCCCCTTGGCGGCGCCGCAATTACTACGGGCGGGAGGTTGACGGCGCGTCATGTGATCCACGCTGCCAGCATGGAACTCGGAGGACGCACGACCGCGCTCACGCTACGCAGTTCTACCGCTCACGCACTGCGAATCGCAGCGCAAAACGAGCTAAAGACAATCGCTTTCCCCGCAGTAGGCACGGGCATAGCAGCATTTCCTATCAAGGAATGCGCTGAAATTATGCTGAACGAAGCCAAGCGGCATCTGGAAGGGAAGACTTCCATTCAAAGAATCTATTTTGTGCTTTTTGATGAGAAGGCACTCGCCGCGTTTCAAACTGCGTCCAAAGCGCTCAGCAAATAATTTTACTGATCGTCGGTTCGGCGCTTCAGACTAGGCTCGCCGCTTGAGGAAGATGTCCCGTTGGAACTGCTTGCGGCCGATGCGGCGGGTGTCGCCGTAGTGCTTTGCGTCGCTTCGCCGCCCGGCTGATTGGGATTGTAGGCCTTTTTGATGTACATCTGCGCCTCTTCTTGAGCACCGGCGGTGTCGTCCTTCAGGTGCTGCGCGAGGCTGTATTCGTTAACGGCGCGTTCACGCTGTCCGAGCAGATCGTAAATCTTGCCCATGTAGATGTGGCTCCAGACTTCGACCCACTTCGGATCCAAATCGCCGCCAATCGCCGCACGAAATTCGTTCGCCGCCGAATTGTAATTTTTCTGATAGAACATGGCCTCGGCCATGCGGAAATGCGCGAGGGAATTTGTCGGCTGCACATCAAGCGCGCGCTGATACTCCTGAATCGCCTCGTAGTATTTGCCCACCGACGCCATTGCCTCGCCGCGCGCCACCAGCGCCAGCACGCGAAGATGCGGACTCGATTTGAGCAGATTATTGTCCGGATCGATTGTAATGCCGTTCGGCTTCGGGCGGCCGAACGTCTCCACGATGAAATTCGAGCTCGTGCCGGTGACGAGCGTCTTCTTCATGACCGGATTTCCTTCCGTTTCCACGCGCACTTCCACCGGCATACGGAACGTATCCATGCCCTGCTTTATCTTTCCGATCACCTGGAAGCCCTTCGGCGTGCGATAGACCACGTAATCGAGACTGAATTCCGGGACGCCCGTCGAATTAAGCCATTGCGAGAAGAACGATGTCAGATTAACTGGCGGATCCTCCGCATTAGTCTGTTGCGGTATGTGATTGCTCGCGAGCTGCTCGAAATCGTTAATTGATGCGGTCTTTCCCGCGTGTTGCGTGTAGAACTCCTTAAGCAACGCATCGAACTGATCATCACCCAGTTCGGTACGCAGCATATGAAACACCATCGCGCCTTTATCTTCCACGATGGATCGGTATTGATCCGAATAGGAGCCGAGGCTCTGGACTTGCGCAACAGGTGTGACGCTCTCATACATCAGCGCTCCGACGGCAAACTCCTGCAACGCATTGTGCAGTCCAGCGACGCCATCCGACTGCTCGGCATACAGCGCCTGTGCGTAGCGGGCGAGCCCGTCGGTCACCCAGACATCCGTGGGAGTTGTCGGCAAAACCTGATCGCCCCACCACTGCCCGGCGGCAAGTTGCGCGAGCAAACCTTCGTTCGGCTTTGCGGTAGACCACGAACGCGCGCTCACGAGCAGCAAGCCCGGTGCGGAATATCCGTCGAGTGTGCCATCCGGCATCTGCGCTATCGTCAAATTATTGAGCGGCGCGTTCGGGAGCGCGCCAAACGTCTCGGTATAAAAGTCCATAATTCGCCCGGTCACTTGCGCGTAGGCGTTTGCTGTGGCCGCTTGCACCTGCGGTGTGTAAACGGCGAACTGATAGCCCTCAACCGGAGAATTTGTCAGTTGCAGCGGCCCCGCCACAAACGAACCCACTGGCCCAGGCGTATCGCAGTGGAAAACGTAGGAAAGTTGCCCACCGGTCGCATTACTGCCCGGCACAGCGGCCATCGCGGCCGGCGGATCGGCTTTACCTGTGCCGGCAACCTGGAAAGTATCCGGCACGATTAGTTTGAACGTCCCCGTATAGCGATTAGAAGGATAATCCGTCAGCGGAAACCAGCGCGCCGGAAGTAAGAGATATGCGGAAGTCTTGTCAATCGACCCGAAGCGCATCCCCGGCGTTGGGCTGTCTTCCAGGCTCGAAATTGGGCCGTCGTAATCGAACGTGACGGAAACCGGTTTCCCCGGAACGGCCGCTTCGAGCAGTTCCACGCTTACGAGGAGGGGCGAATTGTTATCGCGAGCAAACGTGAGCGCCTGCCCAGTCGAACTCTTTACGGACGAGATAACCAGGTCGGGATGCAACTCTACGACCAGCGTGCGCGACACCTGCGACGCGACAAAGTCAACCTTCGCCTCAGCCTGGATCGTCTGGTTTTCAGGATGGAGAATCGCCTCTACGTCGTAGTTCGTCGCGCGAAGCGGAAAACTGTGTTGCTGCGCCGAGACGTGGGCAGTCACGAGTAACACGAGAGCCAGGGGCACGATTAAGCTGCGTAATTTTCGCAACAAGGATGCCTCTCTAAAGGGGGTTTCCGCCTGCATTTCTAAGATACCAGACTAGCGCTTTCCGTTGCCCGCGTACCGGTCTTGCAGCATCGCTGCAAACACCTCCGCAGCCCTTTCAATGGCACCGCCCGGTCCAAGGCGCGACCTCACTTCGGCAAGCCGGGCGCGCATTTCGGACCGGCCGTGGCTCGATTCAATGAGATGTTTGGCTGCATCCCGTACGGTTTCGGCCGTAAAATCGCTTTGAATGAGCTCCGGCACCACATGCTTGCCCGTAATCACATTGGGCATAGCGAAAAATCGGGTCCGAATCAGCGGGCGCGCCAAAAAGGCGCTGAACGGCGATACGCGATACACAACAACCATCGGCGTGCCAAGCAACGCGGCTTCTATCGTGGCCGTGCCGCTGGCAACTATGGCGCAGTCGGCGGCCGCCAGCGCATCATAAGCGCGATCGTCGATTCGATGTATGTTCAGCCCAGGAGGCTCGTGCGGCGCAAAAAGCTCACGGCCCAATCCATGTGCCGTAACGAGAACAAACTGGCTCTCCGCGGCTTTGCCTCCGCTGCGAACGAGACCTGCGGACGCCTGAGCGACCGCGGGATAATTCCGAGCGATTTCATTCTTGCGGCTGCCCGGTAATAACGTGACGATCGGCTTCGTCGGATCGAGGCCGTGCTTCGCGGCAAATTGTTCACGCGAAAGCGACGCCTTCACCACGTCCACCAACGGATGACCCACAAATTCCACCGGGACGCCCGCATCTCGGTAAATCTTCTCCTCGAAAGGAAAGATCACCACCATCTTCTTCACGCGGCGGCGAACAATCCGCACGCGTCCAGCACGCCAGGCCCAAATCTGGGGCCCGATAAAATAACCGACCGGGATTTTTCTGGCTTTCAGCCGCCGCGCCACCCCAAGATGCGTTCCCGGCGAATCAACCAGAATCGCGAGATCCGCCTTGCGCCGCACCGCTTCTCGCGCCAGCCGGTTCTGCACACTGACGACTGATGGAATCTTGTGCAGCACTTCCGCGATTCCAACAACGGCGACTTCATGGTAATCCGCGATCAGTTCGACGCCCGCTTCGGCCATTCGCGGGCCGCCCATGCCGAAAATACTCGCGCCCGTCCTTTCGCGCAAACGTCGCGCGAGCTGTGCCGCATACATGTCGCTGGATGCTTCTCCGGCGGAAAGAAGAATTGTGGGAGCGCTCATGCCGCCTTAATCATTCGCGGGAAGCGCCTGACGAAATGCGGCCCCTCTCGCGGCTGGAAGCGTACGCAATTCCTGTTGCTTGTACTGAAGCTCATAAAGGCGGTAATAAATACCGCGGAGCGCAAGCAGTTCTTGATGCGAGCCCTGCTCGCGCAGGCGGCCTTTGTGGAATACGAGAATGCGATGTGCGTGCTGGATCGTGCTTAGCCGATGCGCGATCACAACAGCAGTGCGGCCGCGCAATAACCGATCGAGCGCCTCGCGAATCAAAATCTCCGTGTTCGTATCGACGCTCGAGGTCGCTTCATCGAGGATCAGCAATTTTGGATCGTGGGCGAGCGCGCGAGCGAAGCTCACCAGTTGCCGCTGACCCACGGAGAGCGTTCCACCGCGTTCGGTGACCGGCGTTTCGATTCCTTTCGTCTGCGAATCGAGATATGGGCCGAGACCCACTTCGCGCAGCGCTTGTTCGGCCGTGTCCCTGTCCACCGAAGCCGTGCCGAGACGCACATTCGATTCGAGGGTACCCGTAAAGAGGAAGGGGTCCTGCAAAACAATCCCGAAGAGCTTTCGCAATTCCTGAACATCCAGCTCGCGAATATCGACGCCATCGACCAGAATTTGGCCGCGCTGAATTTCATAAAAACGCAGCAGTAGTTGGATAATCGTTGTCTTGCCTGCACCCGTGTGGCCCACGATGGCGAGCGTCTGCCCCGGTTCGGCTTTGAATGAGACATCGCGCAGCACCCAATCTTCGTCCATCGGCTCGGCGCCGCCGCGATAAGCGAACCAGACGTTGCGAAACTCTATGCCGCCGCGTACTGCAGGCAGCGTCCGGGAATGAACAGCCGATTCGATCACCAGTGGCTCATCGAGCAACGTGAAAATGCGCTCCGAAGCGGCCATTGCCGCCTGCAAAATATTGAATTTTTCGCTGAGGTCCTGAATGGGGCGGAAGAATCGCTGTGCGTACATCATGAACGCAAGCAGCACGCCGATTTCGATCGTGCCGCCGATCGTCCGCCCGCCACCGACCCAATACACCAGCGCTATGCCGGACAGGCTCAGAAATTCCACGCCAGGATAGAAATAGGAGAACGCGTCGATCGCATCCTTGTACGCCTCCATGTAAATCTCGTTCAACGCCGCAAATTGTTCGCGCGATTTTTTTTCACGATTAAATAGCTGAACGATCGCCATTCCGCTGATGTGCTCTTGCAGGAAGGCGTTAATTCGCGCGATGGCCGTGCGGATGCTTCGGTTCGCATCTCGCACATGATTGCGAAAGAAATAGGTCAGCACAATCATGAGTGGCAACGGCGACAGCGTCACGAGCCCCAGCAATGGATGCCAGTAAATCAAAAACCCGGCCAAACCGAAGAGCATCACGAAATCGTTCAGCATCATTACTATGCCGGACGAAAACAGGTCGTTCAGCGCGTCAATATCGGTTGTCACGCGAGTGACAAGCCGGCCAACCGGGCTGCGATCGTAAAAATTCATAGGTAATTGCTGCAAGTGTCCAAAAATCTCTTTCCGCATGTCATACATCGTTTCCTGTGCGACCCAAGACATCATGCTCACTTGCAGATATTGCAGCCCGAAACTTGCAGCCAATGCTCCAAGAAATGCCGCGACCACCCACAGCAGACCCTTTACCGCTACGCTATGCACGATCGATCCGGTCGCCGCCGGCACAACGTAACGATCGATGCCGATTTCGAACAATTTGGGGCCGAGGATATCCGCGCCCGCAACAAGTAAGGTTAATGAAACCGCAAAAACTACCTTCCATTTGTAAGGGCGCAAATACCTCATCAGCCGCCGCGTGAGGCGGGAGTCGTAGAGTTTGCCGAGCTTCTCTTCTTCGCGAAAGTCGCTCATTCGCGTGCCAGCTCTTCTTCGAGCAACTGTCTCTGGTGCAGTTCGGCGTATTCGCCGCCGAAGGCAAGCAGCGACTCATGCGTGCCGCGCTCGATAATGCGGCCCTGCTGCAAGAGAATAATCTGGTCGGCTGCCTGCACTGTCGAGATTCGGTGCGAGACCAGAATTGTTGTGCGCTCGCGCATCACGCCGCGCAGGCCGCGCAAAATTCGTTCTTCAGTATCGGTATCTACGCTGGACAGCGAATCGTCGAGGATAAGAATCCGGGGATCACGAATCACCGCGCGTGCTAGCGACGTTCGTTGCTTTTGGCCACCTGAAAGCGTGATGCCACGCTCGCCTACCATCGTTTGGTAGCGTTGTGGAAATCCTTCAATGTCTGTGTCGATGCAGGCTATGCCGGCGGCGTCCGTCACGCGGGAATCCGTCGCTTCCTGGACGCCAAACGCGATGTTTTCGCGCAGCGTTTCGCTGAAGAGGAACGTATCCTGCGGGACGTAGCCGATTGCCCGACGAAGCTGCTGAAGAGGGTAATCGCGAATCGATCGCCCATCGATTAGCACGCTGCCTGGAGGTGCTTCCCAGAGTCTCGCTACTAGCGCGGCGAGCGTGGATTTACCGCTGCCCGTTGCGCCGACAATTGCCAGCGTAGAGCCGGCGGGCACGTAAAGATTGATATCGATCAGAACGGGGTCGTCCGGAGCCGTTGGATACGTGAATGTAAGGTGCCGAAATTCAATATCGCCATGAATTTCGGTGCTTTCTTTCGCGTGTGACTGACCATTTCCCGCGCGTATGGAAGCGGCGGCCGATCGATCGTTTATGCCGGACTCGGCCTTCAGAATCAGATTCAGGCGGCCCATCGATGCCGCGCCGCGCTGAAAAATATTTGTCACCCAGCCCAGCGCAATGATTGGGAAAGTGAGCTGCCCTAGGAACGTGTAAAACGACCACAACGTGCCGAGCGAAATAGCCGCGGTCATCACAGAATCGCCGCCCTTGCCGAGCAAAATTACTACGCTTACCCCGATCATCGCAGTCAGTGCCGGGAAGAATAGGCTCCAGGCGCCTATCAGCTTGACGTATCGATTCACGTACTCCCGGTTAGCTTCTTCGAATGAGGCGATTTCCTGCTGTTCCTGCGCATAAGCCCGAATGACGCGAACGCCTGTGAGGTTTTCCTGGGCGCGCGTTGAAAGAGTTCCCAAAGCAGCCTGGATCCGCTCGGATGCAGCATGAATAATCCTGCCGAAGTAATAGACCGAGAGAACCACGACGGGCACAGGTATGAGCGTCCAGATCGTTAGCGAACCGGACAGCTTGATCATGAAATAGAGTGAAATGACGGCAGTAGCGATCGTGTTGGCCGTGTACATGATGCCGGGGCCCAGCACCATGCGAACGTTATTCAAATCATTCGTCGCCCGCGACATCAGGTCCCCGGTACGATTGCGAACATAAAATTCCGGGTCTTGGCCAATCAGATTGCCGAGCAGATCGTTTCGAATGTCATATTCGATTTCACGCGAAATGCCGATCAGTATCCAACGCGACCAGAAGGTGAAGAAGCCTTTCACCGCCATTGCAACCACGATAACGATGCAATAGAAGCCCAAAGCACGCGTGCTGAGCGGTGCGTAATGCGAGAGCAGCGGCCCAAGAAAATGGCGCGCAGTCCCGGTGAGGGTAGTCAACGGTTGCGCCAGTCCCGTGAGCGAGTCGGCAATAATGCCCTGGACAAGCTGCGGAATTGCACCGATGATGCCCGTCATCGCCAGCGCGAGCAGGCCCACGCCCATCATGCGCTTATAGCGCCACACGTAAGGGATGAGCGGGCGCATGTGCTCCCAGCCCGAGGGTTGGCGCTCAGGCTTGGGAGCGGCTGCGGCGGACACGGGCTCGGCAGCGGCGCTCATTGGTCACACTTTAGACGCGAAACGTGGCATTTGGGTTCGGAACTTTTCGCGATGGCGCTTTCCGAATCGTCTCTCAGCACAAACGCGTAAAGCCTAACGTGCCGCGAGAATTTCTTCCAGACGAGCCTCAAAATTGTCCTCGCCTTCCGACCACAACCGCACGCGACCATCCGGCATCGCCTTTTCGATACTGCGCACCCAATCCATCAGGCGTCGGATGTTTTCGCGAGTCTTTTCTTGGTATTTCTCCAGGTTTTCGGGCCAGGCCATGGCTTCCAAAAACCGCGCCTCTTCGGGGCTCTCCGCAAGGGTCACAGAGCGGGGATGCATGCCCAGTAGACTCGCGTGGCCCGTAAAAAAGTGTTCAAAGCCCAGGTTCGCCTGCAAGTGGCCGGTTTCCTCGTACGCTCCGTCGTCGTAGTCCTCGCCATAGCAGATCAGCTCAACTCCTTGCGGCTCGTCGCGCCACCCCGCCCCATTTCCCGGCTCGAATGACCACAAATCCCAGTGAGCCTGCGCCTCGTAAGCGCAATCCGAATGTAGATGATCCTTCGCAAGTTCAAGAATCCCTGCGGGATCAAGAGGAACGGAGCGCAAATCCTGCTCAAAAACCGGCGACTCCGAGGGATCGACCGCTCGAATCGTCAAATAGCTGAACCCAGGCTTCGTAGCCGAGAAGGGGACCGTGCTGAGGAAATCCCCAAAACGCTCGATCATCCGCTCTTCGGAAAAACCATCGCACCACACGCTAAGGTAAGACTGGTTGGACATGATGCACATTATACCGAGCCCGCTGGCCAATCTAAAACCGCACCTCGGGCTCACGCACGGTCGCGGAAGCAAAGTGCTATGACAAAAGCACTTACATGCAAAGCGAATTACGGCTTTTTCTTCGGGGGAGCGGAAGGCGGAGTGGTGGCGGGTTTATCGAAGTCCTCATCGTCCGGCCCGAATCGGGTGGAAATTCCGATAAGGCGATCTTTTATCGTGTCGCCCATGCCTGCAAGAACCTCGGCGCACGTTTCGCGAATGCGCTTTTCTGCTGCCTTCGCCAATGTATCGAGCATCGCTTGCGAATTTTGGCCCAATGTCGCGGCCGAAGCGAGCAGCCAGGAATTAGACGCATTTTCCAAGCGCCCTTTGTAATGTTCGATCGATTCGTCCGTCTGCCTCTTGAGCGCCTCCATCCATAAGCGTTTCTCGGCCTCGCGTTCGGCGTCCCACTCCTCCATCAACGGTACGAGCTTCGATTGCAGCTGCGTACGCGCCTGCTCGACGCCGAGCGAGATGCGGTCTTCGAGTTTTTTCTCGTATTCCGTAAACGAGACTTCGCGGACGAACTCCATGTCCGAGCGCGCTTTCTCAAGCGCCGCTTTCGACGACTCCTCGAATACCTTGAACGAATCGGCCGTCAATTGATTCACGCGATTCGCGAATCCAGTGGACGCGATCTCCGCATTCTCCGAGAGCTTGCCGCGTTCGCGGTCGATCACTTCCTTGGCGCTCTCTTCAATTTGCGCCTGCGCATGATTCACATAGGCCCGCCGCTGATGATCCAACTCGGAAGCCGCGAGGCTCGAGATTTCCGCGGCCCGGTCGCGCAGCGCGGAAGTCGATTGGTCCACGGCTTTTTCGAGCGCGGACTGCATCGTCGTATGCGCTTTCTTCTGATACCAGTCGGACGCCTTCAGCAGCGCCTCATATGTCTCATGCTGCGTTTCAGACGCCTTCTGTTCCAATTCCTGCGCCGTCTTTGACAGTACCAGTCGCGACGTTTCTTCGATTTCCGCGGGAAGTTTGGCGGTTTCGTCGCGCAGCCGCGCCATCGTCTCCTGAATGGCTTGTTCGGACGCGCCGCGCGCCTGCTGTGCGATATTTTCGCCAATCAAACCGGCCTGTTGCGTCGCGCTGGCGAGTTCCGCCGCCGCCCGCTGTGCGTCGGAGATTTTCGGTGCCACTTGCCGGTCCATTTCCTGCGCAAAATGCTGAAGGACCTTCTCGGCCGAATTGTGCAGCATCGGCTCAACGAGCTGTGTGCGTTCCTTAATCACCTCATCTGTGCGGCGCGCGATCTCATCTTTCTGCGACGAGAGCAGCCGATCGAGATTCGCCTGAGTTTCTTCAATCGCAAGCTGGGCCGCTCTGCGCAATTCGGCTTGCGCCGTTTCGGCACGGGCTCGTTCCTGTTGGAGTCCCGCGGCTATCGATTGTGCGGTTTTTTGCGCGTCAGCAGTCGCGGCCTGCACAGACCCGTGCGCATTTGCTAGCGCCTCATCTAGCGCGGCTCGCAGCCCCACGCTCCGCGAAGCGAAATCCGCCTCCGCCTCAGCAAGAGTATTGGTCGCAGCTTGGCGCAGTTCGGCTTTGGCGCTCTCCGCGCGGACGCGCTCTTGCTCCAATTCCGAAGCGAGCGATCGCGCAGCCTTTTGCGCATCCTCCGCAACCGCCTTAACGACGTTCTGCGCATCAATCGCAGCCGCCTGAATCGAATCCTGCGCCTGTGCGAGCGTCTGATCGAAAGTGCCACGCAGTCCCGCGCTCTTCGCGTTGAATTCCTCTTCCGCCTTCGCAAACGCTGCCTGCGCCGCCTCATTCAGTTTGTGACCGACGCTTGACGACGCACCCGCAAGCGCCGCCTCCATCTCCTGCTGCATGCGCTGCGTTGCGGACGCGACCTCGGCTTGCGTCTGCTCAAGCGCCTGATCGCGCGTCGTTCGCGCCGTATCCTCGAGCTTCCGCTTCCATTCGTCGAGTTGCGCCTGCGCAGCCTCTGGCGAAGAGAGTATTTGCAAGGAGGGCGAACTCGCTTCGCGCTCCGCGATCACCCGCTCGACAGCCTGTTCCACCGTCTGCTTCAAATTCGCGGCCGCGGCCTGCTCCGCCGCCTGTTGCGCTGCTTGCTGTGCCGCGCTGCCGACGGCATCCTGCACGGCCTGCCGCACCTTGGCGTCAAGTTGGGAGGCGTTTGCGTTTGTCGTCTTCCGCGCTTCCTCAACGATCGCCGCCGTGCGCTCGGAAGCCTGCTGTACTACCTTCCGCACAGTCGATTCGGAAACACGCTCCATCGAAACTTTGATCGCCCGTTCGACCGCCTCATGCAGCTGCGCATCCAGTTGCTGGCGCACGACGGTCATTTCATCATTGATCGCGCTTTGGGCGCTTCGGCGTGCCGTCTTATCGAGTGCATCCTTTGCATCGGCAACCATCTTTGCCATCTGCCGCGCGGACGCCATCTGCGCCTCTTGCTGCGAAATACTTGTCGCGGTGCTGACTGGAGCTGACGGCGGTGGCACAACGTGAATCTTGCCCTCCGGCGCCGCGGGCGCTACAGTTGCGGTGCCGGCGGTCTCTTCACTTCCGGTTGGCGCTGGAATTTCAAACGTCGGTACGGCGGGCGGCTCACTCGGAGGTTTCGAAACCGAAGTAGGTCGCGCTTCGGCGGAAGCAGAGGGCGCGGTTTGGGCCGCTTCTGCAGGCTGTTCAGCGGGCTCGTCTTCCGGATACGGAAACCAGTCCTCCGGCGGAAACGCAACTCCCCAAATATTCCCTGAAATATCGAATTCAACGCCGATCTGGAAGAGCTCCCGCACCGTACGCGGACGCTGCACCCAGATCACGTGTCCCTGTATCGAACGCGGCGGTTGTCCAGCCTGCGTACGCGGAATCTCCAGCGTAATCGCCGAATTTTTCGGAACATAATGTTTCGATTGGTACTTACAGCCGTGGCAGTTGATGCCGATTGTGGTCGTGCGTTCCTTGAAGGGCTGTCCGAGTGCGTCTACACCCGTCACTGTGATCGGCACGGCCTGTGTGATCCGCGTGCTTCGCCGCTTCTGGGCTCCGGGGTCGTTCGATGCCAAGGACTCAGTCACCTGCGATCTCCTGCGTATTCACCAAATGTAGCACCACCTGCCGCCTCACGCGACGGTACCGGAGTCCGTGTGCGATAAGGGTAACTTTGACCACCTAAGCAAGTGTCTACCCGACAGATTTCCGTGTATGGTGGCGGCCGCTTATCCCCATTAAAATCAGTTCGATGCGTCACCACCCGCCCACCGGTACGAAGAACAATAGACTCTTCAAATGGTTTCTGTTCGCAGGCGCCGCTGTAGTCATCCTATTCGGCGCGCTCTATCTCGCTTCGGTCACAATTATCGCTCCTAAGCTGGTGGATACAGCGCGGCAGCGCACGCAGGATTACCTCTCCAAGCGTTTCAAGAGTAGTGTCCAAATTGCCGCATTTCATTTGCGCGTTTTTCCAACCATACGCGTCGAGGCCGATGGCATCGTGCTTCGCCATCAGGGCCGCACAGATATCCCTCCGATGATCACGATCGAGAAAGCTTCTTTCGACGCGAACTTCGAGGGCTTGATTGGACGCAAAGTGGATGTCAACAGCGTTCAACTCCAGGGCTTGACGGTCAATACGCCGCCTCGCAAACCGGGCGGCCCGCCAATGTTCAAAGGCACGGACGACAATCTCGCCGAGAAATATCCCGTCGTCATTCACCACATTATTGCGGACGACGTCAGCTTGGTCATGTTGAGGAAGCCCGAGGATTCGGGCAAGTCACCTAATGTCTTCGAGATTCATGCGCTCCGTCTTCAAAACTTTTCGTTTTCGCGCCCCGCATCTTTCCAGGCGTTGCTCACGAATCCCAAGCCTCACGGCTTGATCCACTGCCAGGGAGAATTCGGCCCCTGGCTCGCGGACGACCCGAGCGAAACGCCCGTCGCCGGCGCATACACATTTCAAAATGCCGATATGAGCACGTTAAAAGGGCTAAAAGGGACGATGCAATCCACAGGTCACTTTCGCGGGCCACTCGATTACCTCAACGTCGATGGCGAAACGGAAATTCCGGATTTTGCCCTGCGCACGAGCGCTCATCCCATGGCGCTGCACACGGACTATTCCGCCATCGTTGACGGCACGAACGGCAACACGATCCTCAAGAACGTGACGGCTAGCTTTCTTCACACTACGCTTTCCGTTCATGGAGAGGTCGTCGATCTGAAGAAAAAGACCAAGGGGCGCACCATCGAGCTCTACACCACTTCAGGCGCCGCCCGCATCGAAGACCTGCTCACCCTTGCTGTCGATACCTCGCCTCCCGCGATGACCGGGCCCGTACAACTCAATGCGCGCATCGATATTCCTGAGGAGGATACCGATCTGATCGATCGAATGATCATCGACGGCCATTTCGGCGTCGGCGACATGCAGTTCACCAATCCTGCGGTTCAGTCGAAGGTCGATTCGCTCAGCCGCCGTGCGCAAGGCCAGCCAAAGAATGACGAAATTGCCGATGAACTCTCGCTCTTGAAGGGCACTTTCAAAATGGCCGACTCGACTATCGATATGTCAAATCTCGTCTTTGCCGTCGATGGCGCCAACATCGATCTCGCCGGCGCTTATCAAGTGGACAGCGGCCAGCTCGACTTCCGTGGTCATCTCAAAATGGACGCAAAAATATCGCAAACCACCACGGGGATAAAATCCTTCTTCCTCAAGGCCGTCGATCCGTTCTTCGAGAAAAAAGGCGCCGGCACCTATCTCCCCATCAAGATCACCGGCACTAAAGACCACCCGAACTATGGTTTGGATTTCCACGACAAAGCCAACCAGGAAGAAAAAAGCGGGAAGGCTAAAAACGACAAGGACAAAAACGAGGAGGCGAACAAAGACCCCGCCAAAGCGCCGTGACGACGGCATCGCATTGCCGTAGGCGGCACTGTTTCGTTCGCAGTTTGGTGCAATTTATTGTTGTAGGGGCGCATGCTTGCTGCGCCCCTTTTAGCATCGGCGCCCGAACGCCAGCGCCACAACCTGCCACCGGGAACCTGCAACCTGTAACCTACGACCTAAAACCTGTACCTAAAACCTTCCTCCAAAAATCCCAGTCCCGATTCGCACCTCCGTTGCCCCCTCTTCAATAGCGATCTCAAAATCGTGGCTCATTCCCATCGAAAGCACAGATAAAGGTCGGCCGATCCGGCGGCTTGTCTCATCGCGTAACTTGCGCAGCTTTTGAAAATAGGGACGTGCTGTTTCGGGATCGTCGGAATACGGTGGAACGGTCATCAGGCCCAGCAGATCCAATTGCGGCAGGGAAGCGGCCGCTTCGGCGAGCGCGGGCAGATCGGACTCCGCTACGCCGCTCTTCGTTGCTTCGCCCATGTGAACTTCAATCAAGACGCCAATGCGCTTGTTCTGCGGTGTGGCGGCCTCGTTGAGCTTGCGCGCAAGAGCGATGCTATCCACGGAATCGATGCGGTCAAACAGTTCGACGGCGCGGCGGACCTTATTGCTTTGCAGATGCCCAATGAAATGCCATGTAGCCTGAAGATCGGCCACCTGAGGTGACTTCGCCTCGCGTTCCTGCACCCGATTTTCGCCGAAATGCCGCAAACCCGCTGCATGCGCCGCGCGAACGCATTCGGCAGGAAAAGTCTTGGAAATGGCGATCAGAGTGATTTCGCCGGCCCCACGACGCGCTCTTTCCGCGGCTCGCGCGATCCGTTCGCGAGCGCGCGTAATATTCTCCGCAATCGCAGCCGCATCGAGCGTCATGCGCGAATTCTAGCACGCGCTTCACTTCGCCACCGCGCGTCCGGTTGCCCCATAGTGACTCAGATTCTCGTGAAGTGCCGGTCTTTTTTTTGAAGAATGCCGCACGCTTCTGCTCGAAGAATTCCACGCCGCGCGCGCCAACTGCTTCCTGTATCATTAGCCGCGATTCAGAACACAGGCAAGTTGGAATTGACGGCTGTACTCTTTTCTCAAGAGGCCGATACATTCAGCGAATGACCACAGACTCATATTCTCGTCCCAAAGCCTGGCTCGCATGGAGCAGCGGCAAAGACAGTGCCTGGGCGCTTCACATGGTGCGCCAATCGGGGCAATTCGAAATCACCGCGTTGCTCACCACAATCAACCGCACGCATGAACGCGTCGCCATGCACGCCGTCCGCGAATCGCTTCTCGAACTCCAGGCCGAAGCCGCCGGTCTGCCGCTCGTCAAAGTCCCAATCCCATCGCCTTGCCCAAACGAAACCTACGAACAAGCCATGAGCGACGCAATGGCTCGTGCGCGCGACGAGGGCGTTTATCACGTCATCTTCGGCGACCTTTTCCTCGAAGACATCCGCGCCTATCGCGAAAAGCAACTCGCAGCCTGCGGTATGACGCCCGTTTTCCCGGTTTGGCGCCGAGACACCCACGTCCTTGCTCAGGAAATGCTCGCCGCTGGGCTTAGCGCATATCTCACGTGT
>DATEGW010000198.1:0-19288 GCA_035279845.1 Candidatus Acidiferrales bacterium | reverse complement strand
TGATGGCGTATGCGGTGACGGGACGGACGCGCGAGATTGGAATTCGGATGGCGCTTGGGGCGCAGCGTGGAGAGATTTTGAGGAGTGTGCTGCGCGAGAGTTTCTTACTTACTGGGATTGGGGTTGCGATTGGCTTGCCATGCGCGCTAGCGGCAACGCGATTGATACAGAGTATGATTTACGGAATTTCGCGGACGGATCTGGCGACGTTTGCGTTGGTAGTTGGCACGCTGGCAGCGGTGGGAATTGTGGCGGGATATGTTCCTGCGCGGCGGGCGATGCGCGTGGATCCGATGGAGGCGTTGCGGAATGAATAATAGAGGAAGTAGAGGAGAGCGGAGGAGGCGTAGGAGGCTACGGAGAAAACGCTGCGCCCTTGAGGACGGGCGCAGCTCAGGATGAACGACCTTACATTTTTACTTTTTTTGTGGACGGGTAGGTAAGTGGGTTAGGATACGGGCCGCGAGGCGAGGAACTTCTGGAGGTGAGAGATGAAAATTGATCGGCGGAATTTAATGGCGCTTTTGCCGGCGGTGATTGCAGAGGGTGCGGTGATTTCGGCGCTGGGGCAAGCGGCGGCTGGGCAGGCTGCTCCAAAGTCGGCGAGCGCTAAATCGAATGTGGTTCCATCGGAAGTGTTGGAGTTTGACAAGCTGCCTGTGAAGAAGGCGGCGACGTCGACGAGCCGCGCAATTTTGCACGGCAAGCTCGCCACGGGCGAGTCGATTGAGGTGCATGAGACGACGCTGGAGCCTGGGGGCGCGCCGCATCCGCCGCATCATCATGAGCATACGGAAATGTTTTTGATGCGCGAGGGCGAAGCGGAAGTGACGATTTCGGGGAAGGCGCAACGCGTGACGGCCGGTGGCGTTGCGTACGTTCATTCGAACGATGAACATGGGATCACGAACAAGAGCGACAAACCGGCGACGTACTTTGTGGTGGCGGTCGGGCCTGGTGCGGCATAGAAGGGCGGAGGTCAGAGGCTAGAAATCAGAGGTTGGGGTACGACGATGCGCCTGCGATTACACGGCGCATTGCGAGCAAGAGTCATCCAGTGGAAATAGTGCGAACCTAAAACACCCGACACCATCGGGTCGCCTACAAACCGCATTCGGAGCAGAGACCAGGACTAACCTTTCGAGCACTTGCATTGGCCGAGCGTTCGCCAGTTTCTTATAATTATTTCATGCGGGGCGGCGTGGCCCTGTATTCGTGCGAAGCGATGGGCAGGCGAAGTGAGTCCATGCTTCGACGCATTCCTCTCGTTGTGAATTTCCCTTCAGGTTGCGAATTCGTATTCCTTTTCATTTTTTCAATTTCGATACTCACGTAGAAGGGCGCGCAAGAACGACAGCCAGGAGTGGCGGTGCCACGAAGTTCGCGGAGAGGAAGCGGATGAAACGCGTTTTGTTTGTGGACGATGAGCCGGCGGTGCTCGACGGCATACGGCGGACGATGGAGAGGCGGGAAAGCCAGTGGGAAATGTCGTTTGCGCCGAACGGGGAAAGTGCGCTGACGTTGCTGGAGGCTTCGCCGTTTGACGTGATCGTTTCCGATCTGCGCATGCCGGGAATCGACGGGCCGGCGCTGCTGCAAACGGTGTGCGAGAAGTATCCCGCGGTGGTGCGGATCGTGCTTTCGGGAGTGGCGGAGATCGACGACGCGCTGAAGGCGGTGCCGGTGGCGCATCAGTTTCTGGTGAAGCCGTGCGATCCGGACATGCTGCGGATCGCGATTGAACGAGCGACGAGCCTTTCGAATATTTTGAGCAATAAGTTGCTGGCGAGCATGGTGGGCTCGGTGAAGGACCTACCAGTGCTACCACGAACGTATCTGGCGCTGCGGACGGCGCTGGCGAATCCCAACGTCTCGGTGAAAAGCATCGTGCACATCGTCGAAGGCGACGTGGGGATTTCGGCGAAGATCCTGCAACTCGTAAATTCCGCATTTTTCGGGTTGCCGCGAGAGATTTCGACGCTTCAGACGGCCGTGAGTTTTCTGGGAACGCAGATGGTGCAGAACCTAGTGCTTTCGGCGGAAGTGTTTCATGTGTTCGAAAAGGCCGCGCCAATACACCGATTTTCGTTTGAGGATCTGCACATGCATTCGCAGCTTGCGGCGAAGATTGCGGGGCGGATACCGGCGGCGTCACATGCGCGGGGAGCGGCTATTGTGGCGGCGTTGCTGCACGATATGGGGAAGCTGGTGCTGGCGCTGCGTTCGCCGAAACATTTTGGGCGCGCGGTGCAGGGGGCGATTGACGAAAATCTGCCGCTCTATCAGGTGGAACAACAGTTGATCGGAGTATCCCACGCGGAGGTTGGCGCGTATCTGCTGGGAATTTGGGGATTGCCGACACCGGTGGTGGAAGCGGTGGCGCATCATCATTGCCCGGACAGGATTCCGCACGATGCGTTGGATGCGGTGGGGATCGTGCACATCACGAATTATCTGGCACACGAGCATCCGGTGCGGCCGCCGGTTGCGGGGACGATGCCGCATCAGCCGCCCGATCCGGCGTATTTGGAGTCAGTGGGGGCGAGCGCGTCGATGGAGGAGTGGGGCGAGATGGCGGAGGCGGTGGCGAATGAGATGAGGGGGGCGGCTTCTAGAGGCTAGAGACTAGAAGCTGGAGGCTGGAAGACCCTGGAACACAAGATTAGAAGATACGGCTAATCTATTGCACGGTTAGCGTGAGATTCGGAACCGGCTGGGTTACGCCATTGATTGTGATTGAGACGGCCAACGGCTGAACCGGGCCGATGGGCGTGCTTGTGATTCCACCGAAGCCGCCTCCGCCAGCGTTACCGCCTCCACCGCCGCAACTTATACCGCTGAGAAGCACCGCGAATAGAACAGCAGCAAAAAAAAGGCGCCGGTGGTGCCGCTTGTGGTCTTGCGAAATGGCAAACGCCATGAGGACGCAAAGCAAGAGCGTAGGCGGCTCATTCTGACTCTGCGGCAGCGGGCGGGGCGTGGAATTGGGCGAAACCTGAGAGGCCGCCGTGGATTGAAAGGTCAACGTGGCCTGAGCGGTGCCGTTGGCGGCGAGGCTGAACGTGGAGAGCGTGCAGGAGATTCGTTCGGTTATTTGTATGCCACAGGTATAAGTGGAGAGCTTCCCTAAGCCGGCCAGACCATACTGGCTGGTGAAAGTGAGGGTTGTGGAGGCGGATTGGCCAGGAGTGGCAATCGTCAGTGCGGTTGGGTTTGCCACGACTGAGAAAGTGGGAGCGGGCGTGACGGTTTCGGCGAAGGTGGCAGTCGAAAGCTTATAGTTTGAATCGCCTGAATATGTAGCCATGATTGTATCGGTGCCAATGGCCAGGGACGATGTGCCCTCCCCATAAGCCTCGGCATCGTAGAAGCTGAGCGGGTTTCCCATCGACGTGCCATTGGCCGCAAATTGCAAGGTACCGGTCGGCTGTGGAGCGCCTGATGGCCAGCCCTGCTGAATGTAGAAACTGACCGGAGAGCCGACGGAGATTGTTGGATTCGAGGACCTGATGGTGAAGCGCAAGGTGCCTTGAGTCACCGATTCGTTAACCGAAGCCTGCGAGGTGGAGTGGTATTGATCCGTGTAATAGCTAGCAACGACGGTTTGTGCTCCGGCCGGTAGAGCGGCGGTCGTAATCACCGCCTGCCCATTCGAGACTGGAGCTTGTGCCAATGAGATGTTACCCACCACCCCGATGCCTACGTACCCTGCAATGGGCGGACCTGCGGCCGGAGTGGATGTGAGCGTAGCTGTGAAGACTACGGAATCTCCAACGGATGGCGTCGGATTCGAGGATGTGAGCGTCATCGAGGTGGCAATTGGGGTGACGTTTTCGGTTGTTACAGGACTGTCGGAAGGCGCGTTGTTGGGATCCCCCTGGTAGCTTGCCTTGACCTGAATCGCCCCTGCAGGCATTACGAGCGCGGCCTGAGCCTGGCTGCCCGAGAGCGTCACGATAACGGGGGCAGAAGCGTAGTACCCAAATTGATTACTCATATAGAACCATACGGAACCGGTGGGCGCAGGCATGCCCAATTGCGTAGCGGCTGCCGTTGCGGTGAACGTGACGGAGTCTCCCGCAGTCGGTGAAGAATTTGAGGATGTGAGCGTGGTATTTGTGGACATGCGGACGAACACTGGCTGCGAATTCGACATAGCGGAAGCAGCGTAGTTCGAGCTTCCCGTGTATTGGGCTGTGATTGTATTCGGTCCAAGCGGCAGTGCGGTAGTGTTGAGTGTCGCCATAAGTTCCGTCTTGCCAGTGAAGAAGTTTTCCGGGGTGTACGTCACGGTGGTACCCGGGCCGAGCGAGATTGGCGTCGAACCCGCGAAGAACTGCACCGCACCTGGCGCGCCGGCCAGTCGATACGCTGCAGGAGGAACGATTGCAGCAGCGACTGTGGCAGATATCGAAAAGGCGCTTCCAAGTCCGGGATTCGAGGGATACGGCGGCGCCAAGGTAATTGTTGTCGCGGCCGGGCTAATAGTGATTGTGGTGCTGCATGAGCATGAGGACGCAGTGTAGCTGCTGTCGCCGGCGTAGGTGCCGACGAGATTGTGAGTGCCTCCGCTCAGGAAGATGGATCGGTCTTCGGCGTAGCCCTGGGAATTGAGCGTATAGGTACCAGCGTCGAGTGGCGTTCCGTTGTCGGTGACGGTGACGGTACCCGTGGGGCAACCGGAGGTGGCGCTCGGGTCGCCGTCTTTTTGAACGCATGCGTCGCCGGTCTGGCTGGTTACGTTGATCCGAAGCAGCGCAGGAGTATCGAACGGAGCCGTCGTGGTCGGGACCAGCTTGCCTGTGGTCGTGTCGAAGGTCAGGTATTCGATGCTGACTTTGCTGGCTTCGGGGCTGACGGAGACGGCTTGGGGCGTGGAAGTACTGGGCTTGAATGTGGCATCCCCTGAGTATTGCGCGACGACGTTGTAGTTTGAGCCACCCGGGAGGGACGTGGTGGAGAACGTGGCGGCGCCGTTGACGAGTGGGGCGCTGGCGACGGATTGCTGGGCGTTGGCGCCAGTCTGCGCGATGAGGGAGACGGAGCCGGTTGGAGTCGTGCCTCCGGAGCCCGCGACGGAGACGGTCGCCTCCACGGATTCGCCGTGAGTGAGGCTGCCGAGGTCTGTCGCGGCAGTGAGCGCGAGAGTGGTTGAGGAAGGCGTCAGATTTGATTCGAAAGCTTTCCACTTGCCGATGAGATTGGACGCATTGACCGAACCCAGGCCAGTCGCGAGGTCGTAGCCCGCCGCGGTGTCATAGCCGGAAAGAACGCCAACGGTGTCGGTTGAAAATTCGACAGAGCACGGAGTTCCTGGTTGCGTGGGGTCGTCGGGAGCGCCCTTTGCGCACGGCATGGCGATGGTGGAGCCCACGGGAACGTCGTAAAAGACGCAGGCGCTGGAAGGGCTTGCTATGGACGTGCACGTGTTGCCCGACTGCGACGCCAGCTTATAAAGAATGTAGTTTGCGTTGCCCTGGCGCTGGCCGGTGGCTTGATTAACCAGGGCCATGATGCCGGCGAAGGCGGGTGAAGATGCCGATGTGCCGCCGATTCCGAGGAACGTCGAGTTTCCGGAAAATGGGTCGCAGGAGGTTGCGCCGGGATGCATGTCCGCTTCGCAAATGGCATAGAAACTCGCGTTGAAGCCGTTGCTCGCGAAAAGGGAGATGTCGGGAATATCGCGGACGCCATCCGCGGGAACACCGAGACCGGTTTGCCAGGAAGGCTTAGCGTAGCCCTGAGAACAAGACGATTCGTGCAGACCATCCGATTGAATACAGTTGCTTTTGCCTCCGCTGCCTCCGGCGATCGAAACATAGCCGTCACTCTTCTCGGTTGCGTTGTTGCAGGACTGGTCGGCTGACGTGACAGAGAAGTGCTGGAAGATTTCCTGGTTCGTACAGCTATCATTCCACGTCATTTCGGGGATGTAGGCGAACGCGCTCGGGGCGTTGGGTGTGTCCGCGGGCGTCGTGTTCCAGAACGCTCTAAAGTTGGTCACGTCATTGAAATCTGTGCCGCCTACGGAGACGTTGTACGGGGTGGAAGTGAATCCGCTGACGGACAGGCCGAATTGCGCGCCCGCTTGCGTGCCTGCATTCTGATCGCATGCGGCTGAGCCTCCGTCGCCGGAGGAGACCGTGACGGTGATTCCCTCCGCAGAGGCTTGCTGCCACAGTTGCGAATAGAACGTATTATCCGTATTTCCCATGAAAAATTCGCAGATGCCGAAGCTCTCGTTGAGAACGGGCGCGATGTTGTTATCGACTGCGTATTGCGCAGCAAGATCAACGCCGAGGCTGGCTTCGGTGGATTGAGCGAGTACAAGGTCAATTGTGGCGTTGGGAGCGACGGCTCCCGCCCATTCGACGTCGAGATCGGCTTCCGTTTCGAGGCCGCCGGGATCGCTGCCCGGATCGGGGCCGGAGAGGATCGTATTCAACTTTGCCGGAAGCGGGAGGCCGAACATCGTGCGGAAAGAGTTGACGTCCTGAAGATCGATGTCGCTTTCGCCGACGATGGCGATAGTTTGGCCATCTCCGTTGTATTGGGTTGCGGGCGCCGGAACGAGCGAAAGATTCGGCACATTATAAATTTTCGCAAAATCAGCCGGCGCGACGGCCAGCCATTCATTGCCCTGCCAATTGATTGTAAATTGCGGGCTGACGGGCTCAATCTGACCGGTAGAGGGCGAGCGAGAGAAAGTGCCGACAAGTTGATGCATCGCGCGGCGAGGGAAATTGTAGAGGGTGTTGACGCCGGCGACTACGGGCGCGAGGGCAGCAGGAATTTGGGGATCAGCGGAATTCGCCCAATGATTTTGACCGTTTACGGTGTAACGGTGAATTTCGGTGCGGAACGCCTGACGGACCTGGCCGGCGGTGCCGGAGAATTCGATCACAGTGCGACCGTTGGAGACACCCGCGACAGAAAAGCCGCGCGACTGGAGCCAGTTCGTGATCGTCTGAATATCCTGGTCCGAGGGACCGAACTGCCGGCCGAACTGCTGCGGCGTGAGCCAATGGTGATAGTTGGGCGATGTGCTGTCTTGCTGCCGATCGAGAAGCGCGTCGAGCGCGGATTCCTGAGCCGGGCTGCGTTTCAGGACGAGCAGCATACGCTGCATCGGCATCGAATCGGCCGCGGCGCCCTGGTCGAAGCGCGCCTGGGCGAGCGGATGCGTGTTGCCGCGAAGGGTGGTTACGTTCGCCTCGCTGATGGCTTGAGTGATGCGGGACGGGATGCGAACAGGCGGGGAGTTTTGTGCTGCAGCGACCAAGATAATCGAAGTCGCAAAAAACAGCGCGCACAAGAATGCCTTTGCCGCAACTTTGAACGACATGATCGGGTGACCTGCGTCCGCGACGCTGCGTCTTGGCGCAAACGTCTAGAACCCTTACGTGGGAAACGACGCACTATTACCCAATTAGTATGCGTGCGTCAAGCGCAAAGAGCGGGCGAAGGAAATATCGATGCAGGCATGTAGGCTGATTCCGACAAGGTGCGATAGCGGTTTCTGTTCCCGCAGCGGGCGGTCCGGCCCGCGATCCGATCGCTGGATGCCACGCGGGCAAGTGTGGTAAGGTGGCGCCGGGTGAGGGGTTCGGTACGACCGTGCGGCGAAGATGGAGGTGCGCACATGGACTGCCCTCAATGTCAGAAACGGGTTCCCGCAACGCTCCACTGGGTTTTATCCGGCGCAAATGGATCGACGTGTCCGCACTGTAAGGCGATTCTGTGTCCGAAGGCGACTTGCGCGGTGGCGCTGTTTTTAGTGTCGTGCGGATTGGCTGACGGCGCTTTGATTCTTTTGCGGCGCGGCGGCATCGCGTTTTGGCTGGCGTTTGCCGCATTTTTCGTGGTGTTTGCCGCAGCTTATTTGATTGGAATGCGCGTGATGTTGCGTTTGCGTGTGAAAGCGAACACGGTGGCGGGATTGGATCCTACGCGCGTCTAGCGTGGAGATTTGCGTTTTTACCGGCTGGCTCTCCAGTTTATTTCCAATGCCGTCGGTGCGCGCACCGATAAGCCTGTCACAAATGTCCTACCGCGTGCGTCATCATTATTGGCAGACAGCTTTGAGACGAAACTCGTGGCGTATGAAAGCGAGGTGGAGCTGTGACCGCATATTCCATCATTTTGTTTTTTCATGTTGGATCGGCACTCGTGCTTGCGGCGGGGCTGGGCGTGGAGTGGATGTTGCTAATGCGCTTGCAGAGGGCGACGAGCGCGCGAGAGGCTGAGCCGTGGCTCGTCACATGGAAAAAGGTTCCGTGGGTGGCAAGCCTTTCTTTGTTGGTGCTGCTAGTGACTGGGGGATACTTGGCGGGAGTGCTGGCTCAATGGCCGTTGGCGTGGCCTAAGGCGGCGCTCGTGGCACTTGTACTGATCGGTGCCTTTGGTGGAGTTATGAGCAAAAGGATGCGCCTGGCGCGAAAAGCGTGTAGCGCAGGAACCGACGCCGAATGCCTGCAGCGATTGCGACATCCGCTGCTGAAAATCTCGGTGAACACGAAAATTGCGCTGTTGTTTGCTGCCGTGCTGTTGATGACGGCGACGCCGGGATTGTATACGTCGTCCGTGATTGTTGCGGCAGGGGTTTTGCTGGGATTTCTGGCGTCGATGATTGGGGCTTCCCAGCGGGCGGCGCAACGGACGCTTAAGGCCGAGCGAAAGTCAGAAATGTAACGCGAAGGGCGCAACAAGGCGGCATGGCTAGGCCAGGCTGCCCGCGAGTTCTTGACTTCCCAGGCGGCGGAATGAACGCTCGTCTAGGCCCGCTCCTTCGAGACCTGATATGCGGAGATGCTGACTCTTTCTTGCTCACGACTCGCAACCCCTTGCATTCGGCGTGCCGCCGCACTACGAAAAGCTTTAGCCGATTGCATCGCGGCCGGGGACTACGTCGATTTGGAATTTGGGGTCGGCGGCGGGGATGTAGGTTGTGGGCAGGCCGAGTTCTTTGCGGACGATGTTGCAACCCTGCGCGATGGCGCTCGATTTGTAGAACGCGATTTCGCGATTGCAGCCCTGGCGGCCAAAGCCGCAGTCGCTTGAAATAATCAATTTCTCCGCCGGGATTACCTTCAGAGCCTTGCGAATTTCGGTTGCGACGTCTTCGGGACGGTCCGCTTGAAGCGAGCGATGGCTGACGGCGCCGATGCAGATTTTCTTCTTGAGATTGCGCTTGAAAGGCTCGAAAAGCTCCAGATCCTTCTGATTGCGGTCTTTCATTTCGAGCGTCCAGACGTCTCCGCGGCAGCGCTCGAGATAAATTTCAATTGAGTTGGCGTAACTCGTGTCTTCCATCACGCGCTGCATGTTCGGATTGCCCCAGCAGGTGTGAATCCACAGCTCGACATCGTCAAGGCCCTGCACTTCGCGATTGAACGCATCGACCATGAATTTCACTTCGTCGTGGTCTTTGCCGTACGTATTCGCCATGAAATGGAACGTGGGCTCTTCGATCTGGATGCAGCGGCATCCGGCGGCGCGGAGTGCGAGCAATTCTTTGTTCATCGCTTCGGCCATGTCCCAGATGACCTGGCGCTTGTCTTTGTATTTCGGCGTATGAATATCGAGGAACAGGGCCATCACTTGCGAGCAGCAGGTGCCAAATTTTACAGGCTTGCGCGTTTTGCTCTGAGCGATGCGCCAGAGTTTGGCGTAATCAAGCGGGCGGTGCTCGATTTTGTCCACAACATGGGGCCAGCGCCAGCCGGTGTAAATTTCGTTGAGCAGCGTGCCGGGCGGATAGTGCAACCAGGGAGCCGTGGTTTCCTCGGGCTGGAGGTAATCGCCTTCGAAACCGGCCCATCGTTGCAGCGGATAATGATGCCAGGCGCGGCCAGCGAGATCTTCGTCAACGTGAAAATCGCCGTGGCAGAGAATATCGAGCCCGGCGCGCTCCTGTTCGCTGATGACGACGGCCATCGCATCCTGGAATTTTTCGCGGAAGCGCACGTCGAGCATGCAGGTATCGAGTGGGCGTCCCCACATGCACACGTCAAACCAGCGTGGTCGCGGGTACGAACCCGTGATGGTGCTGGGCAGGAGCAGATTGGCCGTTGCAGTGAACATTGGCAAAGCCTCCGAGGCGGGATTCTACATCGGCTTGAGTCGTCGCGACGGCTGAAAAGCAAAGGAACTCCTCGATTATTCCGTATTCGAGTCCACAAGGAAGCCCGGAACTAGAAAAGTGATGGACTTCAAGAGGTTTTCGACAAGCAAGACAGAGTGGCGAGTATTTAGTGGCGAGTGGCTAGGGCTCCAAACGTGCTAACGGAACATGGGAATCGCGCAAAAACGCTGCAATAGTGTATAGTTTTTGCTGGCGCCTTTGCTCGCGGACGGCCGGTTTTCCAGCCATTTCCCAATCGAATTGCGCCGGATCCTACTGAAAATGAATAGACCCTTGCAGGTGATGAAGTTTGGCGGCACGTCTGTGGGCGATGCCGCTTGCATCAAGCGCGTGGCGAAGATTCTGGCGGACGCGTCGCGGAAAAGTGCGGTCGTGGCCGTGGTTTCGGCCATGGGCGGAGTAACGAACCGGTTGATTCAGGCGGCGCAGAGTTGCCAGGCTGGGCGGCCGGAAGACTCGAGCGCCATCTTTGAGTCGTTGCGCAAGCAGCATGAGACCGCGGTAAATGATCTGATTCGCGATCCGGAACGGCGCGGACGCATCAACGCGCGGCTCGTGAAGCTTTTTGCCGAAGGCGAACGGATGTGCCAAGGGACCGCACTATTGCGGGAGCTGACCGCGCGCACGCTGGACACGGTTTCGAGCCTTGGCGAGCGGCTTTCGGCGCCAATGGTGGCGGGCGCGCTGGAAGAGATTGGGATTGCGAGCGAAGCGATTGAAGCGACCGAACTAATCGTCACGGATACGTTTCACGGCGGCGCCGATCCGGTAATGGAGCTGACGCGGGAAAAATCGCAAGCCAGGATGCGGCCGTTGCTAATGAAAAATGCCGTGCCGGTTGTGACCGGATTTATCGGCGCAACGCGCGACGGCGACCTTACGACACTTGGGCGCGGCGGTTCGGATTATTCGGCGACGATATTGGGAGCCGCGCTCGATGCAGGCGAGGTGATCATCTGGACGGACGTGGACGGCGTTCTGACGGCCGACCCGCGGCTGGTCCCCGAAGCGCAGATCATTCCGGAGATTTCTTATCGTGAAGCGACCGAGCTGGCCTATTTCGGCGCGAAAGTACTGCATCCCAAGACGCTGCGTGCCGTAGGACAAGCAGGAATTCCCGTCTGGATCAAGAATAGCTTTGCACCAGAACGGCCCGGCACGAAGATCACGCCTTTGGGGCGCAGCAACGGCGGCGGCGTGAAGGCGCTGACCGCAATTCGCGACGTGGTGCTGATTGCCGTCGGCGGTCCGGGGATTGTGGGCGTGCCGGACGTGATCGCGCGGACTTTTACCGCGACGGCGGAACTGCATGCCAACGTGCTGCTGATTTCGCAGTCGTCCTCGCAGAATGATATTTGCTTCATTGTTGCGTCGGCTGATGCGAATCGGACGGCGGAGGCGCTGCGGAAAGAGTTCGCGCAGGATGTGAAGCACGAAAAAGTGGAACACATCACCGTGAATGCCAACATCGCGATCGTTGCGGCAGTTGGCGAAAACATGCGCGGTGCGCCGGGCATTGCGGGGCGCACGTTCGGATGCCTTGGACGCGAGAACATCAACATCATCGCGATCGCGCAGGGTTCGTCTGAAACGAATATTTCGTTTGTGGTCGATGAAAAGGATATGAAGGCGGCGCTCGTCGCGACGCACCGGGAGTTTGGTTTGGGACGGCCAGCGCGAGAGTTGACAAGTCAAAAAGCGTGACGCGGCTGGACTGAATAGATCTTCCTTGGTAGAGAAAGTAAGAGAGGTCATTCGCTTCGCTCAGGATGACGACGTTTTTCAATTTCAGCACGGTTCTAAATTTCAGTTCGTTTTTCGATTTCAGCACGTTTCTCAATAAAGGATTACGGGATGGCTGAGAAGCCCGCCGCGATTGTCGAAAAATTCCCGGGAAGGGCCGCGCAGGTCTGCATTATGCCGGGATGTGGCGGCGTATTCGGGCTGAACGAGCGTGTTTACGTCTGCTCGAAATGCAGCGGGCCACTCGAGATTGAGTGCAAGCCACCTGACGGTGTGCTCGTTTCTGCGTTGCGCGCAAGATGGGACGCGCGAGCAGTGTCGCAAGAGCCGCGGGATCGCAGCGGCGTTTGGCGCTATCGCGAGCTCTTGCCGTTCGACGAGAGAGTCCGCTGCGTCACTCTTTTCGAAGGCAATACGCCGCTTTATGAAGCGCCGCGTTGCGCACAATACGCGCGGATCGATTCGCTGCGGCTGAAGCATCAGGGATGTAATCCTACCGGTTCGTTCAAAGACACGGGAATGACGGTTGCGGTGACGCAGGCGCTGGCCCTCGGCGCGCGAACCGTGGTATGCGCGAGTACGGGAAATACAGCGGCAAGCCTGGCTGCGTATGCGGCGCGCGCGGGATTGCAGGCAGCGATTCTGCTGCCGCGCGGACAGATCACCGCCTCAAAGCTGGCGCAGAGCATGGATTACGGCGCGGCGGTATTTGAGCTGGATGGGAATTTCGACGATTGCATGCGGCTCATTCAGGAGCTTGGAAGCGAGCCCTCGATTTATGTGGCGAACTCGATTAATCCGTTTCGCATCGAGGGGCAAAAGACGGTCGCGTTTGAACTGATGGCCCAACTCGACTGGCGCGTGCCGGACCAGATCGTGGTACCCGGCGGAAACATGGGCAACAGCTCGGCGCTCGGCAAAGGATTTGACGAGATGCTCGCGCTGGGGCTGATCGACCGCGTGCCGAAGCTGAATATCATTCAGGCGGAGGGAACGGCGCCATTGGCAACCCTCTTTGCGGCACTTGACGTGAAGGACGCAACTGCTGCGGCCCAATTGCCGGAAACCGCGCTGCTAGCCGTGGAGCATCCGCGCACGCTGGCAACGGCGATCAAGATCGGCGCGCCGGTTTCGTGGCGCAAGAGTCTGCGTGCGGTGCTGCGAACCGGCGGGCAGATCATTTCGGTAAGCGAGCAAGAGATTGCGGACGCCAAGGCGATGATCGGGCGCGATGGCATTGGATGCGAGCCTGCGTCGGCAACGACTGTTGCGGGCATTCGCCGGCTTGCAGCAAGCGGGCATATTCGCCGGGGCGAGTCGGTGCTTGCAGTGCTGACGGGCCATGTGTTGAAGGATCCAGACTATGTAAGCCAATATCATCGCGGAACACTGTCTCTGGAGACGGACGGAGCGCCAGTGAAGATCGCCGGTACGTTTGCGAATGTTCCGCAGCGGGTGGCGGCGACTAAGGCAGCACTTTTGCAGCAATTGGAAGCTCGCCGATAGGCGCGTTTTGCCCGTACGAGACCCTCGGATCGCTGTTTAAATAAATCGAAAGAAACTTAGATTTGGCGCGAGAAGGATGCTTTACTATCCGAGCCGCATGCGATGAGCCCTGCACACGAAAATTCGTTTGAAGTTCGAGTTCCAGCCTCGACCGCGAACCTTGGCGCAGGCTTCGATTGTCTCGGCCTTGCGCTGGAACTTTATCTCACGGTGCGCGCCACGGTGCTGCGGAAGCCAGGGTCGCGCTCAAAGGCGCGGAGCCGGGGCGTGGCGGGTACGGCGGCGCTACCAAGCAGCCCAGATGAAAATCTCATTTTCAAGGCCATGCGATACGCCGCAGATCGCGAGAAATTGAAACTGCCGCTCGCGCGCATCGCTGTTCAAAACGACATTCCTGTTGCCGGCGGCATGGGAAGCAGCGCGGCGGCTATTGTGGCGGGCGTTGCGCTGGGATTTGCCTTGGGCGGCGCGGAGGTAGCGAAAGATCGAGTACTGCGCTATGCGGCAGAAATGGAGGGCCACGCGGACAACGTTGGCGCGGCTCTGCATGGCGCGTTTGTGGTCACGTTCATCCGGCCCGATGGGAACGTGATCGCGGTGCGGAAATCTTGGCCAAAGGTCGTGCGGATGGTCGTGGTTACGCCGGATTTCCCGCTCGAAACGGAGAAATCGCGTGCTGTGCTGCCTCCTACTTTTTCGCGCGCGGACGCGGTGCATAATTTGCAGCGCTCGGCTCTTTTCGTTGCCGCGCTAGATGAGCGGCGGTACGACCTGCTTTGGGACGCGCTGCAAGACCGCCTGCACCAGGACTACCGAAAGAAGCTGATTCCCGGCTTGGCTGATGTGATCGCGATGCCGCGTTCGCCGGGATTTTTAGGCGCAGCGCTCAGTGGCGCCGGACCGAGTGTGATCGCCTTTGCCACGGAAAAGTTCGAAGAGGTGGGCAAAAGCATCGCGCGGCACTTCGACCGGCACGGAATCAAGTCAACTATTCGAATTCTTGAAGCCGCGCAAGAGGGCCTGACGTGGCTGCACAAGAGTTCCGCGGCGCGCGTCGGCTAACCGCTCAATTCCCTTTTATTGCGTGCGTTTAGCTGCGTGACTTGCGCGGTGACTTCCTCGTTCGAATGGGTCGCGATTTGTGCGCCGCAGGCTTCACCGTTGATGTCCGCGCGCCAATAACGGCTTCCGCTTCGATTTCCACGAGCATTTCCGACGCAATCAAACGGCTCACCTCGACCATTGCCGTGGCCGGACGAATCTCGCGAAAGAATTCGCCGTGAGCGCGGCCGATCTCTTCCCAGTCCGCGATGCGCGTGACGTAGATGCGCGTTCGGACTACGTCGGCCATGGTTGCGCCCGCTTTGGCGAGGGCGGATTCGATGTTGCGGAGAGCTTGAATCGTCTGCGCGTACGGGTCGTTCGCACCGACAATCTGGCCATCGGGGCCGGTTGCCGTCGTTCCCGAAATGTAAACGTGCGGACCGACCCGTACGGCACGGGAGTAGCCGACTATGGGCTCCCACTTTGTACCCGACGAGATGTTTTCACGTTTCATGCCACTCTTCCTTTCGGGTTTCGCGCGGGCTTGCGATCAATCTAGAAATCGGCCGCGCAATTCTTGTGGCACAATCGGGCAGATATCGTTGCGACGGCCAAAGATGCGATAACGAACGCGCGCGATGAAATTATAGACAGCGTCACGCAGTGGGCGAGGCACAATTGTGACGATAGCAGCCGCAGTGCGCCAGACACCACCAAGGCGACCAAGGATGTAGATAAACGCGTCTGAGCGCAGCAGCAGATCTCCGTTGGCGGTAAGGATGACAATGCTATCGGGAATGCTGGCTTGGCGCGCCACGGGTACGCTGCCACGAAAAGTAATCCCCTGGAGTGGAGCAAATTGAAAGGCGCCTTCGCGATCATGCCGCAAGACGAATTTCACGGCGCCATGGCAGAGGCCACAGTGCCCGTCGTAGAAGACAATCTCGGCCGGAGAGACCACGAGTGGATTTGATGAGGATAGCACGTGAAAAGAGTTGCCGGCGCCCGGATATGCCGAATAACGTAGGCACGCTTCCCGGCGTTTGCATTCGCGTGCATGTCTAATAAGATGGTTTCTGCGAATAAGGCGCTTTCAAGATGAAATGCCAAAACATTCTCGAGGCAATCGGCAACACGCCGCTGGTGCGGTTGAACCGCATTGCGAAAGATGTACCGACCGAAGTGTACGTAAAGGCCGATTATCTCAACCCGGGCGGGTCGATCAAGGATCGCATCGCCATTTCGATGATCGACGAGGCGGAGCGGAAGGGCTTGCTTAAGCCAGGCGGAACGATCGTCGAAGGCACTTCTGGAAATACCGGGATGGGCCTGGCGCTTGTAGCCGCCGTGCGCGGCTACAAGATCGTTTTCACGATTACGGACAAGCAGTCGCGCGAAAAAATCGACATGCTGAAAGCGTTTGGCGCGGAAGTCGTTGTCTGCCCGACGGCTGTCGAACCGGAGGATCCACGCAGCTATTATTCGGTGGCGAAGAAGCTGGCCCGCGAAATACCGAACGCTTTTTATCCCAATCAGTACGAAAACCAGATGAATCCCGAGGCGCACTACCGCACGACCGGCCCGGAAATATGGAAAGACACGGACGGAAAGATCACGCATTTCGTCTGTGGAATGGGCACGGGCGGGACAATCAGCGGTGTTGGACGATATTTGAAAGAGCAGAACCCGGACGTGAAAATCATAGGCGTCGATCCGCAGGGCTCGCTTTTTTACGAATATTTCAAGACTGGGAATATTGGGAAAGCGCACACATACGTGGTCGAGGGCATCGGCGAGGATATTTTGCCCACGACGCTCGATTTCAAGGTGCTCGACGACGTGATTCAGGTCAACGACGAAGAGTGTTTCGTATGGGCACGCCGCCTCGCCAAGCGTGAAGGGATTTTTACGGGCGGATCGGGCGGAGGATGCGTTTCGGGGGCGCTGCGCGTCGCGAAAAACTGCCAAAAAGGCGACATGGTCGTGGCGTTCCTGCCAGATTCGGGCAGCCGGTATCTAAGTAAGATTTACAGCGACGGCTGGATGCGCGATCACGGCTACACGGAAGCCGAGGTGACGTTGACGGCCGCCGACGTGATCCACGTGAAGCGCCAAAACGGCAGGGCGCGCGAACTGATGACGGTGAGTCCTAACAGAACTGTCTATCAGGCTCTTACGACGATGCAGCAACAGGACATTTCGCAGCTTCCGGTGTTTGAAGATGACGTGCCAGTCGGAACGATTTTCGAAGACAAGCTTTTCAATCTTGCCCTGCAGGGCAAAGATCTGCGGAAACTAATTGTTCGCGAGGTGATGGGGCCGCCGTTGCCGCGAGTGCCCGGCAATGCGCCGGTCGAACGCGTGACACATCTTTTAAGCCATGAAAGCCCGGCGGTTTTCGTCGCGATGGACGATGGAAAACTCGAAGTGCTGACGAAGTTCGACCTGATGGATACGGTCGCGGGGCTTGCCGGACGCAAGCGTTAGAAAACTGCGACTCGCCCAACCGTCTGCCATTTTTCAGCCGCAGTTTGGAAACGTGGCGCTCTACAGACACTGATTTAAAGCGTGCAGCCGTGCTAATCTGAATGGCATCCGGAACATTCCAGAAAGCCTATGCGCATCGAAGATTTCAACGAACGATTGCGGCAAGCCATCCTCGTCGCCGATGGCGCGATGGGATCGCTACTGTTTGACGCTGTAGGCCACCAACGCTGCCTTGATGAGTTGAATGCGACCAATGGCGAAGAGGTCTTTCGCGTGCATCAGGCGTATATCGAGGCCGGCGCGCAGATCATTGAAACGAACACGTTCGGCGCAAACCGCGTGAAGCTTGGCGCTTTCGGGCTTGACGAACGCGTCACGGAATTAAATCACCGCGGCGTGAAAATCGCGCGCGAGGCTCGCGAAGCGGCGCGGCACGAAGTATTGATCGCAGGCTCAATCGGCCCACTTGGAGTGCCGTTAAATGGACAGCCCGGAGCACGTGAGGAGGCGTCCGCAGCATTCCGCGAGCAGGCCGGCGCTCTCGAAGAGCGCGGCGTGGATATCTTTCTTCTCGAGACATTCAGCGATGCCGCGGAACTTGGCGCAGCGATTGACGCAATCCGCTCGTTCTCGAAGCTTCCGATTGTGGCGCAACTAACCTTTTCCGACGAAGGACTCACGCTGGGCGGCATGACGCCTGCCGACGTGTGGAACGTACTGAAAGATCGGGATATTCAAGCCATCGGAGCAAATTGCACAGTCGGTCCACAACTGCTGTTGCCCGTTCTGCGCGAATTGGCTGCAAACTCGACTCTACCGCTAACCGCGATGCCGAACACTGGCTTTCCTAAGCGGCTGGGTGATCGCGTCGTTTACCCGCGATCATCGCCCGAGTATTTCTCCGCGTTTGCGCAGGAGGCGGGCCAGCTTGGCGCGCGCGTTCTGGGCGGCTGCTGCGGCACCACTCCGGCGCACATTCGCGCAATCACTGAAGCTGTGAAAAAGCTGCGAACGGCAAAGCGCGCGCCGGCAGCCGGTATCTCAGAAATAGAGCCTGCGACGATTGATGCGACCGAGCGCGCGCGGCGAATCGCGGCGCGTCCGCCAGAAAGCAAGCTTTGGGCGAGCATTCAGGCGAAGAAGTTTGTCATTTCGGTCGAGATCGATCCCCCGAAGGGCGTCGCGATTGATCGCGTAATTGAGCAGGTGCGCGCCGTAATGGCGTCAGGCCAAGTGGACTCCATCGATGTGAATAGCGGTACTCTCGGGCGCGTTGGCCTGGATGCGTTAGCAATGGCGGGCGCTCTCGAAGCACACGGCTACGAGACGATTCCGCATCTCACCGCGCGCGACGCCAATATTATCGGATTACAGGCGCAACTCCTCGGCGCGTGGACTGTCGGCGGCGTTCGCAACGTGCTGGCGATCACCGGCGATCCACCATCGGCGGGCGGCACGTCAAACCTGACCGGCGTTTATCAAGTCGATTCGATCGGACTCGTGCAGATTCTTTCGAAGTTAAATCGCGGGCTCGATTGGAACGGCAAAAATCTAGGCGGCGCCACGAATTTTACGATCGGCGTCGCGGTAAATCCGGTCGCGGAGAATCCGGATGAAGAGCTGCGGCGATTTGCAGCGAAGATCGAAGCCGGCGCGCACTTTGCGATGACGCAGCCGATTTTCGATCCGGAGCACTGGTACGCATTCGTGAAAAAACTTGGCGGGGTGCCGTCGATTCCTGTGCTTGTGGGCCTCTGGCCGCTGACAAGCTACAAACAGGCCCTGCGGCTGAATAACGAAGTCCCTGGAATTGTGATTCCTGAGCCGGTCCTGCGCGAATTGGAGAGCGCCGGCGAAGCGGCGCGAGACCGCGGATTTGCCCTCGCGCGCAAAATGCTCGATTGGGCGAGAACGGCTCGGGAAAGCGGCATCGCGGGCGCTTATTTGATTCCGCCGTTCAAACGGTACGAAGAGATTCTCGATCTTTTCCGCTGATCAGGCAGCATAGACGCACAGCATTTAAAACAGCCAGAAATGCTTGCGTCGCTTTTGGGAACCTTCCCCATCCGCGTCGACGATCTCCGGGATGCACGGTATGGGCCGACCTTCGAAAACCGCAAGCGGATTATCGACCATCAGCGCATGCGCTAATTCTTCGCTATACGTACGCGCTACATACGCGTACGTTTCCTTCAGGCGCAGCGGCCGGCTCGTCGTGTTGTGCGCGTCGCTCGCGATGAAGTGAAATACTCCCGCATCGAGCCATTTTTCCGCCGCTTCCTGTGCGCTGCGGCCGAATTTTCCCATGATGGATTGCGCCGTAACCTGCGCGTAACACCCTTGGCGCAACCATTGGAACAGGCG
>DATEGW010000197.1:0-10027 GCA_035279845.1 Candidatus Acidiferrales bacterium | reverse complement strand
AATCAAAACGGAGCCCGGCGATTATCGCGAATTTTACGTCAACGTGCGCGACACGATGCTCGGTAACGCGGAGTTGGCTGTGAAGCCGGAGCAGGCTCTCGACGTCATTCGCGCGATTGAGCTGGCGTTTGAGAGCAGCGCCGAGCTTTGCACGGTGGAGTGGCGGGATTGAGTGGCCTATTTGCGGGTTAGTGTTGAGCGCAGGAAAAGCAAGAGAGGTCCTTCGCTTCGCTCAGGATGACGTAATTTTTGTTTTTTCCAAGAGGAAGGCGCACCGTCGTGAGAGCCACGTCGCCACAAACGCGATAAGCCACGAGAACTTCGTGATGGGAGCATGCTTATGAGGCTGGGTGAGATTGCGGAGAAGTTGGGCTGCGGGCTGGAAGGCGACGCGAGTATTGAGATTACGGGCGTTGCGGGAATTGAGGAAGCGCGGCCGGGGCAACTGACATTCCTCGACAATCGAAAATATTATCCGCTGGTGAAGACGACGCGGGCCTCGGCGATTCTGATCGCGCCGGATGGGCCTGCCGTAACCATTGCCGCGCTGCGCACGGCGAATCCATATCTCGATTTCGCGCGAGCGCTCGAACTCTTTCATAAGCCGCCGCGCTACGCGCCGAATGTTCATTCGACCGCCGTCATTTCCTCCAGCGCAAAAGTAGGAGATCGCGCGCACATCGGGCCGTATTGCTTCATCGATGAGGACGTGGAGATCGGAGATAACGTTGTATTGCACAGCTTTGTGACGATTTATCGCGGCGCGAAAATCGGCGACGATTTCTTTGCGCATTCGCATTGCGTTGTGCGCGAGGACTGCCGCATCGGCAATCGGGTCCTGCTGCAAAACGGCGTGGTGGTTGGCACGGACGGCTTCGGCTTTGCGCGCGATGCGCAGGGACATTGGCGCAAGATTCTGCAGGTGGGCAAAGTGGCGATCGAAGACGATGTGGAAGTTCAGGCGAACAGCGCGATCGATCGCGGCGCCGTGAGCGACACGCGCATCGGACGCGGCACGAAGATCGATAATCTTGTGCAGGTGGGCCATGCCTGCACCGTCGGCGAGGATACCATTCTCTGCGGACAAGTTGGCCTGGCCGGAACGACGCACATCGGGAACAAGTGCATTCTTGCGGGCCAGTCAGCGTCCGCCGGGCACCTGACGATTCACGACGGCGCGATTTTGACGGCGCAGAGCGCGGTGAATAGCGATATTCCCGCAGGGGCGATTTATTCGGGCTCGCCGGGATTCGACAATAAGGATTGGCGCAGGTCGGTGGCCGTGTTTAATCGCCTGCCTGACTTGCAGCGCGAAGTGCGGCAATTGCGGGAAGAGGTTGCCAAGCTGCGCGAGGAACGGCCGTAGCACTTACGGGTATTGATATAAATACGCAATATGCGTAATAATATACGCATTATGCGTAACTCGACGCTCGATGCCCTCTTCCCTACCATCAGGCAAGCAGTCCTCACCTCGACGCTATTGCAGCCGGAAAGGTGGTGGTACCTTTCCGAACTTGCGCGCTTTGTTCGAACGACGCCATCAAGCCTGCAGAGGGAGCTTTCCTCCCTCGTTCAAGCTGGAATACTGGAAACGCGAGTTGAAGGCAGACGTGTTTACTTCCGGGCGGAGCGGCGTTCGCCCATTTTCAATGACCTCAGTAATCTACTCGAGAAGACCTCTGGAGTGGCGGCGACGCTGCGTGAGGCACTCGCGCCGCACACCGATGGTATCAAGTCGGCGTTTCTATACGGATCAGTCGCGAGAGGCGAAGAACGAGCAACGAGCGACGTAGACCTAATGCTTATCGGAGGTACTCGTCTTGCAGACCTTGCACCAGATTTGCGAAGAGCGGAGACGCGGCTCGGCCGCGAGATCAACATCAGGCTTTACTCCGTGCCAGAATTTCGTACGAAGATCAAGAACGGCGATCATTTTGTGACTAGCGTGGTCGACGGAAAGCTTTTGTTTATCAAAGGCGGGCGACGTGACCTGGGCAGACTTATTGGCAAGGAACGAAGTCAAGCGGCATAGAACGTCGAAAAAGGAACTGGATGCGATTCGCGCGGTAATTGCCCGCGATCTGGCGGATGCGTCGATTCACGAACTATCCGCCGATCGCCGCTTCGCGACCGCATACAACGCCGCCCTTCAAACCGCCAAGATGGCGATCGCTTGCGCTGGCTACCGCGTTGGAACAACCGCGGGTCATCACAGAATTTCTTTCGAGAGCCTGCGACTGGCTCTCGGAAAAGCCGCCAATCCTTACTGCGATTACTTTGACAGGTGCAGGCGCAAGCGAAATACGATCGATTACGATTACGCGCTTGTAGCTACCGAAACCGAAGCGCAGGAAATCGCAGCAAATGCAAAAGAGTTTCTCGATGTAGTGGAACACTGGATTTCGGTAAAGCATCCGTCGCTTAGGGTTTGATCACGAGTACAGCCTGAGTGCGCCTTTCCCAGCTCTGCGCCATCAGTTGCTGCATCGAATTCCCAGAAGGAGAACTGAGTGCGACAACGTTTTGCGAAGATTGCTCCTGAGCCTTACAAGATCATGCTTTCGCTGGAGAAATACCTGCATGAGTGTGGGCTGGAGCAATCGCTGCTTCACTTGATTAAACTGCGCGCGTCGCAGATCAATGGCTGCGCGCATTGCATTGACATGCACTGGAAGGACCTGCGCGCGATAGGCGAGAGTGAGCAGCGGCTCTATTCACTCGACGCGTGGCGCGAGTGCCCCTGGTACAGCGACCGTGAACGTGCGGCGTTGACTTGGACGGAAGCGGTGACGCTCGTGACCGATGGCTTTGTGCCGGATTCGGTATATGAAGACGTTCGGCCGCATTTCAGCGAAGAGGAATTGCGCAACCTGACGCTCGCTATCGCGACAATTAATTCGTGGAATCGATTGAACGTGGCTGCGCGAACCGTGCCTGGAAGTTATCGAGTGCCGGAAAAATTCGCGTAGGGCAAAGGTATTCGTAGCTTCCGCACTTGATGAATCATCGTGGAAGCCCCCGCTCGTCATATAACAGTTCGCTATGGTCAGACGTCCGATAGGGCGGTTTCAAATGCGCCGCGCATTCCGTTCCAATCCGCAGCAGGCGTTCTACAAGCCCATTGCCCCGCTCACGGCGGACCCGATCCAAACGCTCGCGGACGGCTTCGGTCACGGCGACGGCCATGCTCTCGCCAGTCAATTCCGCTAGTTCTTGCGCCAGCTGTTGAGTTTGTCCATCCTCAATGTTCAAAGCCATTGCAAGTCACCATTCCTCGAGCGTGCTGCAACGTTCACGCTATCAAGTCATCCTCTGTTCCAACAGAGTCCGAGATTCTGCCGCACCCGGACGAAACATGGCTTCAGCGGCTGAAGCCGCGCTCGCTCTGCGCCACATTCGGCATGGCTGGAAGCCGTGCCCTTCCAAATTCTAGTTGCGACCCAGACTGGAACAATCATGGGGCTTTCCACAGGACCTTTTTATCTGGGTCGGTGAGGACGAGAGAGGCGGCGTTGGAGTGCGATGTTGCACCGTTAGCGCCGCGGATTTCGGTGCTGCCCACGGCGGCGGAGTAGCCGTCGCTATCGGAAATCTCAAGGGCTTGGCCGGGCAGGTACGATAAATAGCCAGTGTTACCTTCGATGAAGAGGTCTCTTTCCGCGTCGTCGGCAGCAGTGAGTCTCACGTTCGGCTGGCCCTGCGAATTAGCAAGCGTGAGAGCCGAATCGCCGACGATGGTGCGCACGACTCCATTCTGCTGCAGGAGCATTCCGGAGTCTGAAAGCGAAGCGGCTTCGTCACCTTTGGCTGTTTGCATCCAGAGGACGGCGGAGTCGTTCTTTGGATCGACGCCGAGCCGGATGCGCACATTGCCGTGCGCGTCCTTCACGACGAATTCGTTCGCTTCGACGGTCTTTCGCGCGGACGTCTGGCCCATGACGATGAGCAAAGCGACGCCTGCGAGCGCGGCGACGGCAACCTTTTTGAAGCGTCGATTTTCCTTTTCGAGTTTTTCGATGCGAGTTTGCAGAATTCCTGCACTATTTGTTGAAGGATCTTCCATGATTGCCTCCTCTTTTAGAACGGTTCGAGTGTAACAGAAGGCCACAGCGAAATTGGGCGAGTTGGATGCCGAAGCGGAAGCCTAAACGCTCGCTTTTGCTTGCGTGGCGCGCGCCGAGAGCAATTGCAATTCGCGGATAAAAACTACGCCACAGTGCTCGCGTGCTTACAAATCGCTCGCATTCGTGCAATTTTGCCGAGAGAAAGGCAGGAGGGGTCCTTCGCGAAAACCGCTCAGGATGACGACGTTTTTTTGTTGTTGTCTTTTTTTTGATGAAGCAAGCGGCTCTTGAACATGCGCAAAACCGTAAAGAACAAAGCCAAGAGCGGCTGTGCTACGCGGCGCAGGCGTTTGAGTAGAGTTTGTGCAGGGTGGCGAGGCCGAGAGGCGCGTCTGCGGCGAAGTCCTTCGTGCCGGCTTCGATGCTGATGCGGCCGTTGTAACCGATGGCGCGAAGATTAGCAAAGAACGGCACGTAGGCTGGGCACTCGGTCGCATCGCGCGGAAAGGCCCGCGCATTGCACTCGTTGGCAAAATGGAGGTGCACGAGCCGGTCTTTCACTTTGCGCAAAATTATCGGGTCCTCATGTTCCGTGGCGAGGTGATAAAAATCGCAGATGATATTGATCTTGGGATGGTTCGTATCGACAGAAAGTTGATAAGCCTCGGCGGTGGTATTTACGATATTCGATTCCTGGTGGCGTAGCGCCTCGATGCCGATCACGAAGCCGTAATTTTGCTTTACGATTTCGTCTCCCACGCGACGAAGAAAATCCTGCAACTGCGTCCAGGCCTGTTCGCGCGGGAATCCTTCGGGAACCTGCCGCGCAGTGCCACTGCCGAAGACCACGATCTTCGTGCCAAACGCGTTTGCCCTCGCCAGAGATTTTTGCACATAGTCATCCAGCGCGGCACGATCGATCGAAGGGCCGACAACTTTCATCTTGCCCGGAATAAAAGAGTTCATCGATTCGATGCGGCAGGGGGTGGCGGCGACTTTCGCCCGGATCGCCTCGAAATCCGCATCGCTGAGCGACATCGTCCTGACCACGGCCGGCTCGCAATAATCGAAACCCATTTGAGCGAGCGTGGCGCTGTTCTGCAGAATGTCAAAGTTGCCGCTTTGCGTGACGCCATAGCGGAGATGAAATCCGCCGCACGCCTCGGCCGGAGGAACGGCATCCGCCAGTCCGCGCAAGGGGAGTGCGGCAGTTGCGAGAGCGGCACCGAGCGAGCGAGTGAGAAATTCGCGGCGGTGGATCATTTGCACGTCACTGAGTATTCACCGAAACGAGATTTAATTGAAGCGTTTTGTGGTCGCCTTCGGTGAGGTTCAACGTCTCCGCCTTGTTCGCATATTGCTGCATAAAATCAGGATCGAGGAAGGATTGATCGTCGCTCATGCCTTGCAGCGCGATGATCGTATATTCTCCGGGCGGGACGCCTTTGACGTCAAAGCGGCCGTACTGATCGGTGGTCGCGGTTCTGTAACGCCTCTCGCGGTCCGGTGCGTCCGCATTCGGGATAACGACGACGAGCGCTCCGATGCCGGGCTGATTGTCGCTCGTGGCGACGGTGCCATTCACGTCCGCCGTGTTGCTGCTGTAAACGATCTCGAGCGGCGAAGGGCCTGCGCCACCTTCGACGTCAATCGGCTTGCCGAAGAGATCCGCGCCGTTTGAAGTCACTGCTTTCACGAAACAAGCTCCGCAACGAGAGTAGACGTTCAACGTGTATTGTCCATCCGGAACTCCGGCGATGGTGAATGTGCCATCGGATCCGACCGGTCCTCCGCGATTACCCAACGCAGTCTGATCCTCCCGCGAAAGGTTGACCATAAGTGTTCCATTGGCTGAGCCAGCATCGCCCTCGAATGCCACATGGCCGACAATACTCGCTCCGGCGCTAAGGACAAGCGAGACGCCGGTGACGTTTGAATCTACGACTGAGATTTCACGGTTAGCGCTTTGCGGCGGGCCGCTGGCTTCGCCTAACCGACGGAGTCCAGTCGTCGCGCTAATCACGTATTCTCCTGGGGCCACTCCTGTAAACCGAAAGGCACCATTGGCGTCCATCGTGGCTTCACGACGCGCGAAACCGGTCATGAACTGTGCCTGCGGATTCTTGCTCGTCAGCGTCACAAATATTCCGTTTGCCCCAGAAGCGCTGGTAGCCCTTCCGCTCACTTCGTAAGTGCGGGTGTTGCTCGGTGCGAGCTGAAAATCCATGCCAGGAAGTTCGTCGCCTGGTTTCAGATCAATCGGTGCGGCGCGTTCGGCGGAATCGGCATTGGGATAAAAGACGGGCGCATACGTGGGCTCGCCCCGATTGCCCGGATCGGCGAACATGCGCCCCATTCCCCATGACGCCATCACGTAATAATGACCCGGCTCGATGCCGAACATGCGATACGCGCCGCGATCATCGGTCATGACCTCGTTGACCGTGGTCATCGTTCGCTTTCCGTTCATGTATGCTCTGCGGAGAATTTGGACCGCGGCGCCCTGCAGCGGATCACCGTCTTCGTCGTAAACGTGACCATCGATGACAGCGGTCTGTTCAAGACGGAAGGTGATGGCTTTTAGCGTCTGGCCTGCAGAGAGCGTGAGCTCTGCGCCGGGAGAATCAGCGTTCTCCTGCTGGTAGCGCTTGGAAACGTAACCACGACGACTGGCGGAGAGATCGTAGCGGCCAGGCGTAATGCCGTCGATTTCGAACTGGCCGCTGGCATCGGTAGTTGTGCCGAGGGGCGGGTTCTGGTTGCGGTCGCCGATCGATGAAAGTTCGACGCGGGCTTTCCGCAGAGGCTGGCCTGTACTCGCGCTGACAACCGTGCCCGAAACGGACGCGAAATTTTGCGATTGAGTTGCGGAACCGGCTACGTTCGGGGCTGACGGATTTTGCGCTGGCGCATATTGAGCGCGAAGCGGGACAAGCGAGGCACAAATCAGGAATGAGGCGAAGAGGATCGACCGCGTGCGCGCGGCCTTGTGCGTTGCAATCATGAGCGCGCCATGACCGGTGAAGTAAGAACCTGAGACTGCAGCGGCGGTTGCCTCGCTCCAATTTCGCTTAGGCAGAGTGCGTTGATGCAGCGGTGCTCGCGGCAATTGGACGGGCGCGGACGCGCAAGACTTTGCGCTGGTTCGCTTCGAGCACTTCGAAGCGAATGCCATCGAAGTCGATGGATTCGCCGGTGCGCGGCACGTGGCCGACAACGGAATTGAGCAAGCCGGCAACCGTGGCGGCGTTGGTATGCTCTTCAATTTGCGGCATCTCGATGCCGAAGATGTCGGCGAGCCGATTTACGGCCACGCTGCCGCGCAAAACGGACGAGCCGCTCGTTTCGCGAACGACTTCCGGCGCCGGACGACGGTCTTCTTCGCCAATTTCGCCTACGATTTCTTCGACTAAATCTTCCACAGTGACAACGCCGGCCATCAGGCCATATTCATCGATGACAATCGCCATTTGCTGGCTCTTGCGCTGCATTTCCTTCAGCAACTCGGAGCCGAATTTGCTTTCGGGCACGAATATGACTGGGCGCATCAGTTCGCGGACTTTGCGGCGCGCGGCGTCACGCTCGGAGACTTCCAGCACGTCGCGGCTCATGGCGATGCCGACGATATCGTCGAGCGATTTTTCGTACGCGGGCAGGCGCGAATATTTCGTCGTGACCATTAGTTTGCGCAATTCTTCCAGTGTGGCGGACGCCGAAATAGCAACCACGTCCGGGCGCGGCGTCATTACGTCGCGCACGCGCGTTTCGCCGAATTCCACCACTTGCTCGATCAAGCGGGCGTCTTCGCGTTCGATAATTCCCTCTTCTGTGGCGGCGTCGACGAAGGCTTCGATCGCCTGATCGTTATCAGGCGTCGCCGCTTCGGGCTCGGTGAGATGCAGCACGGAGACGAGCAAATCCAACACACTTTGTACCGGCCAGATAATCCAAACTGCTATTCGGACCAGCGGGATGAAGGGGCGCAGCCAATTCCCCGGCGCACCAGCTAAAAGAAGCCACGGAACGAACTGCATCAGCACGACGACTTCAACGCCGAGAAAAACGACCATTTCCGCGGCTGCTTGCCACGTGCTTTCCACGAATGCCGTGATGCCGTGGGCCGTCATTGTGGCAATCATCACGAGCCACAGGCGCGCGAGCAGATTGAATGTGGCGGTGGCGCGGGCGCGATCCATGTGGAAACGCGGCTCGATTGCGGTCTCGAAGGTTTCAAGGTGAGTGTGCGTCCGGCCGACGTTGACGCGGCCAAGCTCGCGATACACGCGGTCGAGGTAAGCGAAGACGGGCAGTCCGAAAGTCAGCGCCACTACGCCTATCGTGTAAAGAAAGGCGCGCATTTACGCAATCCTCAGCGAGCGGCGAAGTCGTTTTTCGCGACGATCCATCTGCCCTGTGTCCGTCTCGTGATCGTACCCCATCAAGTGCAAAATTCCATGCAGGATCAGGATGCGCAATTCCTGATCTAACGTACGCCCATAGAGATGTGCATTGCTGCGCGCGACGGCAGGCGCAATGGCGATATCGCCGAGATAGGAGGTGGAGGACGTAGAGGAAGCAGAGGAGGTAAAGGAGGAATGCTTCACCCGTTGCGGCTGGTGCGCTCCTGCTCGCGCATTCCCCTTTTTGCGGCGTACTCCGTCATCGACTGGGAAAGACAGCACGTCCGTGGGCTTATTTTTGCCGCGGTAGGCGGCGTTCCATTTTGCGATTTGTGCGTCAGTGACGAAGCAAACGCTGGCGGCGGTTTGCGGCAGGCGAACTTCTTTCATCGCACGCGCAAAAAATTGTTTCATGCTGCGGATTGGCACACGGACGGCGCGCTGGCGGTTGGCGATCATGTGTACGGAGACACTAATCAGTCGCGTGGGCGATTCTCGCGCGATGAAACGCCAGCGATGCTCACAGGCCGCTTTGCGGTTCCCGGATACTCGTCATAAGCCTTAATGATCCGCTGGACCAGACTGTGACGCACAACATCGCGCTCGTCGAAGTGGATCATGGAAATGCCTTCGATGTTGCCGACCACTTCCATCGCCTCGACGAGCCCTGAGCGGCGCTCATTGGGCAAATCGATCTGCGTAATATCGCCCGTGATCACCGCTTTCGAATTGAACCCGAGGCGAGTGAGAAACATTTTCATCTGCTCGCTCGTGGTGTTTTGCGCTTCGTCGAGAATCACGAAAGAGTCATTCAACGTACGGCCCCGCATAAAGGCAAGCGGCGCAATTTCTATAATGTCTTTTTCGAGAAAGCGCTCGAGCTTGTCCGCTTCAAGCAAGTCGTGAAGTCCGTCGTAGAGAGGCCGCATATACGGATCAACTTTTTCTTGCAATGTGCCTGGAAGAAACCCAAGGCGCTCGCCCGCTTCCACAGCAGGCCGCGCGAGAATGATGCGATTCACGTCTTTGGAGAGCAGCGCGGAAACGGCCATGGCGACGGCCAGATAAGTTTTTCCCGTGCCGCCCGGGCCAATTGCAAATACCATGTCGTGCGTTTCGATGGCTTCGATGTACTTTTTCTGCGTTGGGCTTTTTGGCGCGACGACTTTCTTGCCGAAAGTACGCGTTCGCGTGGGCGAAAACGCGCCGCGAAGAGCGGGCGTCGGCTCCCCGGCCGCGGCACGAAGCAGATCGCGCACTTCCCCGCTGTCCGGAGCGTTCCCTTCACGGACACGTTCGTTGTAAGCGCCCACAAGCCGGGCGGCGCGCTCTACTTGCTCAGGTTCGCCGTCGATTTCGAGGTCTTGATCGCCGCGCAAATGCGTGGTGACGCGAAGAGCCGATTCGAAATACTTCAGATTTTCGTCAAGGGTGCCGAAGAACTCGTGGACTCCTCCGGCGATTCGAACGGTTTGCTTCATTAAGTGGTGGGCCGCCGGGCGGCGCTTGCTGTTCCTCAAAAATAGCCTACCGCGCGGAAATGGGACGGTCAAGCGCCCT
>DATEGW010000196.1:0-4130 GCA_035279845.1 Candidatus Acidiferrales bacterium | reverse complement strand
TATCAAATGATTGTGACGAGCGTCTATCCCCTCGAAGCCAACGAGCGCGATATCCAGATCGCGTGGCAGAACTACGCTCAGAAAAACTACGGCCCCAATATTACTTCTCAGACTGTCGATTGCTTCACAGGCACGGCCGCGCAGTTGCAACAGTATCGCACGCAGTTCAAACAGCAGACATCCGTCGCAAGAATCGGCAAATTTGTAGATAGCGACTGGAAATTTACGCCGGATCAGCTGCCTGCAGTTTCAAAGCCCGGCGCTTTCTACGGTTACTGCGAGTCCGGAACCTACAACAAGAGCACAATCTATTTCAGCGACATTTTTGAGGTTCCGAAGGAAGACGCGACATCCATGGCCAATCCCATCGATAAGACATTTATCCCCTACCTGAACAAACGCTACGGTCTTTCCGGCGGTTACACGCAGTGGGTCTACGGCAGCGGCGGTTGCGCGCACGGCTTCGGCAGCATCACAGACGCACAGGCCGGCAAACAGCAGATGCTCGATAGTGTCAAAAAGACGAATCAGCATGTCGTCGAGACCGGCTGGAAATATGCACGCAATGCGGATACACCGCCCGCAGGCCCGCCGGCCTCACACTAATCGCCGCTTGAAACTTGGGGTGTTTGATTTGTGGCGGCCGACGCGCCTATTGGTCAGGCGGTTTCTGACGTCAACACGGCAGCGCTCAAATGCAAGCCTTCCGCAAAGGGTAGCCATTCGCTCAGGCGTGGGGGGTATGTTCCGTGTGCCTTCGGAGTCGCAAGTCAGGAGGAATCGCCACGCGCAGCGCCGGTCTTCACCATGCGTGAATCCAGCGCCGTAGGCGCGGCACAACTTAGCCCAGCGCGGAAGCGCTGGGTGAACGCAGAAACACATGGAGCGCCGTAGGTGCGACACACGCGACTCATTCGCGCGAGCCGCATGCGCATCATCGCGGTCGAACGAATACCTCAGCTGTGCCGCACGGCCTCCATCGGATCCACCTTGATCCAAGGCCGTGCGGAGACATACGCAACGGCCAGCGAAACCGCGAGCATGGCCGCCGCAACAGGAATCAGTACAGATAATTCAACGGCGCCAATACCGAAAAATTGCGAACGCAGCAAAATCGTCGCCACAACACCCAAAATAATCCCGAACGCTACGCCAGTTCCGGCCACGAACAGAGTCTGGCGAAAAATCATTTTCAGTAATTGCCACGGCTGCGCCCCAAGCGCGATTCGAATGCCGAGTTCTTTCTTCCGCTCGCTCACCGAATACGAAATCGCCCCGAAGAGCCCGACAATCGCCAGCAACAGCCCGAGCGCGCTCAGACCCGCAACCGAAGCCGCCGCCAAGCGCTGGAAGAACAGCGAGAATTCCTCGATATCTGTGATCGTCACCGGGCGAAGTGTGGCCTCAAGTCCCATCTCTTCCACGGCATGAGTCAGCTGCGTGATCCAGAGGCGTGGATTTCCAGCAGTCCTCGCGATGAGAATCATCGTAGGCTCATAATGTTGAGTCGCCGCGTAATATACGAACGGCTGCGGCGCTTCGTCAAGGCTGTCATATTTCCCGTCGCCAACGACGCCGATGACGACCGCACTCTTCGGCGGGTCGCCTGTCAGCACCTCCTTGCCGACGGCAACCTGTCCGGGCCATAGCATCTGTGCCAGCTTGTGGTTGATCACCAGCACGTCTGGGCTTGGCGACGTATCGGCCGCAATGAAGACACGTCCGGAAACCACCGGAATTCCCAGCGTGGAGAAATAATCCTGATCAACGACGTTGCGCATCGCTGAAATCGGCTTCATATCGCCTGGCAAACGCACGGGAACCGGCGAGTCGTCCTCTAACAAAGGAACTCCCGATGCCAGGGTCACCGATTGCACGCCGGGCAACGCGGCAATTGTGCGGCGAGCATTTGCATACAGCACCTTCCCCTGCGCTTCCGAATACTTCGCATCCCCGGGGAAAAGCCCTTCTGCGATCAGGTTGCGCGCCGAAAAGCCGAGATCGACATGGCGTAGATTGTAGAGACTTCGATAGCAAAGCCCCATGCCGACGAGCACGACCGTACAAACCGCAACCTGCACGATCACGAGCGCGCTGCGACGGACAGTTTTGCGCGTGCCTCCGACAACGATCTCTCCACTCAGCACTTGCGATAGGTTTGGAGAAGAGGCGTACAGCGCCGCCGGCAATCCCGTCGCGATAATCGTGATGAGCATGAGCGCAATCGTCGCTGCGATCACGGGGAATCCGAGATGCAGTTTCAAGCTCGTCGAATATTCACCGAAACCTGGAAGTGCAACTGAAATTGTTGCGTAGCGCAAAATCACGATTGCCGCGAGCACATACCCCAGTGCGGCACTTGCGAGACAAATAATGGCGCTCTCTCTGAGAAACTCGCCGATCAGCCGAGAACGCGAAGAACCCAGAGCCAGCTTGATCGTGGCCTCCTGACGTCTGCTCACCGCGAGGGCAAGCAGTAGGTTCGCCACATTCGCGCATGCGATCAATACCACGAGCAGCGTTAGGATCAGCAGGATCGCAATCAGGAGATCGGCCGTCTGAATCGCGTCGGGCGGAAGCAGCGTCGCACGGATGAGCACCGTCGTGCGGTCTTTATCTTCCTTCGGGTAGGCGGCTGCGAGCTGCTGCGAAAGCAGCGTCATTTCCGCCTGCGCCTGCCGCAGCGTTACGCCCGGTTTAAGACGGGCGAGAAGCACAAGATGACGGCCGTCGCGCGGCGATTGCGTGTCATAGCTGGAGAGCGGCTTCACCATGTCGCCATTCATGCCAAAGAGCGATCCGTTGAACTGCTCGGGCGCAACACCTACGATTGTTGTGCCGCCGATGGTCTTGCCGACAATCTTTGGATCAGAACCGAGCCGCTGCCATCCGGAATACGTCATCACCGCAATGTCGGATTTTGCGCCGTCGTCGCCGCGAGAAAGCAATCTACCCAGGTAAGGCTGGAGCCCTAATACGGAAAAATAATTTTCGGACGCGACCGTATTCGTCACGGTCACTTCGGGCCCATTGGATTCTCCCGGCCCTCCGAATGTGGCCCGCACAATGCCGATGCTTTCGGGAACCGCCGCAACATCTGTGAAAACGTGGTTGTGATCGCGATAATACTCATAATCCGGGTACGAAATGTGATCGATGGTCTTACCGGGCGAGCGCAAATAGATATTTACAAGCCGGTCCGGGGCACTGCCTGCGGGAGGAACGAGGAGCGAGGTATTGGAGATGCTCAGGCTCACTACGCCCAAAGCTATCGCGATCGAAAGCGAAAAAACCGCAATCGCTGTGAGCTTCCAATTCTTGCGCAGAATCCTTAACGACCGCGTTAGCCCTCGCACGGCGCCCATTCTGCCACGTTACCTGGCTCAAACACCAAATGGATTCAAAATGCCGGCTTAGCCTCTCAGCGGCGTCTTGCGCACTCGGCATGAGGCTCGCAACGCAAACGGTGCCGCAGGGGCGCATGCTCGCTGCGCCCCGCCTGCGCCGCGATCCTCTGCCTTCATTCCATATCCCAGGCCCGAAGCACGTCCATCCAGCGGCACCAAGGAAGTACTGTGTCCGTACTTTCCACAATTGAAATCGGATTTTGCGCTTGCTACCGTTGGTCGTTTTTAAGCTGAATTTGCCGGTCACACCGAAATTTCAGCGGGAGGCGAATCGCGGCAGCAATGAGGACATATGCATCAAGTTCTGAGCGCCGGTTAACCCATAACCTGAAACCTATAAGCTCCATTTCTAATCGCAACTGCTAAGAATTAAAAATCGACGTAACTGTATGAAAACAAAGAGGAGGGACCAGTTCTAATCGCAATTGCCAGCGGGTGGAAGCGAAAGGCAAAAGACCTCAAATGATCATTCGAAAATGCGGCCAAAGCTCGGACAGCGGCGCGATGGGCTTGCGGCAAACAAAAACCTGGACCGACTGCTCGATGGGCATGGCATTGCGATTGGAAATCGTGTCGGCAAGATGCACGTCGCGAAAATATTGCGTGTACTGTTCGGCGCGTTCGCCAAAAATGATGATGCATGACCCGGTGTAATTGCGCGGCCCCCAGTCGTAGTAGCTGTTGTGCCCGCTGATCGCCTTCGGCAGACCCAGCGACGGCCCG
>DATEGW010000195.1:0-3973 GCA_035279845.1 Candidatus Acidiferrales bacterium | reverse complement strand
ATTCGGTGTGCCCGAAGACGCCAAAGAAGCCTTTGCGTTTGCGGTTCTGGCGTACGAGGCGTGGCACGGACGCCCAAACAATATACCTGCGGCAACAGGAGCGTCGCGCCCCGTCGTCATGGGCAAAATTGTCCGGCCATTTACGCGCCGAAGGAAAACCTTTGAAAGGTAAGCTCCAGCCACAGACACGCAGCGGCACTGGGAAAACGTCGAGATCGTTGTCTGTCGCTGCGATGGCATTCCTCCTCGCCACCGCGTCTCTTCTTGCGAGCTGCAGTAGTTCCTCGCAGCCACCGGCACGCGGAATCTTGAATTTTCTCGTCGAATCTGCTCCGATCAATCTAGACCCGCGCTTTTCGGCGGACGCGCAGGCGCAGTTCATCGACGGGCTCATTTTTTCGAGCCTTGTGGCGCACGATGACAATATGAATATCATCCCGGACGCCGCGCAGAGATGGGAGATGCCCAACCCGCTGACGTTTGTGTTTCATCTGCGGCCGGGACTCAAATTTCACGATGGCCGTCCGCTCACGTCAGCCGATGTCAAATACACGTTCGATACAGTTCTGTCGGGCGTTCCTTCTGCCAAGGGTCCCGTGCACTCGACCAAGCGTAGTTCGTTCGAGGATATTTCCTCGGTCGATGCGCCCGATCCACTGAGCGTCATTTTTCATTTGAAGGAGCCCCGCGCGTCATTTCTTTGGGATATGGCCCGCCCTGCAATTGGAATCGTACCGAAGGGTTCGGGAACGGATATCAGGTTGCATCCCGTCGGGAGCGGACCATTTCGCTTTGTGAGCATGGCGACGGATGAGGAAGTCGATCTGGAGCGCAATCCAGACTATTACGGGTACACGAATGGCCTTCTCAGCGTTGCAGCGGACGGCAAGCCTATCGAGCACGTCCGATTTCGGGTCGTGCCAGACGCGGTGGTTCGCGCTCTCGAATTGCGCAAAGGCTCGGCCGATATCGGTGGAGTGAATTCGCTGCTTCCGGATATGGTTGTAGCGCTAAAGAAGGACAAAAATATTGCGGTCGATGACGAAGTGGGAACAGCGCTCGTTTATATCGCGTTCAATTTCAGTGACCCGATTCTCGCGCACCGCGAGGTCCGGCAGGCACTCGACTATGCCACCGATCGCGCTTCCATCATTCACTATTTGCTGCACGGCCAGGCGCGGATCGCCTGGGGTGTTTTGCCGCCGAATAGTTGGGCAAATAACCCGAACCTTCATCCGCGACCCTATAATCCGATGAAGGCCGAGCAAATGCTCGATGCCGCGGGCTTGCGTCGCGGCGCCGATGGCGTACGCTTTCATCTCACGCTAAAAACTTCGACGGACGAAGCGCCCAGGCTTCTCGGTGAAACGCTCGCAGACGAGTGGAAGAAGGTGGGCATTGCGCTTACGTTGCAACCGCTCGAGAGCGCCACGTTTTTCTCGGACATCAACCACGGCAGCTTTCAGATGTACACGTTGCGTTGGATCGGTGGGAACAATGATCCGTCGTTCTTCCAATTTGTTTTCAGTTCTCCTCATATGCCGCCGAACGGCTACAACCGCGGCCATTACAGCAATCCCGAGGTCGACAAGCTGATCGCACAAGCAAGCACTGAAATGGATCGCGAAAAGCAAAAGGCTATCGATTGGCAGATTCAGGAGATTCTTTACGATGACGAACCGTATCTGAATTTGTGGTTCAACGACACGGTTTGCGTGTACCGCTCTGACCGCGTCCTGAATGTGAACTTGGATCCTACGGGCGACTACAATTTCCTGACGGACGTCCGGTTGAAATAACTCGAGAAGCTAGCTCAGTGCGGCTTCGACCTGCTGGTTCGGGATGGCGCCTTCGCGGACAATCGACCACTCATCGCCATCAATTTTTACGATGGTCGATGCGAGCGTGCCGTTCGTGTCGCCCGAATCGAGAATTAGAGGAATGCGTGTGCCAAGTTGATCGGCGAGGGCGGACGCATTGCTGCAGGAAGGATGTCCTGAAAGATTCGCGCTTGTGCCTGTGACCGGTCCGCCAACAGCACCAATCAGCGCAGACGTTATTCGCGAATCGGCCCACCGCAGCGCCACGCAACCGCTATTGCCGGTCACCTTCAACGGCAGACGGTGCGTCGCTTCAACTACAATCGTCAGCGCGCCGGGCCAGAATTTGTGCGCCAGCGTCAGAAAAACGTCAGGAACATCGCGCGCAAGCTGCACCGCCTGCTCGACCGATTCGACCAGAATCGGCAGCGCGCGGTTCTCCGGCCGGCCCTTTATCTGGAAAACACGCTCAATCGCCGCAAGATTGAACGGATCCGCCGAGAGGCCGTAAAAGGTATCCGTCGGGATGGCGACCACGTCGCCCCGCTTAATGAAGCCAGCGGCATAGTCGATCACACCGCGCTGCGGACTATCCGGGGAAATTTTGAGGATTTCTGCGCCCAAAGATTCGCTCACGCCAAGCTTCGTCTGTCACCTGCACGAAAGCCGATGCTAAACATATCAGCCCACACGTCTCTAAGCAAGCAGCAGATATTGCAGAGTTTACGGCACGCTTCACGTTTGCTACGCTTTCGATCCGAAAAACGTCCGCCGGAGAGTTTGCAGTCATGGCAGATGAAGTCATCACTAGCCGCGACAACAAATGGCTGAAATCCTTTCGTGCGGCGCTTCAGGGCGCCGGTCCCAAGGAAGGCGATCCCCTAGCGATCGAGGGCCGCAAGCTCGTTGAGAATGCGCTCGCCTCCAATCTGGAAGCACGCGCCCTCCTTGTGAGCGAATCTGGGGAGCACGATCTCGCCCATGTGCTCGACGTGGCCAGCAAAAGCGACGCAGGCATCCCGCGCAGCCGCATCTTTCGTACCACGGACAAACTTTTCGCGGGCGTTTCCGGTACGGAAGCGCCGCAAGGCATCGCCGCACTCTTTAAACAGCCCGTTTGGGGACTCGAAGACACCCTTCGCGGTCCTGCGCGTCGCGACGCGGCCTACGCCAACGTCCGCGAAGGTAAGCTGCCCCTCATCGTGGTGATGACCGCCATTCAGGACCCCGGCAACGTCGGCACAATCGTTCGTTCGGCAGAAGCCTTTGCGGCGACGGGCGTGATCGCCACCAAAGGCACGGCCGATCCGTGGTCGCCTAAGGCTTTGCGCGCTTCCGCAGGCTCGGCACTGCGCCTTCCGCTGCTCCGCGGACTCGCTGTCTCGGTCGTCCTCGCGCAATTGCGGATTTCGGGCGCCAAGATCATCGCCGCCAGCGCAAAGCAGCGCGGTTGCGTGGACGCAGATTTGTTACGCGAATGCCTTGCCGGCCCCGCCGCGATTTTCGTTGGGAACGAAGGCGCGGGTTTGCCCGCAGAGGTCGAGCACGCAGCCGACGCCCGCATCGCGATCCCCATGAGCGAACAAGTTGAATCTCTCAATGCGGGCGTCGCCGCATCGATCGTCCTCTATGAAACGGTGAAACTGCGCGCGCAATAGACGCAAAAACTTTTTGCGATTCCCTGCCCTGATGCGGTTCCCGATTCGTTACAATAAAACTCCATACTATGAGCGTAATTGACGAAGTTCTCGCAGCGAACCAGATTTATGCCCACACGCATGAGTTGAGGGAGTTGACCCCGCGCCCTCAGCGAAAGCTCGCCGTGCTGACGTGCATGGATACTCGTTTCTCCATCCGCACGCTCGGCCTGAAAACCGGAGACGCGCACATCATCCGCAACGCAGGCGGCATTGTCACGGACGATGCCTTGCGGTCCCTGCTCGTCTCCCACTATTTCCTCGGCACCGAAGAGTTCATGGTGATCAATCACACGGATTGCGGCCTCACGAAGACCAACGAGGACGATATGCGAGCCCGAATCCAGGCCCACACGGGAACCGCCGCCATCGCACCTGCGCACTTCTTCGCGTTTCAGGACCTTGATCGCAATGTCCGTGAACAGATTCAAAAGCTTCGGACTCACCCGTGGGTGC
>DATEGW010000194.1:0-11239 GCA_035279845.1 Candidatus Acidiferrales bacterium | reverse complement strand
AAGAAAATTCGTCATCCTGAGCGAAGCGAAGGACCTCTCTTTCTTTTCTCCAACGTACAATCTCCAATCGCCCGAAATAAACCTGTCATTGGGCGTAGAATTGATCTTCACATGCCCTTCAAATCCGGATTCATCGCAATCGTAGGCCGGCCCAACGCCGGCAAATCGACGCTCGTCAATACGCTCGTCGGTCGCAAGGTCTCGATCGTCTCGCCGCGCCCGCAAACCACACGCAATCGCATTCAAGGCATCGTAAATCGAGACGACGCCCAGATTGTGCTTGTCGACACGCCCGGAATTCACAAGCCGGACAGCATCCTCAATCGTCAGATGATGGACGAGGTGGCGCAGGCGCTCGAAGGTATTGACGTGCTCACGCTCATCGCCGACGCAACCGCGAATTTCGGTCCCGGCGACGCGTTTACGTTGGAATGGATCAAGCGCTTCAAAGGCCCTGTCTTTCTTCTCCTTAATAAAATCGACCGCATGCGAAAGCAGATGGTCCTGCCGGTGATCGATCGGTTCCGTCGCGAATTCGAATTCACCGAGGTATATCCGATTTCCGCGCAGGCAGGCGAAGGTTGCGATGATGTGGTGAAAGGCTGGCTCGCGCATCTGCCCGAATCGCCGCCGCTATTTCCGCCGGATCAGTTTACGGATCAGCCTGAACGCTTCCTTGCCGCCGAATTGGTGCGCGAAAAGGCGATTCTCGCCACCAAAGATGAAGTGCCGCACGCCATCGCCGTCCTCGTCGACACCTTCGACGAGACAGAAAGGCTGATTCGCATTCGCGCCACGATCTATGTCGAGCGGGAAGGGCAGAAGGGCATCCTGATCGGCAAGCGCGGCGAAACAATGAAAAAAATCGGCACCGAAGCCCGTAAAGACCTCGAAGAAATCCTCGGTGCGCACATTTTTCTCGAACTCTTCGTCAAAGTGCAGCCCAATTGGCGCCAAAACGCCGCCATCGTCAAGCAACTCGATTGGCACCGCCAACTCGAGCAACTAGCCGAAAACCAGGAAGGCGCCTCGTAGCTTCGCCTCAGGTTTCCCTGCGAACACCGACTTGCCGCCGAAGGCAGGTCCCCCGATCGGCCGGGTTTCCCGATTTGTGCGCCGTCGCTCGCTAGCCTGCCGCGACCGCTCTTTGGCAGGTGCTTTTGCCGTTAGTTTATGTAGCGGCCGCCATATGGTTTTGGCGGGCGCTTTTGTTTTTGTGTTTTCTGTAGATCGAGTTTCCGTCAAGTCTGCATGCCCCCTTTACGCATCGATTGTGCTTGACAGCGTTATACCTGCATAATACTGTCTATGACAGTAGTCATAGGTATACGACTATAGTAATACTAAAGGGTCGCAGCTGCATGAAAAACCGCCTGAGACTGACCAAGCTTGAATTCGTGATCATGGACACCCTGTGGACCAAAGGCCGTGCCTCGATTAGAGAAATGCTGGAAGGCTTTCCTGCAAAGAAGCGGCCCACCTACAGCACGGTGCAGACGATGGTGTATCGCCTGGAAGCAAAAGGTGCGCTGAAGCGAATACGCCTATCAGAAAATTTTCACATGTTCGAGCCTGCGATCACGCGCGAGGCCGCGCAGAAACCGGTGATTGATGAGTTGCTCGCCATTTTGGGCGGCGAATCACGTCCGGTTGTTGCCCGCTTAATTGAGACTGGCAAGATGACCATGGACGATGTGGAGTTTGCCGAAAAGGCCCTCAAGGATTTGAAGAAGGGAGGCAAATCAAAATGAACAACTATCTAGCCTCTTTCGGTCCGGCGCTGGCCAATCACCTCTGGCAATCGACCGCGTTTGCTGCAGCCGCCTGGCTCCTGACGATCCTGCTGCGCAAAAACTCCGCCCGCGTGCGATATGGCATCTGGCTGGTTGCGTCCATTAAGTTCCTGATTCCTTTCTCTCTTCTGATCGCTCTGGGCGGTCTGTTGCCACAGCCGACGCAGCCAGTTGCGCCCGCCGTTTATGCGGCAATGAAAGTTACGGAGCAACCGTTCGCGGATATCTCAGCGGGTCCGATCGCTTCAGTGGTCCAGACGTTGACACTGACGCAACGAATCGCGGCCGATATCCCCGCCATCTTAGTTGCTCTTTGGCTCGTTGGGGCTCTGACGATCCTGATTATCTGGTTCCAACGTTGGCGAAAAGCTTCGATTTGTTTGCATGAAACTGTTCCTGTGGTCCACGGACGTGAGCTTGAAATTCTGCGCAGGTTGGAAGCTCGCGTGAGCAACGGCCATAGTTCACCGCTGCGCCTTCGGCTCTCGGCAGAACCGTCGGAGCCAAGTATCTTCGGCATCTTTCGGTCGGTATTCGTTTGGCCGGAACGGCTCTCGGAGCGGCTGGAGCACGAGCACATCGAAGCAATCATGGCGCATGAATTGGCACATGCTCGTCGCTTCGATAACGCCACTGCCGCTTTGCATATGCTGGTGGAAGCGCTGTTTTGGTTTCATCCGCTGGCATGGTGGATGGAGCGTCGCATGATCGAGGAACGAGAGCGTGCCTGCGATGAAACCGTACTCGCTTTGGGAGCACGCCCCGATGCATATGCCGAGGGTGTCCTTAGGACATGCCGATTTTGCATAGAATCTCCGCTGTCCTGCGTGGCCGGAGTCACCGGAGCCGATTTAAAGAAACGCGTCGTCGATATCGTCACTGCGCGCACGCTAATGCGGATCACGTGGTCGAAGAAACTGCTGCTGGGTGCAGCAGCGCTATGCGTGGTGGCAGCGCCGGTGCTGCTGGGACAGTTGCGGGATAATGCCGCACTTTTGTTAGGTATGCCCGCCGCGCAACAATCACAGCAGACAGGCTCGTTGCGCTTTGAAGTCGCCGCCATCAAGCCCGGACGCGCACCGGAAGCCGGCATGAATTTTAGGATCTCGCGGGTCGGAACAACTCTTCGTTTGGAAAATATGCCTCTTAGGCAGCTCGTTGAGATGGCGTTCTCGGTAAGCGATTATGCGCTGAAAGCGCCTGCGTGGCTGGACGGACAGAGGTTTGACGCTGAAGCGAAAATGCCCGACGGAGGGCCATTCAGCCAAAAAGATGTAAACGAAATGTGGCTAAACCTCCTGATTGACCGTTTCGGAATGAGGTGGCACGAGGAACAAGGCGCTGTCTCTGGATATGAGCTGGTTAGCGGCCGAAAGCTCCTGTTGAAACCGTCGGACCCCGCGGATCCGAAATCTGGCGGGCGCAGCCGTGGCACTACGTTGATCGCGGGCCATGACATGCCAATGTCCGACCTTGCGACAGCGCTGGGAGAAGTTCTCGGAGCACCCGTTGTCGACAATACCCGCATATCCGGCGGATTCGACGTCAACCTACTATGGCGTCCCGACGATGACCAACTCGCGGCGGCCATGGCGAAGCGGATGAACATGAGTGTCGACGATCTTCCTTCCACGGTCTTTCTCGCCTTACAGGAAGAGGCGGGGCTGAAGCTTCGGCGCGCAGAGGTTCCGTCCCGAATCATCGTGGTGGACAATATCAATCGCCAGCCGACGGACGGTCTTCAAGTTTCCGCGCAATCGCCGGCAACTGCGGACTGGGAAAAGGCCGCGGGCGGCAAGATGGCCTTTGAAGTCGCTTCGGTGAAGCAGGACAAAGACGAGCCAACGGCGGCAAATTTCCATAGCAATGTCACGCTAAATGCTGCGGACGATTTTGCCGCGACCGGCGGGCTATTTTCGGCTAGGAACCAGTGGTTCACGGAATATCTGGTTTTCGCCTATAAGCTGACCCAACATCAGTACAAGTCGGTCGAAAAGCAGCTTCCTGCTTCCATAAGCAATAAACGATATGACGTTCAAGGACGCGCGGCCGGGAATCCGACCAAAGATCAATACAGGTTAATGATGCAGGCTCTGCTTGCAGACCGCTTCAAACTAGCTGCTCACTTCGAGACCAAAGAAGAGCCGGTGTTCGCACTAGTGATCGCGAATCCAAGCAAACTCGGACGTCAACTGCGAACGGATCCCGAGAGTCGTCCGTGTGAACCCGACGCTTCTGCCGGCGCGCAAACAAGTCCGGATGGCTTCCCAATTCGGTGCGGCGTGGTCGTGCCGATGAAGTCGAGCGCCCCTGGCCGCGTGCGCTTCGGCGCGCGCAATGCCAGCATGTCGTTCGTGGCCGATTGGTTGATCTCGTTGGCCGGTTCGGGCATAGACAAACCGGTGATTGACCAAACAGGTTTGGGAAACGTCGACTTCGCGATCGAATACTCGCCTGAGGGAATCGCCAATCCGAATTTCAAACCCGACGCGAACGGCCCTAGCTTCCCCGAAGCCCTGAAAGACCAGCTCGGCCTGAAACTCGTGCCGACGAACGCTCCGGTGAAGACTCTGGTTATTGACCACATCGAAGAACCTTCACCGAACTGAGTGGTGGTTGCTCCCAACTTTAGCCGAGGAGTCACTCGCTGAAAATCCTCTTAGTCGAGTACTATGTCCGTATTTCCCACAATTGAAATCGAATTTTTCGGATGCTACCCTTGGCCGTTTTTAAATCGAAAGCTGTTTGTTGGCTTTCGAGTTCCAAAATGGGAAAGGGTGGCGTGACGAGGGGAGGCGGGAAGTAGAAATGAACGTACACCAAACTAATCAGAAGCCGCCGGTCACAATTTCTAATCGCAACTGCAAAGAATTAAAACCGGGCGTAACTCTATGAAAATAAAAGCAGGGGCATGGTTCTAATCGCAATTGCCAGCGGGGGAAAACGAATATATGGCGAACAAGGCCTAAAAAACCTGCGACGAGCAAAACAAACGCGATTTCTAATCGCCGGTTTGCCGATTAGAAATGCAGCTAAATTCTTTATGCTCAATGAAAATCTCGATTCTAATCGACAAAAAAGAGGCAATGTTAGAGCGATAACTCAGCAGGGGAGGCGTTTCAGGAATTTCATGGCGTGGTCGTAATCGGCGAAGCGCTTTTCCTCTTTGCGAAACTCGGGTGAATGCGATTCGCGGCGGCAGCGAGCAAATTTCATGGGATGCTTCACGTGAAGCATCTCGTGATAGAGCACGTAGGCGACCACGCATTCCGGCACGCCGGGATGATCGAGCCGGCGGTTGATTAGAATTTGTTGGAGCGCCGGATCGAAGCACCCAAGCTGAGTCCGCCAAACGCGTTTGCTCCAGCCGAGGCGCGGCTTGGAAAGAGCGCCATCGAAATACTGCGAATTGAGCGAAGCGAAAAGCGGTTCAAGATCGTGATGCGCGCCGGCGGGACGATGTTCCGAGCGACGCGCGCGTTTGCTGCGCAATCGGAGCAAACGTGCCCGAGTGGCCCGCGCACAGGAAAATTGCCGATACGCTTCGACCAGACTCAGCGGAGGATGGCGCCGGTAAAGCTTTCCGAGGAGGATCGCGGCGGTAGCCTCAAGCACGGTTTGCGGTGCATCGCGCAATGCGTCCGAAAGGCGGACGTGAGCCGTTTCTTCGCGCAAGCGGATCGTGTGGGTCAAATCGGTATAGGGGTGATACTCGACGATGAAATTCGGAGGCCGGCCGTCGCAACCAAGCCGAGTATACAGGCGCTGAAAAATTTGCGCTCCGCCGGGCACCGCTTGCGCGCCGCGCGATTTTCTCACTGCTGTTTTCTCCGCACAGGGCCTTGCGGCAGACTCTTTTCCGCATCGCTCGCATCGTTAATAGCTTCCTTGGTGCCCTCGATGGCGTCTTCAAGAGTGTAACGATATGCCTCGAAATCGGAACCGGTCGCCTGATCGAATTTTTCGAGCTTGGCGAGAAAGGCGGTGTCTTTTTCTTTCATGTCTTTCACGGCGGCGCGAATATCGACTTGCTTTTCCTGGGCGGCATCGATCTGATCGGCCGCATCGTCGATGCATCCGACATAACCATTCATCAGATTATTCAGAATGTCGTCGTACTGAGCTTCGTGTTGAGGCCGATTCAGTTCATATTCGAATTTGTCGAGGCGGTCTTGAGCGAATGTCATGTATAGCTTGATTCGATCTCCGGGAGCCTGCGCGTCGCGAATTTTGTCGGCTTCCTCTTGCGAGAGATAGTCCTTCTCGCCCTGAGCGCCCGCCGCGCGTGACATCGTTGCGGCGGCATGAAGCGGAGCGGCATGAAGCGAGCCAACTGAAATAAGCGCGGCCAATGCCGACATTGGAATCACGGCCTTCCACAATCTCATTGCGTTGCCTCCGGATTTTGCGGCGGATCATCCGCCTCCGATGCCGGTTCAGGCGGCAACGCCTGATGCGGAAAGAGTTCGTGAATCAGGTGCCTGTTGAGTTGATCGAGCTTTTTCCGGATTGTCAGAAAGGGAGTTTGCTCGTCGCTTGTAAGGCCGACGGTCAAATCGTCGAGGCGGCGCAGGGATTCGCGCATGGCAATCTGAAGTTGCTTGAAGCCGTTCGAATGCGACTCGGGATTTTTCTCGCGTGCGTCGAGCGCAGTGGCGCAGCTCTGCGCGTCCGTGACGAGCTCCTGCAGCGTTGTTAAAGCGTCCGTGTTATCGCCCGCTGCGACCTGCTCCAATATGTCGTGAAAATCCGCGCGGCTGAGTTTCGTCATCAGCTTTGCCCGGCGCACTACATCGTCTTCCTGGTCGAATTTGATCTGAAGCAACTGATGCGTTTGCGCTCTCAGCACGGATGGCGACGCAAGAAGAATTGCCACGAACGAGAGGCCAAAGATCCTGAGGTATGCGTGCATGATCCCGTCTACTGCTTTTTCCCCAATTCCCGGCGAAGAACACGGCTCCGTTCGGAGGCTGCGAAATACATATCGCTGTTTCGATCCGTATTCGCCGCTAGAAATTTGTCGTAGGCATCCGCAGCTTCCGATTTGCTTCCCAGTTTATCGTAACAGTCCGCCCGAACAAAAAGGGTCTGAATGGAAAGCGGTTCGAGCTGGGAAAGCAAATCGATCGCTTTGAGGGCGTCGCCATAGTCATTAGCTGAATATTCGGCACTCACAAGACCGGCCATTGCGGCTGTGTTTCGCGAATCAATTTTCAACGACGCGAGAAATTGCCTCGCCGCATCGGAATAGTCTTTTCTTGCTAGATACAACTGCGCCATCTTCGCCGGAATGTCCGGTTCCTGCGGCGCAATTGCCGCAGCTTTGATTAATGTGGCGAGAGCCTCATCGTAGCGCTTTTCGCCAGCAAGCGCGTCAAATCGCAGCTTTAGCGCGGGCAGCGACTCCTGAGTTGACTGGCTTGCGCGACCAAGTTCAGCGAGAGCATCGTCATATTTTGCCGCGTCGATCAGAGCCGAGACGAGCGTGAATCGCGCCTTTTCGTCATCCGGCTTAGATTTTAAATAGATATCAATCTGAGCGGTCGCATCGTCATATTTCTTTTGCGCGAGCAGGCAGCGGCCGAGCATTAGGTTTGTTTCTTCGTCTTGCGAATCCAATGTGAGGGCGGCGCGCAATTCCTTCTCCGCATCGGTTAGATGATTTGCATTCAGCAGCGCCGTGCCGAAATCGCGATGAAGCTGAGAATCATTGGGATTAATCGCTTCGGCCGCCTGATATTGAGCAATGGCCTCGTCCGTTTTTCCTGAATGCGCAAGCGCTGTTGCGAGCAGCAGCTTCGGACGTTCCTGGCCCGGCATGAGGTCGCTGGCCTGCTGAAAGGCTTGGGCTGCAGCTCCAGGGTCGCTGCTCAATTCCGTGAGTCCGAGATTTAGAAATGCGTGCGCGAATCCTGGGTTCAACTCTGTCGCCTTTTGGTATTCGGTACGCGCCAGGTCGGCTTTTTGAAGAGCTGTGTAGCAATAGCCGAGCTGGAAGTGAATCTGCGCATCTTGCGGATGGCCGGCAAGATATTCCTGATATTTTCCGGCGGCGGCCTCGTAGTCTTGATTGTCGAGATCGCTTTGGGCTCTCGTCAAAAGGGAATTGTTCTGATCCTGGCCTTCTGTATGTTCTGCTTGAATGTTTCCGGGAGCTTGCACCTGAGCGGCCGCTTGCGTCGGCAACGCCAAGACAGCTGCGAGTGCTACGAAGCCGATTGTGGGCCCGACTCGGCGCATCATCCTCATCCTATCGCCATGACTCAATTGCGAGAAAGCAAGTTGCTCTCATCGAGAGCCCGTGCCAGATATCTTCCCGTGTACGATTGCGGATTCCGCGCTACCTGCTCCGGCGTGCCAGCCGCGATCACCCGCCCGCCCGCATCGCCGCCCTCCGGGCCCATATCGATCACCCAGTCGGCGGCTTTGATCACGTCGAGGTTGTGCTCGATGATGATCACGGATGCTCGGCCCTCGATCAACTTGCGAAATGCGGCCAGCAACTTCTGGATGTCATCAAAGTGCAGGCCGGTGGTCGGTTCGTCAAAAATATACAGAATACCCGCTGTTTCCTGACGCGTAAGATGCGCGGCCAACTTAAGGCGTTGCGCCTCACCACCCGAGAGCGTGGTGCCGGATTGCCCCAAACGCAGATAGCCGAGCCCCACTTCGTCGAGGACGCGGAGTCGAGACGTTGTTTTCGAATGGGACGCGAAGAACGCGAGCGCCTCGCGAACGGTCATCTGCAGCACGTCATGAATACTCTTGTCCTTGTAACGGACGTCAAGCACGCTTTGTTTGAAGCGCGTACCGTGGCATTCCTCGCACACGAGTTCGACGTCCGCCAAAAAGCGCATTTCGACCGTAACCGTGCCATCGCCCTGGCACGCTTCGCACCGACCGCCAGGGATATTGAATGAGAAGTGGCCCGCCGTGAATCCGCGCTTCTTGGCGTCTGGAGTCGCGGCAAAGATGTCTCGAATCGCGTCAAACGCCTTTAGATATGTGGCGGGATTGGAGCGCGGCGTGCGGCCGATGGGGGATTGATCGACCATTTCCACCGCATCGATCAACGCGTCGCCTTCGATGCGATCGCAGATCTCCTGCCAGGCGCGACCGGTGCGTTTTGCAAGTAGGCCTTCGTGAATTACGTCATAGACCAAGGTGGATTTGCCCGATCCCGAGACGCCCGTTACAGCAACCAGCACATTCAATGGAATCGAGACATCGACGGATTTGAGATTATGGCTGCGTGCGCCGCGGATTGTTAGGAACTTGCCATTGGGTTTGCGGCGCTGCTGCGGTACCGGAATCCTCAGCTCACCGCGCAAGTATCTGCCGGTAAGAGACTGGGGCGCGTCGAGCATCTGTTTCAGCGTACCCGAGAAGATGAGGCGGCCACCGTGTTCGCCCGCGCCTGGGCCGAGGTCATAAATGCGATCCGCAGCTTTCATCATTTCGGGATCGTGCTCCACGACCACGAGCGTATTGCCGAGGTCGCGCAGGCCCTTGAGGATCGCGATGAGACGATCCGTATCGCGCGGGTGCAGGCCGATGGAAGGCTCATCAAGCACATAGAGAGCGCCGACAAGATGCGAGCCGAGCGATGTGGCGAGTTGAATACGCTGCGCCTCGCCACCTGAAAGCGTGGAAGTGAGCCGGTCGAGCGTGACGTAATCGAGCCCGACTTCATCGAGAAAACGCAGCCGCTGCTGGATTTCCTCGACGAGTTTTTCCGCGATTGCGGCTTCCATCTCGGTCAGCTTCAGACCGCAGAAGAAGGGGCGCGCATCCTTCACCGTCATCTGGCAGACCTCCGTGATCGCCAGACCACCGACCTTTACGGCGCGAGCTTCGGCGCGCAGGCGCGTTCCGCGGCAATCGGGGCAAATCGCGTAGCCTCTATAACGGCTTAGGAAAACGCGAACATGCAGCTTGTATTTCTTGCGTTCGAGCCACGCGAAAAAACCTTTCACGCCCGGATAATCTTCTTTGCGGTCGCCATCGATTATTGCATCGCGCTGCGCGGGTGTGAGGTCGTAGAAGGGAACATCCAGCGGGATGCCCTGCGCTTTGGCGTACTTCTTCATTTCTTGTGCGAGGCCACGGTAGCGAGGCTTCGACCATGGGTCGATGGCACCGTCTGTCAGTGTTTTGCTCTTATCGGGGACGACGCGATCTATGTCGAAATCCACGGTGTTGCCAAATCCCTGGCAGCGAGGGCATGCACCGTAAGGATTGTTGAATGAAAAAAGCCTAGGTTCCGGCTCCTGATACTGAGCGCCGCAGTTTTTGCAATCGAAGCGCTCATTGAAAACCAGGCGCTCTGGCGTCCCATTCTCTTGTGCTGCCGGATCCGCAACGAACTCAAGGATCGCCTCCCCACGGCCTTCCCGGTAGCAAATCTCGATCGAGTCCATCAAGCGTGAACGAATTTCTGGCGAGAGAGCGAGACGATCGACGAGCACGTAGACGGGCCGCGCAAAATCGACATCAAGCAAGTCCTGCGGCGTCGAAAATTCGAACACCCGCCCGCTCTGATACAGTCGGCTAAACCCCCGCTTCTGCAGACTGACGAGCGTGTCGCGAATGGCGTCGGATGTGGGGCGGGCCGCTTTGCGCGATGACTTTGCGGGAGGCCGTGCCGTGGCGGACGCAGAGGCGGCAAGATCCGGACCGATTCTCAGCTCGTACAGGACGTAAAAGCGTCGGCCTTCGGGCAAGGCTAAAACACGTTCTGCTATCTCATCCAGCGTGTCCTTGCGAACTTCATGCCCACAACACAGACAGAAGGTGCGACCCACACGGGCATAGAGGAGCCGCAGATAATCGTAGATCTCCGTGGCCGTCGCGACGGTTGAGCGCGGATTACGCGTGGAATTTTTCTGCCGGATGGCGATGGCAGGAGCAATGCCGGTAATTTCGTCTACGTCAGGCTTTTCAATGCGTTCGAGGAACTGGCGGGCGTATGCTGAAAGGGATTCGATGTAGCGGCGCTGGCCCTCGGCGTAAAGCGTATCGAAGGCCAGACTCGATTTGCCCGAGCCGGAAACACCAGTTACCACGTTGAGCGCGTTATGCGGGACTACAACATCTATGCCCTTGAGATTGTGAACGCGCGCGGCCCGGACGCGAATCTCCTCAGCGTCAGCCAGAACCGGCCGCACTTTCGCAGTGATATCCGCTGCTCTGGCGGTGTCGGGCGACACAGCCGCGTCAGAAGGCCTCTCAGTGGGTTTCGTGGACATCGCCTAAATACATAACTATACGCGGATGCGCAAATTAGGACAAATGAGAGGCGGGGCTGGGAGAGCCTACTCACATCGTATCCCCCTGGCGCGGTTGAAATGCTTGAGTGAGAAGCGGCGGCAGGAGATGGTTGGTTTGTTGAAGGTAGGGAGAAGATGATCGCCGCCGTGGCGGTGGGAAAGTGGGAATCCCGCGGG
>DATEGW010000193.1:0-10162 GCA_035279845.1 Candidatus Acidiferrales bacterium | reverse complement strand
GGCCGGGTAACGCCCCCTTCCACGAGACCCCGTCGATGGTCGGCTTGGTAGCGGCCGATCGCGAAGCCACCGCGATGTGCCGGTCGTTTGCTCCCTCTGAATGATCTCACCGCGCGAAAAACAAACCCGCAAGCCGGTTCTTTCGCAAGAACAGTCCCGCCCAGACGATGATTCCAAAGAAAACAGGAAAGAGCGTTTCAAACGCCGGATTGTCCACGCGCAACTGACAGCAGACAGCTCCGCCCAGATATCCCGTGAGCAGCACGGCGCCGAGCACGGCCGTCCGCGGAATCACATAGATCAGCGTGCAAACGAGCAAGATGACTCCAATCAGCGGCATGGTCCAGCCGGGGAACCCGAGTTGAGCGGCCGCCGCCATCACGTTCTGCTCCTTCATCACCTTCGTCACTCCGTCGAACAGTAGAAACAGCACAGCAAGCAAACTCAACACACGCCCTGTCCACACTCTTCCTTTCGACACCTCTGAAGCCACCACTCCCTGCTGCATTGCTGTCGCCATGGATCTCCATTCTCCTCTCGAGATGAGCTTGCAGCTATTTGCTCGTCCTATATACTCGTCGAATGGCCAAACTCAAAATCGACATATTCTAATCGACAAAGGAGTACTGGTTCTTGCCATCGGAATCGGGAAGCGCTATGGTTCGGCGGTGAGGGAGGCGGTAAAACGCTCGCCAAGCGGGCTACGAAAGGTAAATTCCTAATCGACAGTGGCGCGATTAGAAATGCACGTAAGCCGAGCATTTACAATGAAAGTTCCTTTTCTAATCGACAGTGTTTAAGGGATTTCTTCGATGGTCGGCTTTGATTTCCTGGACGTCGATTTCTTCCTGAGCGACGAGGAAAAGCTTGCCCGCCAGACCGCTCGCAAGTTTACTGACGAGCAAGTCCTGCCTGTAATCATTGAAGCCAACCGGGAGGGCAAATTTCCCATGCAGCTTGTCCCGCAAATGGCCGAGCTAGGCTTTTTCGGCGCAAACCTTCAAGGCTACGGCTGCGCCGGTATGTCCAACATCGAGTACGGTCTTGTGATGCAGGAACTGGAACGCGGCGACTCTGGCGTCCGCAGCTTCGCCTCCGTCCAGTCGGCGCTCGTTATGTATCCCATCCACGCTTACGGCTCGGATGCCCAGAAAGAAAGATGGCTGCCCCTGCTGCAGCAAGGCAAAGCAATCGGCTGCTTTGGCCTCACCGAGCCGCAATTCGGTTCCAATCCGGGCGGCATGCTCACGCGAGCCGTGAAAAAGGGCGACAGCTACGTCCTCAACGGCGAAAAGATGTGGATCACCAACGGCTCCATCGCAGACGTTGCCCTGATCTGGGCCAAATGCGAAGAGGAGAAGGTTCGTGGTTTCCTGGTAGAGAAGGGGACTCCGGGATTCAAGTCCTGGGAAGTTCACGGCAAGCAATCGCTGCGCGCCTCCATCACCGCCGGACTGGCGATGACCGACTGCACAGTCCCGGCCGAAAGTGTCCTGCCGGGCGTCGCGGGTTTACGTGGGCCGCTCTCTTGCCTCGACCAGGCTCGCTACGGTATCGGCTGGGGAGCTATAGGTGCCGCCCTCGCCTGCTACGAGACCGGCCTCCGTTACTCGAAAGACCGAAAACAGTTCAATAATCATCCGATCGCCTCGCACCAGCTCGTCCAGGAGAAGCTAGTCTGGATGATCACCGAAATCTCGAAGGCGCAGCTTCTCGCCCTGCACGCGGGCAAGCTAAAAGACCAAAGCCGCCTCCAAAGCGCCCAAATCTCGCTGCTGAAGCGGAATAACGTCTGGATGGCTCGCGAAACCGCCCGCTTGGCGCGCGAAATCCTCGGCGCAAACGGCATCGTGGACGACTTTTGCGTCATGCGCCATATGGCCAATCTCGAATCCGTCTACACTTACGAGGGCACGCACGACATCCACACCCTTATCATCGGCAACGAAATCACCGGAATTTCAGCCTTTAGCTGATATGAAGATAAATGAGGTGCATACGATGCCGCGCCATTGGCACAGCCTCTTGCTTCCCGTCATTGCTCTCTTCGCCTGCTCTGGATCAAATTCTCGACGCGACTACGACACTCAGGCCGCCCCCGAGTTCCTTTTCGTGCCGCGCCCAGTCAAATTCGAGTGTACAGACAGAACTCCTGGCCAGATTCCAAACGGAAGGCCTGGGTCTTACCTATCAATTGCGAACCAAGCGCTCTATTCGCGAACTCTTGCCGAGCAACTCACTCTTCCCGCCTTCGAAGCGCCAAACCTCACCATTGTGGCCGATGCTGGCAATGAGGTTTCTGTTGTCGGAAGTGATCGCAAGGACTTGGCGATGAGCTTCTGCGCTCGCGGCGATGGTAATACAGAGGCAGAAGCCGTTGACCATCAGAAGCAGGTAAACATGATACGACAGGGTACACTCATATCTCTAAACCGTCTTAGTCCGGAGATCGCGCCATACGTCATGAGTTCGTTCCTTCTCGAGTCACCGGAAAATGAGCAACTCGTTATAAACGGCTCGTTCGCACCTGTCGAGGTCCGCAATATGAGCGGCCCGGTGCGCGTTGCAACATCCCAGGCACGCGCTCAAGTTTTTAATACAGCGGGCTTGGTCGACGTCGATGGTTTCGTCATCGACTTCGCAGGATCGAAGGGGAACATTACATTGACGGCGAGCGATGAGATCAACGTAAAGATCACCGAGGCTATATTCGACGGAAGTTTTTCTGCGTCGGCGCAGCGCGCCGTTCGCGTGCTTCTGCCTTCCGGCTTTGCAACACCGTTTGTGGCGTACGTAGATCGGCCCGGCGACTTTGTGTGTCGCGCGGACCTTTGCTCCAAGATGAAGCGAGAGCATATCCATGGCTTGTTCGTTTTCACGTACCGAGGTGACGGCAGTGGTCCGCCCGAGCGCGTCAACTTCCGTTCCGAGGAAGCGACCGTCGTCATCGACAATGTGGCGCCGAAAAAATAGGAACGATACACTGTCGGCGAAACCCTACAGCCGAACTCCGAACGAAGCTATGCGAAGGTTCTCGGGGAGGTTGATGGGCGAGGATCTGCGGGCAAACTAGAGCGCGCATCTAAAGCGCCGGTTGCGTCGGCCCGAGCGTGTACTGACACGGCTCGCGCCGACCGGCTTCGCCCCGAAATTCAGGCGAAGAGCGAAACTCTAGACAGCCAACTCAGCGATTCACAGCCGCGACGTGCCCCGGCTGAATCACCTGACGCCTCGGGAGCCCAGTGGCAACTCGCACAGCGGGCTGCGGCGGCAGCGGACGAACCTGTTGGCTCGTATTGACGTGCTCGCTTATCGCCTGCAACCTTCTGAGAATGCCCTGCCACTGAGTCCAATCGAGCTGCCGCAGGAACGGTCGAAGTCCCTGAATGAAGGGGTCTTCGAGCACGGTCTCGCCATTCGACTCCGGAATAAAGAAACGGTTCAGGCCAACACCCAAGGCTTCGGCAATCTTTTCGAGCGTGCCAAGGCTGGGGGTCATCTGTCCGCTCTCAATCCTGGACAAGTACGAACGGGAGACGCGCGAGCGCGCCTGCAACTGGCTCTGCGTCATGCCACGCGATTCGCGCAACTGTCGTATACGCTGGCCAATGTTCTCCACAGTTTCGCGGTTGGGCCAGTTCTCGAACAGTTGCCGGTCATCGCCCGGCAAGTCTTGCGGCGACGGCGTCGGAATGACGAACGTCACCGTGGGTGGGAGCAGGCGCAGGCACCGGCGGCAATTCCCTGTGCGCGTGCGATACTGCACCAACCCGCATACCTGACAACGTATGACTTCACGGTCCATTGCTGTGTTGGCTTCTAAACCATCTTTTTCCGCCACCGGTTCTCCTTGTAGACGATCCGGTGAAGCGAAGGGGAGGTGACACTTTCAGGGAAGGCAGATAGCTGGCGCGAAGGGATTCTCCACAGCGTGCCATTTATTGTCAAGCCCTATTTTGCTCCTCCACCGGCACTCATTCTAGCCATACCCGTCTTAGCGTTACAAATACGAAGTTTGCGTGCGTTTCTAAGCGAGCAAGTGGGTTTCGGATTTGTTCGCCTCGACGATTCGCGTCCGATAACGCTCTAAACACAATGCCATCTTGCGTCTGCGCGGTTTGCTGCATAACTCAATCGGCACGCGCACCGAGTTTTCCACAATTTCCACAGCCCATGAATACTATTACCAGCAGTACTCAGTTTTTTTCGTTGACTCAAACTTCTTATCGGTTGTGTTAGCGTATCGCTTCATGGAGCGAGCGAATGCCTCACCGGAACGATGCCTGGAAGCTGCTTTGCGAATACACGTCAAGCGACAGCCTGCGCAAACATGCGCTCGCTGTCGAAGCCTGTGTCCGCGCCTACGCCAAAAGGCTTGGCGGCGACGAAGAACTTTGGGGACTTACGGGCCTGTTGCACGATTTCGACTACGAAAAGTGGCCGAACGACGCGCACCACCCCACTCAAGAGCATCCCTATGCCGGAACCTTGATCCTTCGGGAGCAAGGTTATCCGGAGGAGGTGATTCATGCGATTCTCGGGCACGCTAACTACTCGGGCGTTGACCGCGTTTCGCCGCTCGATCATGCCCTTTTCGCTTGCGACGAGCTTTCTGGCTTCCTGACGGCTTGCGCGCTCGTAAAGCCAAGCAAGAGCATTCACGAAGTGGAAGCCTCTTCAGTGAAGAAGAAGCTCAAGGACAAGGCATTTGCCCGTGGCGTGAGCCGGGACGACGTTTACAAGGGCGCCGAGGAGCTTGGTGTCCCCTTGGAAGAGCACATCGCCTTTTGTATCGCCGCAATGCGCGAGGTTGCCGGCGCGCTTGGACTGGCAGGCGCCGCCCCTGGCGCATCAACGTAACGAGAACCCACCGAACTGCTTCGGATTTGACACAGAATGGTATCCTCTGGAAGGGCAAAGGGCGATTTGTCACACTTGGTCCGGTAGTCCGCTGCGAGTTCAAAGAAACCCAGAGAGGTAGGTTCGTGCCGCAAACGCGTTCAAAACATGTTCGTACAGCCACGGTCTCGATTCAGAGAAAGCCTGTGCCCTCGCGCAAGGAATGGAAAGTTGCGCTGGTCGGCTACGGCACTGTGGGGAAGTCCGTGGCGAAGATTCTATCCGCTGACCCGAATAGCCCATTTGTCTTGACATACATCTTTAATCGCAACATCGCCCGCAAGAAGAGGGACGGGCTGCCGGGCCGGATCGAATGGACAGAGGATATCGAGGACGTTCTTTCGTCGGACGCTGACATCGTGATTGAGCTGATCGGTGGTCTCGATCCAGCGGGCAAGTGGATTGATCGGGCGCTTCGGTCTGGAAAGTCGGTTGTTACCGCCAATAAGCAGTTGATTTGCCGCCGTGGCGGGGAACTCATGAAGACCGCGCGCGACGCCGGGCGGCGCCTGGAATTCGGAGCTTCCGTCGCTGGTGGCATCCCGGCGATTACCGGCATTCAGGAAGGCCTCTCGGGCGACCGGCTCTTCAAAATTGCGGGCATTCTTAATGGCACATGCAATTTCATCCTCACCAAGATGGATTCGACCGGGGCAACGTTCGACGAGGCGCTGAAAGAAGCCCAGGAATTGGGATTCGCCGAGGCCGATCCGACGGCGGACGTCGAGGGATACGATGCACGCGCCAAGCTCGTGATTCTCGCGCAGGCCGGTCTTCGTGTGGACGTGCACGACGATCAGGTTCTCACTCGCTCGATCTCTACAATCGATTCTGTGGATTTTCTGTACGCCGGCGAACTGAACTGCACGATCCGCCAGCTTTCGCTGGCGCAGAAAGACACGAAAGACGGGCTTCGTCTTTTCGCCGCTGTGCAGCCCGCTGTCATTCCTCTTACGTCGATGATGGCGCACGTGGAGGGCAGCCAAAATCTCGTGATGGCTACCGGCGAATACGCGGGACGAATGCTTTTTTCAGGATATGGTGCGGGCGGTGATCCGACGGCCGTCGCCGTGATTTCGGATCTTTATTCCATCGCGCGAACGGCTGGAGCGCCTTCAGAGACCTTGCCCATCGTGCCGCAGGTACCCGATACGGTGAGCGGTGGTTTTACCGTGCCGCATTATCTAAGGTTTGTTGTACGCGATCGCCCGGGGATTCTTGCGGAAATTGCTACGGTGCTTGCGAAGTATCGGATCGGCATTGACGCGGTGCTGCAAAAACCCGGTTTCCCCGAATCAGAATTGTCGTTCGTTATGACGCTTGAGGCTTGCGACAGCGCTATGTTGCAGAAGGCACTTGCAGAAATTGCTCGCCTCGATTTCCACGTCAAGCCTCCGCTCTGCCTGCCGATCTACGCTGACTAGGCTGCGAAATCCGAACCGACAGGAAGCATAGGAGGTAGAGGAGGCAACGGAAGTATAGGACTGGTCTGCGAAGGATCGGAAGCATTGCGCTGCTAACTCCAGGTCCGGAGGGTCTGCCATTTTGTGCTCCGATAGCGTCAACCGGCTTGACGTAAAATGCCGCGTTTGCCGACATAAAAACGGCTTTAACGGGCAATTTTGGTGCGAATGGCGGCTTAAAAGAAGCAGAGAGGCTGGGAAGCCAAAAGGCGAGGAAAATCTCAGGCCGGCAACCCGGACAAGCGAAACTCTGCTGTGTCGGGCAGCGGGAATCCAGCTTTTTGGGAGAACCGGACCGCGGTTTATTTACGGCGGCGTATGAAGGGGAGATGCTCGTTGTCGGATTCGCGGGTGGCGCGCTTTAGGCCGGGCTTGGCGCCGTCCTTGGATTTGCTTGTGGTGCGCGGCGTCGCGACGAATTTTACTTCCTTCACGAGCTTCCCGCCCCAGGCCTGATTGATGCGCGCGCAAAATTCCTGAGTCATGGGCTCGAGCTGGCTCTTCCATTCCTTATGGTCCGCCGCAATTTCCAGCCGGCCGTTTTCGCACCGCAGAGGACGCGTCCGAGCGGCTAGAGTCTTGCCTACAATCGTTGGCCACGAGCTTACCAGCCACGCGATCGTGGCTTCGGGGCGCTTCATTTTTCGAACCGCGCCGCCCAGAAGTTCTCCAGCTTTGTGCATGGGAGGCTGGATTCTACCACGGCACACAAATAGTAAAAGAGAGTAAAGAGCACGCCTGGCGCGCCCGAGCTGTTTGCAGCAAATGAAACAGCAAAGAATTCACTCACGGGAACTGTGATCGCGACGAGGTGTCTCGCACGGCCGCTGCCGGCAACGTCTGATCTTCGTCGGTCAGGACAAGACTGTAACTGTAATGGCGCCGCAAAGTGCTTATGCCACTTCGCCGACATCAGTAGGGAATTTGAGGTCTGCGATCGTCTGAAAAATTCGCCCAGCGGTCATTGGGAATCGTGGGCGCCCAATCGGGGCGGAGTGGATCGCGGTCGTAAGGATAGGGGCCGAGGCGGCGGTACATTTCGTTGTACTCCGCTAACTTTTTGCGGTCGAGACGGACGCCGAGCCCAGGAGCGGTTGGGACGCAAATGCAACCGTTGTCGTATTTAAATTTGCCGCCTTCGATTACGTCATCGACAAGCTCATGGTAGTGGGCATCCGCCGCGAACGGCAGATTGGGGAGCACCGAGGCCATGTGAAGCATCGACGCGAGCTGAATTCCCAGTTCGCCGGAGGAGTGAACGGAAATGCCCAGTTGGAACGCGTCGCAGATTCCCGCCGCTTTGACGCAGGCGCGGATGCCGCCCCAGAATGTTGTGTCGAGAAGGATCACGTCGACGGAGAGGTCGCGAATATTTGAGGCGAGTTGCTCGAAATTCACGACCACCGTGTTTGTGGCTAAAGCTATCTTGGTTCTCTCGCGCGTTTGACGCATTCCTTGCAGACCAAAGACAGGGTCTTCGAGATAGTCGTTGTTCAAGCCATCGATGGCGCGGGCAAATTGAATGCCTTGCTCAGTCGACCAAGTGCAATTTGGATCGAAGCGCAATCGATCCTCTGGGAAGCTACGCGCAAGCGCTCGGTAGCATTCCAATTCATATTCAGGCGTAAAGACACCGCCCTTCAGCTTGTGCGTTTTGAAGCCGTGCTTGCACTTTAGCTTGCGCGCATGCGAGACGAGATCATCGATGGTGCGGACTTCGCCCTTACCGGTTGCAGGATTTGGATATCGGAAAAATAAGTACGACGCAAAGGGAATGCGGCTCCTCAGGCGGCCACCGAGAATTTCCGAAACGGGAACCTGCCAGGCCTGGCCCATCAGATCAAGACAAGCGAACTCAAGCGCGGCGAGTATCTGAATGTGATTGTTGTAAAGCGAGGCTGTAGGATTGCTTATTCGAAACCTTAATTCCTCGAGCCTGCACGGATTCCATCCGAGAAGATCGGATTTGAGCGCTCGAAAAGTGTCTTCGCAGGCTTGGCCACCGCCTCCCATTTCGCCCAGGCCAACGAGGCCGTTATCGGCTTCCAGTTCGACGATGGTTCGGACAAAACGGCCCCAGTGGCAGCCGTTAGCGTGGCGCAAGGGCGCTTCCAACGGAACGCTGACTGTTGTCGCTCTGAGGTCTACGATTTTCATCGGAGCAGCACGCATCTTCAATTCACGTCGGCGCTTCGCGCTCCCTCGTAATGCATGATGTGGTAGTACGCTTCCCAGTTCGCCCAATTGATCGGTGGAGGCATGGGCGACAATGGATCGGCAAGATACGCTTTGAAACTTTCAAGCAGTTCGCGCGTTCTAGGAATGCCGGTCAGCCAATCGCCGCGGTACCAATTTTTCCATTTGCCGTATTCGGAGGCTTTCTCATTCTTGAAAATTTCATCGAAAGCCGCGAGCGCTTGATCGGTTTTCGCGAGAGAGTCTTCCGTCTTGCCGGCTTGAGCATCCTGAACGGCTTGTGCGACTAAATATAGAATGCGATCGCTTTCGCGACCGATGGCGATCATCGTGAGGACATCCGCCTGATAGAAGTCGCGGCGGTCGGCTGAGACGAGCGGCGCGGCTGCGACGGCCTTTTGCCAGAGCGCATCCCACCTCGGCTGAGCGTCACCGCAACGCTGGATTTCGGCTTTCAATGAGTCGGCTAGATTCGGCACGCCGGGGGCGTGGGAGCCGTCGGCCACTACTCGCGCATTCTGCCAAGTGGGCGCCTGGCCCGGCAGAGAATAGAGCGGGAATTGCACCATATAGTCCAGTAAGAAGCGGCGAGCTTCGGTCTGATAGTAGTTATCGCCGTATTCGAGCGTTGGTTCGGCACCGGGGCGATGAGCTGGCGCGTCAAAATATTCCTTATAGATTTCGGCCACCTGCGACGCGGCCTTCGATCCGAATTCGTCTGATGACCACTGGCGATAATACGAATCGCTCTGCCCGGCGTCGGACGACATTCCTTTCCGAGCGATGTCCATAATGGCTTTCGCCGTCATCGAAACGGGCCGGATGTCGCTGGTATTGAGCAGCAGATAATTGGTGGCGCCCGCTTTGATGTAGCGGCCGAGTTCAGAATCAATGCGCTCAACGGGGACCATTTCGGTGAGCTGATTGGCCATGCCGTTCATCATCGCATCGTGGTAGTAGGCTCCCTGGCCGGTCGTAACGAGCCCCTTGTCCTGTAAATAGCCGTAGCCGGTATCGGCCCAGACGGTACCGACTTCCGGCGGGATTTTCAGATAGCCTTCTTGTACCAGCCGCGCTCCCTCTTGCCAAAGGCTGGTGATGAATTTCGCGTCAGGATGTTGGGCGCGAACGATTTGCATTTGGTCCGCGATGGCTTTCGTGATCAATTCGCCCAGGGCCTTGTCATTGCCGCGTACGCTCGGATCAAACGCGGCGTAGCTTGCGTCGGACAATCCGCGCAGGCCCACGGTCCACAACACTTCCTGATCGTGAGGATACGTGGCAACTGCGTCTTTCCATGCGCGGTCGAGAATTTCGGGATGCTCCGTGTAGGAGTACGGAACATCTTTCGGCCAGCGAGCCACGTTCAGGCCCAGCGGAATAGCATGATGCTGAGTCAAAATGAGTCCGCGCTCGCCAGCTAGTTTGACCTGCGGATCGTCTGGAAAAATCCACGTTCCGGGCGCGACCATGTTTCCTTTGAGCCTTAGGATGGTTTCGAAGATCTTGTCCCACACATCGAGAGAAATGCCCGTGTGGTCTTTCTTTTCGCCGGGCGCCCAGCCTGTCAAAAGGTCTTCGTCGTTGATGAAGAACCCGCGGTA
>DATEGW010000192.1:0-18696 GCA_035279845.1 Candidatus Acidiferrales bacterium | reverse complement strand
CGTATCTTTGCGCTGATATTGCGGATGCTTCGCGAAAAACAGCCAGTTTTGTTTGCCGATCGGTGTAGTCAGGTTCGGCAGCGGGTACGAGTTGAGGATACCCAGGCCATTGGCGCTCGCCACCGAACCGCTCGATACGCTTCCCGGCGCTGGAATGATGTTGCCAGGGAACGCGTTGCCGGTCTTCGGGTCAACAAGCTGGACGGCGTGGCCGTAGAAAATATTACTCGGATTGAGCAGTTCGCTGAAATTTCCCTGACGCATTAGCGCCGTTGGAACGGTGGCTGTACCGGCCTGATCTGTAAAGATATACCGCACCCATTCCTCGCCCCAATATCCGAAGAATTTCGTTTTGTTCGTGTTAATGTGCCCGGGAATGTAAAGAGGCCCGCTGATGTTGTATCCGAACTGGTTGTAGTGGACCGGAGCGGTGATGCCTTTGGTAGCGGAAGCGTTGTTCCGTTGCCAGCTATTTGCATTGAGGATGGTATTGCGGACGTATTCGTATGCCGCGCCATGGAACGTTTGCGTGCCGCTCTTTGACGTAATGCGGATTTGACCGCCGGACGAACGGCCATATTCAGGCGCGTAGTCCGTCGTCATGATTTGGATTTCCTGCGTCGAGTCAACGTCGGCCGCGCCGATGCTGGTGCCATTCGAGCGAGTCCGCACCGCGGGAGCTCCATCAAGCGTGATGATACTGTCTCCCGTTCGTGCGCCATCGATGTTTGAGGGGCCCTGACTGAAATTGAAGCTAAGGCCGGCCAGCGTACCGCCGCGCGTGCCGGGAACGAGATTCGCCATGAAAATGGGGTTGCGCCCATTGAGCTCGAGCGCATCTACTTGCGAGCGCGTCACAAGCTGTTGAACGGAAGCCGATTCGGTTTGCAGAGCTTCGGCCGTTGCCGAGACCGTGATTTTCTGAGAGGAGGCGCCTATCGTCAGCGTCGCGTTCACGAGCAAGTTCGCGCTCGAATCCAGCTTGTTGCTGTCGCTCTCGAATTGCTGGAAACCGGCTGCGTCGGCCTTGACGCTATACAATCCCGGCGGAAGGTTCGTTACGCTGTAGTAGCCCGATTCATTTGTAGTTGTAGAGCGCTCCACGCCGCTCTGGTTGGTTAGTGTGATTTTGGCGTTGGCGATTACAGCGTTCGATTGATCCTTCACGAAGCCGGAAATGGTTCCTAGATCGGACTGCGCGAAGGCAAGCCCGGACGAAACGGCAAGGATCGACAGCAAGACGATGAGCCGAAAGGCATTACGTCTTATCGCCGACGCAAACCCTACACTCTTCCTTTTCATGTGCAACACCCCTCAGTTTGCAATTTGTGAAAACACATCTGCGGCTGGATAGATAGCAGGCGCGCTATCGGAACGGTGCAGTCAAACCTCTCGAAAACCATAGGCAGCGCGGACACGGCCCACCGTGACTTCTGAGCGTGCTTATATGTCTGAATGTAAACGTTGTCAAGTTAAAACTGGCGCATAAACCTGCTGCGTTAGCGTTACCGCTGTTCGAGGTCCTCGGCGCCTGTTTTCTCTTCGAAGCCTTGAGAATCCTGGTAACCACAAATCCCGTGAAGGAGAGCTAAATCCCGCCATTCTGAGACTCTTCGGCGCCTGTCGATACTGGTACCAAGGACTCACTCTCGGCATGGCGAAATCTGGTAACATTTGGGTGGTGCCGGTGTCTAAGGGATTAGCGGGATAGAGCGCAATCCAGGACGGGAGCGGCGCAGACCATGTCCGAGCTAGCGCAGAGTTTGCCGTGGGTAAGGGATGAAGCGGAGTTTGTAAGCGAACTTCAGTCCGGTTCGGATGCCGCATTCGATTGGCTCGTCACCTACTATCACGCCAGCGTCTATAATCTCGCATACGGCATTCTGTCCGATCCCGCCGACGCGGCCGACGTGACGCAGGAAGTTTTTCTCTGTGCCTTCAAGGGAATTCGAGGCTTCCGGCACGGTAGTTCCCTGAAAACCTGGCTCTACCGGATTTCCGTACGGCAAGCCCTGAACCACCGCCGCTGGTGCTTCCGCCATCACCGCGATCAGGTCTCAATCGACGCGGGACCGGACGAAGGCGATCTTTCCATGCACCTTACAGACGCCGAACCCAACGCCTTTGAGCAACTCGCGACCAAAGAAACGCAGGCCGTGGTTCGCAAGGCCTTGTCAACCGTTCCTCCGCTATTCCGTAGCGCGGTCATCCTCCGCGATCTGGAAGGGCTCTCTTACGAAGAGATTGCTGAGATCATGGAAGTTTCCGTGGGTACTGTGAAGTCGAGAATTTTGCGCGGCCGCCGTTTGCTCCGCGAGGCATTGGGACCGTTGCTGCACCAGACACAGCAAGCAATCGCGGCTACCGCCGACACACATACGAAGATGGATAATGCTGTTGCTGCAAAGGAACCCAGGCTCGCCCCTGCTCAGGATATGACGGGATCGATGCTCATCGGCGGGTTGCAGTCAGCAATCGGAGGTCGGCGATGAATTGCCACGAAGCGGCACGCCATTTGCCCGGATACCTTGATGGCGGCATTGAAGCCCAGACGCAATACCACCTGCGTGAACATCTCGATTCCTGCTATCCCTGCCGTCGCGAATCGGAACAGTATCGCCTGATGTCTCGCGCCTTGGCGAATCTGGACTCTGTTGCGCCGCCCGCGGACCTTGCGTTGCAAATTCGTATCAGGGCGTCGAAGGCGCCCTGGAAAGCCACGTTGCATCGCATTCGCTCGCGCGTCTCCGTGATCTTCGACAACATTCTTGCGCCCCTCGCGATTCCTGCTACCGGGGGTGTTCTGACCGCGCTGTGCGTCTTCGTTTTCATTCTGCAAAGCATGCTCGTCGGCGTCCCGATGGGAGTAGTGGAAAACGATCTACCGCTGAATTTTGTCCAGCCGGCTTACCTGGAAAGCCTCGGGCCGATTCCGGCGCCCACGTTTGAAGATGGCCTCACGTTGGAAGCCACAGTCAATGCGCGCGGCCAGGAAGTGGATTACCGCATTCTTTCCGGGCCTAGCGATTCCGGCGTGACTCGCCAGCTCGATCAGATGCTCCTGCTTTCGCGCTTCCGTCCGCGGCTGACGAATGGCCAGCCCACCAACGGCGGCCACGTGGTCCTGAACTTCAACGCCATTCGCGTCCGCGGATAATTAACCGGAACTTTCCCTCCGTTTCCTTTTAAAGAACAATTGTCGTGTGTTCCGGCTCCCGGGTATATAACATTCACTCAAGCACTATGTTAACGTCTCGTCATGAGGTCGCCATGACTCTCCGCCGTTCCATCACCGTCGCTATCGCAATCCTTGCTCTACAGATCCTGGCTTTTGCGCATCCGCAGGCTCCAAGTCAAGGCTCTCCGGCGCCGATGCGCCTAATGACACAGCCGCTCGACACAATCGCTCCGCCGTACGACGCAAATGAGCCGGTCACCGGAAGCGTGCAGCAGGTGCAGACTGCCGAGGAACGCGCCGCCGCTATCGATCTGTTCACGAAGGCCCGACAGCTCTCGAATGTCCGCCAGTTTCCCTATCTGCTCAAAACGACGTTCACGAGCTACGGGTCGCAGACCGATGGCAGCTGGATTCTGGAAGACACGTGGCCCGGGAGCCGGATCTATCGGTGGACGGCGCAGGGGCCGTCGTTCACCGGTACATTTCTATATCGCGATTCTTTACTTTCGAGCGACCATGCGGGCGGCGAGATTCCTTTGCGGCTCGCGCAAGTGCGCAATGCGATGTGGAGCGAGGTTTTTCCCCGTTTTGGGCCGCATGCCGCCCTATTCCTGGCGAAAGGAAATCTGGCTGGCGCGGAGGTGAAGTGTCTGCTCATCATGCCGGGTGTTATTCGGACTGATCGCCAGTTGCCGGCCAGCCGCTCATACAATGAGAGAGAGTATTGCGTTTATCCGCAGACGGGCTTGCTCGCAGTCTACTCGCCCGTGCCCGGATATTTTGTGCGTTACGATTACTCCGCGCCGCTCCACTTTCACGACAAGATTACCGTTCCCAATAGCTTCACAATTTATGAGGCGGGCAAGGCGATTATTGAAGCCCGCACGGAGAGTATTGGCGAGCCGGCCACAGCAAACGACGCCATGTTCGAGGGGAGCGGTCTGCAGCCGGTTGGAACCGGGCAAGTGACCGATCCGCCGGACTCGATCATGACCTACATATTCAAAATGCCCGAAGGAGCGCCTGCCCAGGTCGTAGTTGTAGCTGCGATGCTCTCAGCGGACGGACGTGTCTTGCAGGATGAGGTTTTGTCCACGACGGACGAGAGCAAGGACCAGATCGCACTCGACCACGTAGCAAAATCAGGAATCGCACAAATGAAGTCAAAGGTGCAGCAACAGCCCGGAACCACCCCGCGGGCACAAGAGGTGATTTACACGGTGGAAATCGTTCCCGCACCGCCCCGGCCATGTCCGCCAATAGGAATGCAGGCGCCGGTTGCCGGAGCGTCCTGCGCTCAATCGTCTCAGTAGGAATCACCGAACCCGTTAATCGTTCTTACGGCGCAGACTACGTCATGTCGCTTGCTCTACTTCTGACGCTATTTGCCATGCCTATAGCGCCCGACGGCGATTACCGCGGACGCATCAATCCTTTTTGCCCATGGCGGCTTTTACCGCAGCGAGAAAGCCGCCCGGATTCTCCGTACCCGTCGATTTGAAGACGATATGGCCGCTGCGGTCAATCACATACGTGGTGGGATAGTCGCCCACAAAATACTTTTGCGTTACCTCCGGCTCGGCGCCTACCAGCATTGGAAAGGTGAAATTGGAGTTCAGTGCGAACTCACCTACCTGCTTCGCCTCTTCGCCAATATCGAGCCCGATTACCGCGAGATCGGCCGGCGGATACGAGTCATTCACCTGCTGTAGATAAGGCATCTGAGCCAGACACGGCGGGCACCAGCTTCCCACGAAATCGATCACAACCGCTTTTCCCTTGAAATCGCGAAGGCTATACGTCTTGCCTGCGGCGTTCTTCAGCGTGAAGTCCGGTGCTTGCATCCCCAAAATCGATTTGTAATTCGGCTTTTCCGCGGGAAGAGAACTGACCTCCTTGGCGGATGATCCAGCGTTAAACGCGAACACATTCCCCGCGACAGGCTGATTGCGTTGGGTCAGCGAATATAAGCCTACTTTCACTAACCCATTCGTGTATGTTATCGATTTGTATACTTCGTGCGTTTGCTCGTCAATTGTGTAGGTGACCCACTGCGCTCCAGGTGGCGCGCCGGCGGGCCAGGAAGTGCGCGTCACTTCGACGATGTAAACCTTAATCGGATTGCCGTTCAGCCAGTAGAGTTCCTCGTCGTCCGTGGACGCGTCTTTCACGTTCTGATCGATCCGCGCGAGCTGTCCGATGATGCCTACTGAGTCTTTTGTTGCTGGAAGCTTCGTATACTCGTTCGTCGCGCGGTTGACCGCCCATTGATTATGGCCGTCTGAGACGCGGATGAATCCGTGCGCATCGGCCTCTTCGCTGCGAAACGAATTGCCCGAGCCGGTTTCGGTGAAATGGCGCTCAGCAACGTTCGTTCCGTCAATATCCTGAATGATGATGCTCGCCTGATAGCTCTTCAGATTGTGGTAGGCCGCGGCTGTCTGCTTCAGGATTTCGCCAGCATCTGGACCCGCAGCGCGGCTGGTTCGGGGCGTGCACAGAAAGCATAAAAGCATGGCAAGGCTAATACGCAACGCACTGCGGACACGAAGAAGACGCTCGCATCGAAAAGTTGTCGACGTGCGGAACACTGGTCGATATTCCGAGTCGTACGTGTCGCTTAGCAAGGTTTCCATTTCACATGAGATTACACAGACAAGCCCCGTGCTGGCAAGACAACCTGAGATCTACGAGAATATCTAGGGGCAGGCGCCTAAGCCCAAATCCCTTTGCCTTTGCTTGCCCGAAGCGGCACACGCGAACGCGCAATTTCGCCCACTCTGCTAAAATGCCTCAGAGCATCCGCCAGAACGGGGCACCGGTGCCGCCAATCGATCCCGAAGATCGCAAAAAACGTGCAGGCGATATGCGAGCGGCAGCCGTCGCATGGACGCTGCCATTCAGCCTCGTTGTGCCCATGGTCGTTTGCGGCGCCCTTGGGTATCTGCTCGATCGCTGGCTGCATACCAAACTGCTGTTCATGTTCATACTCGGCTTTGTCGGCCTCGGAATCGGCCTGCGCGAGGCAATTAAAACCGCAAGCATGCTCGATAAAAAATGACGTCTGAATTCGCACATGCTGACGGGCTAGATCGCCGGATCGAAGCTCTAATTCCGCTCATCGGCCTCGCAGGTGCGCTCGTCGCAGCCATAGGCTGGGGATGGCGTGCCGCTGTGGGGATTGCCGTGGGTGCAGCCTTATGTTGGCTGAACTTCCGATGGCTTCGCCAAGGGGCGGATGGTGTGGTCAAGTTGGGTCTGGCGCAGACGGGCGCCGAACACGTGAGAGTCCCGCGTAAGACACATGTTAAGTTCCTGGGCCGCCTTGGATTGTTGCTCCTTGCCGTCTATGCTATTCTCGTTTGGCTACGTTTACCTGCCGTACCCGTCTTGTGCGGACTCACGGCAGTCTTTCCGGCCGTTCTTTTCGGTGCCGGATATGAGGCTTTGCGCGGCCATTAGAACGCGCAGCACTGATTCGCCCAAAATAACAATTGGCTGTCTCACAGAGTGACGGAGAACCATGGGTAAAGAAGCAGTCCTTCCTTTTACTAAGCTGGTGAACTTCTTGCTCGCCAAACCGGCGCTGGCTCTCCTTGCGGCATTGCATATTCAACCCGAAAACGCGCAGTATCCCATCCCCAACTATCTGGCGATGGAGATACTGCTCTTCATCATTCTTGGCGCGTTCTTCCTCTGGTTGCGTCCTCGCATTTCGGCTGATCGTCCGGGCGGCACTCAGCAAAGCATGGAAATGGTGCTTACAAATCAGATGGGCGTCGGCGTGAAAGACCTGATCGACGACATCGTGCCGCATGGTGATCGCCACCTTCCGATCATGGGCACGATTGCGATTTTCATTCTCGCGGCTAACATGCTGGCACTTATACCGGGCCTGATGTCTCCGACGGCGGACAAAGCCGTTCCGCTCGGCTGCGCAACCCTGGTGTTCATTTATTACAATATGCACGGCATCAGAAAACACGGCGGTGGTGGATACGCCAAGACACTTCTAGGTCCGGTCCCGGCAATTTCGCCGATCATGCTCGTCGTAGAAACCGTAAGCCACTTTGCCCGCATACTTTCGCTCACGATTCGTCTTTATGCAAACATGATGGTCAGCGAATTGATCTATCTTTCGTTTCTTGGCCTCACAATGGGCCTTTTCGTGTTCGTGTCGGGCAAGAACCCCGTCGGCTACATTACTGCGGTGATTCCGGTGGGTATTCCATTGGCGCTTTCGCTTTTCCATGTTTTCGAGGCATTCCTGCAAGCTTTCATTTTCGTAATTCTTGCAATCATTTATCTCGGCACAGCGGTCGCCGAAGAGCACTAATCCGGCATCAAAATGCCGCCAGTGTGAGGCCGGTTCTCTCCCAAGAGCTATCGGCAACCACCTCCTGACGGAAATTCATAGTGAGGATGAAGATGACAAAGAAAGTGATGTGGTTCTTGACGGCTTTAACCACTGCCCTGGTTCTCGCGCCCGCCACGTTCGCGCAGGCTGCCGGCGGCACCGCAGCAAAGGCAACCGATTGGGTTGCGTTCGCGGCGGCTCTTGCACTTGGTATTGCCGCGGCGGGCGGCGGCCTCGGACAGGGAAGAGCGACTGCGGCGGCGTGCGAAAGCACTGCTCGCAACCCCGGAGCGGCTGGCCCGATTCGTAACGCCTTCATTATCGGCGTCGCGCTGATCGAATCCCTTGTGCTCTACGTGCTCGTTATTGTTCTGATTAAAGTTTTCGCAAGCTGATTTCAGCTCGAACAAAGCCGCAGTGGGTCGTAGGGGCGCATGCTTGCTGCGCCCTGCCTACTCATCGGTCGCTAGTTGAATCAAACCGTAAAAAAAGGCCCGGGACTCGCGAATGCGAGTACCGGACCTTTGGCCTTTAACGCCGACCTCGCTTAATTTCAGGTCGACGCCCCTCAGACTAAGACGTCAGCTAGTCGGCTTGGCCGATCCGCTCGTAGTATTCGAAGCGGATACAGTTTGCGACATCTGCTTGGCCATAGTCAGGTGCTGCTCTAGCGTGGGCAGCGTCTGCGAAGCGAAAGACTTGATGCTCGCGTTTTTGCCGCTATTCGCCTCGTGCTTAAACTTCGCGACATCCGCGGTGTGATCTTTCACCATATCCTGCGCATAGGCCTTGTCAAATTGTGATCCGGAGAGCTTAGACAGCCGATCGTAAGTCGCCTGATCTTTCGCGCTAAGCGTCGTCGGCAGCGTAATGTTTTCTTTCTGCGCCGCATCCTTCAATTGATCTTGTGCATGCTGATGATCGGTCTCCATCTGCTTGCCGAAGTCTTTCACCGAACTATCGGTGCCTTTCTGCTGCGCAAGTTGCCCAAGTTTTATCTCACCTAGATTGGCCTGTGACGCCTCTTTGGCGAATTGCGTGTCTGATGTGGATGTCTTTGCCGTGTTCGTTGTGGTCTGGCTCGAATCGGCCGGTTGTTGCATCGTCGTGCCGGATTGACTCGAACCGTTCCTATTTGTCGGTGTCGTTGTGGAAGCTTGGCCAAACGCTATCGTGCCCGCAAACAGCAGCGCCAGCGAAGCCACCAACGGCTTTCGTGTCCTCTTTGCAATTTCCATCGTCGTTTCCTCCAGATCGCGCCCCGGCCCGATCCGGGCAAGGCGTAGTTCCTGATAATCAAACTTAGTTGGGGCGGGGGATAGTAATTGGACGGCAAATATTGCTAGAAGTTGCTGAAAACGCATGCAATTACAGCAACATAATGAGCATGTGCATATGAAATGACCTACGGTTCCGCCGCTTTTTCTGCGCTTTTCTAAGTGAATGTCTGTACCGCCCGGCTCGCGCTACCTGGGAACCCAACCTCTGATTGGCGCCATTCGTTCATGCCGCCGTCTCGGCGCCGTTTCGTCTTGATCCTCGTCGCTCGATCCGACGCGCCAACCTCAATTCAACAATAATCCAATGGCGGGGAAAAACTGCTCTCCGTGTAAGACCACGTCGATCGCATGAAACAATTCTTCGGCCTTGTCAGACTTGCCCACTGCCCCACACGCGCCCGCTCTCATGGCCGCGCAGGCAAAGGCTTCCGAATCATGCATCGTGTACAGCACAATTTTCTGCTCGGGCCGGCTCTGCAAAATCCCGCGCGTCGCTTGCAGCCCGTCCATATTAGGCATCGAAATGTCCATCACGATCACGTCGGGCTCCAGCCGCACCGTTTTCTCGATTGCCTCGAGCCCGCTCGCCGCTTCGCCGCACACCTGCCAATCCACCCGTGTCGCCAGCATCGACTTCAGCCCTTTGCGTACCACCTCATGATCGTCTGCGATTAATATTCGTCTGCGCATCCCCACTCCACCCCAACATCCTTCGTACCAGCACCTCCAAGTCCCCGCAATGCGGGAATCGTTGTAGCTTCGCTCGTACCGTTCTGTATACAAACCGGTTGCACGGATCCGCAGCATCGGCGCAGATCCGATGAGTTCACCATTGGTATGCGACCTAAAACTAACGGATAATGCGGGACGCGGGAGCCGAAATGCGCTTTGCCCTCATCGCAGTACTCGTCGTCGGATGCAGTCTCATTGTTGCAGCCGGCCATGCACAGCAACCGCCGAGCTTCGAGGTCGCATCGATAAAGCCGTTAAATCAACGGCCCGCAGGCGCAACCGGCTTCGGCAGCGTCACGCAAGACCCGAGTCTGATTTCAATCACATCTGTAACCCTTAGGTCTCTCCTCAGACGCGCTTACGGCCTCCAGCCGTTTCAAATCAGCGGTCCAAACTGGCTCGACACCCAATTCTATGACGTGAACGCGAAGCTTCCATCGGGCGCGGCGGAAGCCCAAGTCCCGACGATGTTGCAGCAGTTGCTTGCCGAACGGTTTCGAATGACGCTGCGGTGGGATTCCAAACAAGAAACCGGCTACGCGCTCGTGATCGATAAAGGCGGTTCGAAACTCACGCCCTCCGCCGACCAGACCGCTCACGAAGGCGATCAGCCCGATAAAGCCCGCGCCATTTCGATATCGCACACAGTTCAGATGCAAGGCTCGACTTCTGTTGCGCTGGCCGCCTTCCTCTCGAATACGCTGCGCGAACCGGTGACAGATTCGACTGGGCTGAAAGGGCGCTTCGATATTATTTTGAACATTGGCTTCCAGGACCTAGCCGCCGCCCTTCATGGCCCATCAACCTCGCCCGCGTCAGACGGCGGCGACACGCCAGGCGCCATTTTCGATGCCGTGCGCGACCTCGGCCTAAGACTTCAGCCCCAGCGAATGGGCGTGAAGCATCTAACTGTCGTCCGAGCGAACCGCATCCCTTTCGACGATTGATCGATGACGTTACACAACGTCGGCGTGCGCAAGAACACGAGGATCTTGACGTTGGCAGGGGGCTGGGAATTTTGCCTTTGACGCTGGTGCGGAAATCCGCCTACGCAGTCCTGTGGGAGCCGATCCGTTGCGGAGCTACGGCACAATGAGCTACGGGCACTGTAACAACCGCAGGTTGACCCTTATCGCTGCGGGTGAACACAGAATGCCGAAGCTTATCGCCTTGTTCTTTCACGTGATTCAGTAGGCGCTTGGCCCAAACGAACTCCGCTGCAAGGATACCGAGGCCTAGTAACATGATGAGGAAACCAGGGGCAGGGGACAACATAGTCGCGATACCTATTACAAGCAGGGTGAAACCACCCACGATTTTGAACCAACGCTTTGCCTGCTCGACCGTTTTGATAAACATCTTACCCGTCTCTTCCCGCTGAGCTGAACCCGCTTGCTGATTCGATGCTTCTGATCGAAGCGCGATTCTGTTAATTCCAGTGCAAGCCTATGGCCAATTCCATTCGGCCCTTGCCACGCGCATTTCACCCCGTGATAATGGGCTTCCGGCGCTTTCGCCTGCTTTCGCCGGTTTCCAATACTGGGAAATATTTACGTCTAAGGACCGGAAAATGGAATTGCTCTCTGTTCGTCTCGAAATTCCTGAAGGCGCGAATCTCATCCTCGGCCAATCTCATTTCATCAAAACCGCCGAAGATCTCTATGAAGCGATCGTGAATACCGTGCCAAACGCGAGGTTCGCCGTCGCCTTCAATGAAGGGTCAGGGCCATGCCTCATCCGTGTCGAATCCAACGACGAAAATTTACGTCGTGCTGCGATACAAAATGCACAGTCCATCGGCGCAGGGCACCTGTTTGTAGTGCTAGTTCGCGACGCGTATCCCATTAATCTGCTGAGCCGTGTTCGCGATTGCTTCGAGGTCTGCACAATTTTTTGCGCCACGGCCAACCCGGTCGAGGTCATCGTGGTTCAAACAGAACAGGGAAGAGGTGTATTAGGCGTCGTCGACGGAAGTTCGCCGAAAGGCGTGGAGACCGCCGACGACCGCAAGCATCGCCACGAGTTCGTCCGCAAAATTGGATACAAGCTATAAGGGAATGCCACTTGGCTGGGCGGTAGGGTCGCACGCTTGTTTACCCTGAGCCTTCTTGCGAAGGGCTGCGCCCTGTTGCGCGAGTCAGACGTAATGTAACTCGGGTCCTCTGTTCAGACCCGATGGTTGAGGATTTATTCTCCTGAACGTGTCGCACCCAGCCCGGCGCTCCTCCCTCGGGAATCTACGCGAATAGCCCGAATTTAAGGCGCACCTCGCGCCAAAACCGGCCAAAATTCTGCATCTTAAGGCGCCAAACGCGCCAAAATTGGCAAATTTTTACGCGAGCGAATTGACGCGCCGCGATTCAGGAATTGACTAGAATTTGTAGACGATTCCGGCAGAAACTTTAGGGCTAACCTGATAAGTCCCGAAGAATGAAGTCCCCAGCATGTCGACGCCAAGCCGGTAGGCAAGTTTATGGTGTCGCGGGCTGACGTCCACGCCCGCCCCAGCCTGGTAACCGAAAGCGTTCTCCCCACCAAAGCTCGTCTTCGGCGAAAAGTGCGCTTCTCCTGCATCCCCATGAATCCAAAAGGTTAAGGCGTCACTTTGTGACGCGCTCAATCGCAATCCAGCGCCCGTAAACACCGACTGCACCGACTGCCCAAGCTGCTTTCCAACTCCCGCATCAATCACGCCCTCCGCCGCAACCCACGGCTTCACGTAATACGCCATGGAACCATTGAAACCACTGGTGCTTACCACGGTTCCTGGCACTTCATAAAAGCGCGTGTACGTGAATCCGACGCTCGCCTGCCAGAAGTAGGAAGGAAAAACGCCCTCAATCTCTTGTGGCGCAGGAGCCGGGGCAGGCCGCGCCGAATTAAGCAGCGCTCCTCGCAAAGCGCTTGAAAATAATGGGGTTGCCATAGCGCGATTGATCGATGGAGTCGGTGCCGTGACGAGCAGGCTGCCTTCAGAAACGGTCTGCGCGCTCGTCGCCGCCGCGCCAAACAGCAAAATTGCCAAAGCAGCTCCCATCAACCTCATCGCACACCCCCAACTCAAGCTCTTGCGCAGATTCCCCACTTTCATTAAAAGGCGCGCGTTAGAGGGTGTCCACGGCTTTCGCCGCACAAAGCAGCGTCGGAGTTACTGGACTTAGGTTCAGGTGTAGTCAAACTCACCGCGAGGGAAGCGGCGGTCGTCCGGCGTTGATCCACGCGGTCATCCAATACGATCCTACATTGGTTGAAGCATCTGAGAGCTGGCGGATCAGCACGGCGCCAGCCTGCGCATAAAAATGGTCGTAGTAATCGTCACCATAGCCGGCCAGTCCGCTGTGCGCGCGCCTATCCGAAAGGAGGATATTCTCCAGCCACGAATGTGCCTCAAGACACATGTCAAACGCGCGTTCCGTCGGCTCAGGGACATACGAAGCCTGATTCGCCTTCACAAAAAAGAATAGTTGGTAGCGATCGACGAGGCCCGTGTCGTATCGCTGATTCACACCCGGCTGATCCGATAGATGCCCATCCGAGTTCATCGTCGTATTGAATGGATCCGCCGCCGCTGCAACGAAATGGGCGAGAGCGGCAGCCGAAAGCTTCGCTTCACCCCACTGATGATCGCGAAAATTGTTTCTCAGTTTCTCGCTCTCGATACCAATCTGCCAAGGCAAAACGCCATATTCGAGCAGCGTGCGCTTCGTATACTTCAGCGAAGCCGCGGAGTACGAGTGCGGCAGAGCCGAAAAAGGGAATTGCCCGTAGTGATCGAGCTGGATGAATGCGGTGTGATCCTCCGGCTCTGCGCCCTCCGGCTCGTTCACATGTTCCACGATGAACTGCCGATTCGCCTCAAAGAAAGGCAGCATCTCTTCCGGCAGCGTGTCCACAGCCTTGTTGGCGATCAGTCGTTCGGCGCTTTCGCCCCATCCATATGACGACGAAAGTGTCAGAGCCACCGCCGCAAGCAGAGGCAGCGCAAAAATGCACGCCCTGCGCAACATCAGAGCCCTCCCTCGGAGGATTTCGTCTGTGCTGCTGCCTGTTCCAATGCCAATTCGCTCCGCCGGCGACCATAGAAATGGTAAATCACCAGCCCAATGACCAGCCATCCGAAAAACCGGATCCAATTCGTGATTGTCAATCCCATCATCAACACCAAACAGAAGACAATCGTCAGCACCGGCGCCAAAATTCCCCCAGGCGCGCGAAATGGCCGATGCCGTTCCGGCTCCTTGTATCGCAAAATCAGCACGCCCCCCCCAACCAGTGCAAACGCGAAGAGTGTACCGATATTCGAAAGATTCGCCAGCGTCCCGATATCGAGCAAGCCCGCCGGAATACCCACCACGAATCCCGCCACCCAAGTCGAAAAGTCCGGCGTGCGATATTGATGATGCACGCGGCTAAAAATGCGCGGCAGCAGCCCGTCGCGTGACATCGCAAACCACACGCGCGCCTGCCCAAGCTGAAAGACGAGCAGCGATGAGATCATTCCCATCAGGGCGCCGATCAAAACGGCGAGCCGCACATCGCCAAAGCCCATGCGCTCCATCACGTGGATCACGGGCGCGGCATCGTCCACAAGCGATTGCCATGGAACTAGCCCCGTCACCACTACGACCACCGCAATATACAGAATCGTGCAAACCACCAGCGTCGCGATGATCCCAATCGGCAAGTCCCGCTGCGGATTGCGACACTCTTCCGCTGCTGTCGACACCGAATCGAACCCAATGTACGTGAAGAAAATGATCGACCCGCCCGTCAGAACGCCCGGCCAGCCGTTGGGCATAAAGGGATGCCAGTTTGTGGGATGAACGAACCGGCCGCAATACCCGACGAATATCAGAATCGCGATGATCTTCACGAGCACCATCACGTTATTGGTTGTGGCGGATTCCTTCATGCCGCGCACGAGCACGACCGTCAGCAACATCACAATTACGAACGCGGGCCAGTTAAAGCCGAAGTGCCAACCGGGCGAGTAGAGTGTCTTGCCTTGGAAATCGGCCAGTCCCTCGGGTAAGTATGCCGGCGTGATCCAGCGCAAGCTCGGGTGCCATCCGAACCAGTCAAAGAGATCGACCACGTGCGCCGAAAATCCCACGCTGACGGCCATATTTGAAACGGCATATTCGAGAATCAGGTCCCAGCCAATGATCCACGCGATCAGTTCGCCCATCGTTGCGTATGTATATGTGTACGCGCTCCCGGCAATAGGGATCATCGCCGCCAACTCCGCATAACAAAGCGCAGCAAAGCAGCACACGATGCCCACGAGCACAAAAGAAAGAGCGATGGCGGGACCCGCCCCGGGACGGCCAAACGAAGCTTTGTGATAAATGAGGTACTCGATCACCGTGGAATCGAAGATCGAGCTGAACGGCATCTTCTCCCCGGCGATCGCGGTCCCGATTACCGTAAAAATGCCCGAACCAATCACCGCTCCGATGCCGAGCGACGTAAGGCTCAGCCAGCCAAGCGACTTCTTCAGCCTTTTCTCGGGATTTTCCGAGTCCGAGATGAGCCGGTCAATGCTCTTTGTGCGGAAGAGCTGTGAGTCCAATCGTCACCTGCCGGTGCGTTTTGCCTTGTAGAGGCCTTATCTTCTAGCGGCCGACTCGCTGTTCAGTCGGGCATTTTTGACTTGCTTCGGCCTATGATCGTACAACGACCGACCCTTTCACTCGGCGGTTTTGCCGTCAGTTTTCCGCGGCTATCGCCTCGCAGCCGCCGGGCTCAGGAGACTCTACATTGCACGCCGTTTCCGCGCAACCCATAGCGGCCGCGTTCCGTGCTGATTTGCGTGGCGCACATCGATTTATTATTACGCGTAACGAGCAGCCGTTGACTTGCCGTCGCTTCTAGCGGCCATGGTTGCTGCTGATTTTTGGCAACGTTTCTCGATGGTGCTTTTGCGACGCATATTGACGGTGCTCTATCGGAGTTGTCCTGTACTCCAGCCCCCGCGGCTCCTGCTCGGGGATTTCTCCATTTATTCGCCTGTACTTATGGACACGTCCACCCAAAACCTCTTTCTGCAAAAATCCGCCGTGGTATATTGAGCCAATGCCTGCCTCGTGGAAGGGTTACATCTCATTCGGGTTGGTTTCAGTCCCGATCAGTCTGTCTCCAGCCGCGCGTTCGGAGAGCATCAGCTTTAACCAGCTCCATAACGTTTGCCACACCCGCCTGAAACACCCTCTTTTCTGCCCGACGTGCAATCGCAACGTCGAATGGTCCGAGATTGAAAAGGGTTACGAGTACGAAAAGGACCAATACATTCTCTTCACGCCGCAGGAGTTGAAATCCGTCGAACCGGAAACCGCCGAAGCGATGGAGATCCTCGAGTTCGTCAAGCTCGGCGACATCGACCCCGTCTATTTCGACTCCTCTTATTACATCGCGCCGCAGGAAGCGGGCGTTCACGCTTATCACTTGCTTCAAAACGCGATGCTCGAATCGGGCTACGCCGGCATCGCCAAAGTGACGATGCATAATCGCGAATATACGGTCGTGATCCGCGCCACGGAGACCGGCCTCACGCTTCACACGATGTTCTATCAGAACGAAATCCGCGAGGCGCACGACTACACCGGCAAAGACAAGACCGAAGTCCGCGAGCAGGAAAAGACGCTTGCGCTCCAACTGATCAAGAATTTGGCCGGTCCATTCGAGCCTGAGAAGTACCACGATACATACCAGGAAGCGCTTCAAAACCTGATCGATGCGAAGACGCACGGTAAGACGGTCGCTGCGCCGCAGCACAGAAAGCAAGCGCCCGTAATCGACCTCGTCGCCGCATTAAAGCAAAGCGTCGAACAACAAACATCGCGCCGCAGCGGCAAAACCCTGCTCCGCGCCGTGCCCGCTAAAACCGAGGAACGCAAAAAAGGCCGCAAAGCCTCGTAACCGTTTTGTTGCCTCAAAATTTCGTAGCTGCGGCAAGCCGTAACTCTGGCACAGCCACTCTGTGAAGATTTTGTAGCGCCGCCGTCTCGGCGGCGCTTCTGCTTTTGATTTTCGCTTAGCTCGTAGGGGTGCATGCTTGCTGCGCCCCACTTTCAAACACCTCCTATGCCCAAAAAAATCATCCCATTCCCGGCGGCCCCTAAACAAAAACCTAAACGCCCCAAGTCCGAAAAATCCGCTCCTCCGCAACTCGTCCGCGAAGCCGTCTTCAGCTTCCTCAAAGACACGCGCGGCATGATCTCCTGGTCCGCGCGCGATCTCGCCGAAACTCTCAACGTCACGCCCGCGCAAGCGAACATCGCGCTGCCAATCCTCGAGATGCAAGGCTACGTAAAACTAACGGGCAATGGCGAATGGCTCACCACGATAGAAGGGGAAACCGTCTCCGGCTCAGCAACGCCGCGCTACAAAAGGGAAGCAGTCGAAGACGCGCTCAAATCATTGCGCGACCGCATCCGCGAATTAAATTCCGATCGCAAATCCGGCGTCAAAATCGTCCATGCCGTATCTTACGGAGATTTTCTCTCAGACAGGCCAAGAGCCCAAGCCGCCGACGTAGGCATCGAACTCACCACCCGCGCCCACACGGACGCCAAGCGCGAAACCCAAATCCTCACCACTCTTCGCGCCAAATCCCCCATGCTCCACCTTCATCGCTTCCAGCCCTGGATGTCGTCCCGTACCCACCGCAACCTCCTTTGAGCCTCACCCGCATGCAGCCGCTTCAGCTTCCCATCTTGGATGGGTGCCCGAAAGCTGCAGCGCCATCGCTCTCTTGATCCAGGAGCTTATCCATCTCGCTTAGCAAAGCGCCCATCTGCCCCAGGATTGCAGATCTCCGACGCCAATCCGTGGTCCTCTCAAACTCCTTCTCAAGCACGGCGAAATATCTGTTGAGTTCCCGGAACGATTGCGTCATCGCTTACAATCCGTCGAGTTGTCTTGTCCTGCGAATCCTCAGTTTTTAAGTACGGGCTGGTGTGAACCCGCTGCGAACTGGATGCGGTGGCGGACCGTCCGAGCGACCGGACGCTACGCTAGTTGACGCTTTTGCTGACAGCCCGTTCGGGCAGTCCTTCGATGCATGCAATTAGCGCCGCCACTCCGCCCTGCTTGGAAATCACTCTATGAACGCCGACCGCGGCGGCGAGGTCACGTCCAACCGAGTCGCCGTGCATCGTGGACAGTACTAAGTGAGCGTCAGGATTCGATTTACGCAAAACACACGCCGCCTGCGCGCCGTTCATTTTCGGCATAGCAAGGTCGAGCAATACCACGTCTGGATCGAGCAATTTTGCTTTCGCCACTGCGTCCTCTCCATCCACCGCCTCGCCGCAAACTGCGAATTGCTCCTGTCGACTGAGCAAAAGTCTTAGGTAATCCCGGACCGTGGCGCTGTCATCGGCGATGAGTACTCGCTTCATGGGTCACCTCCGAAACGAGATATATTCGGCTCACTTCTTCGGGATTTCTAGGCCGCAAGGGCGGACTTGCGAGGAGGCGGCGGCACATTACGAGGAGACTTCAGCCGCTCGCCGAACTGTTGCAATAAATAGCACAGCGCGACTCCGCGGTGTAATCAGGCTGGCGGTGTAAGCCTTGGTCGGGCGTTTACCGCACAGAGGAAGGAAATGCTCCGCAGTGTTTCTCAGATGGTTTACTGCCTGCTGTGCGGGAATTGCCTGAGGGCGCGGATTACAGGAAACCGCTTATATGCAAGGGTGGCACCTTCCGGTACGATTCATTCATGCCGCAGCCGCGTGCGCCGTCACCCTCGTAATGACAAATGGCAATTGACCACCCCAATGTTTTGATCGTTGATGACAATCCAACCGTTCGCGCGGCACTCCGTTCATTTTTGAAAACGAGAACTTCCGCACAGCTTTGTGGCGAAGCCTCAAATGGCGTCGAGGCGATTCAACAAGCGATGGAGCAGAAACCGGCGCTTATTTTGATGGACTTGGCGATGCCGGAAATGAATGGCGTGGAAGCAGCCAATGTTATCAAGAAGTCCTTGCCAGACACCAAAATCATCATGTTCACGCTATTCCCGGATCGTGTGGGCCATTTAATGGCGAAAGCTGCGGGCGTCGATCTTGTGGTGGACAAAGAGGAAGGCACAGCCGGTCTTGTTCGCGTCCTTCAGGATATGTTGGTGGAGAACTGAAACA
>DATEGW010000191.1:0-13556 GCA_035279845.1 Candidatus Acidiferrales bacterium | reverse complement strand
GAGGCGCGCTTGGTGCTGGTGGGCGTCACAAGCTGGAGGTAATCGACAATCATCAGCGAAAGTCCACGGTCGCGCTTTAGGCGCCGCGCTTTCGCACCCATTTCCAACACAGTGGACGAAGCAGAATCATCGATCCAGATGGGTGCTTCGCCAAGCTCTGCCAGCGAAGCCGTGATTTTGCTCCAATCGTCGCGATTCATGTGGCCGGTGCGAAACTTATGCGCGTCCACGCGCGCTTGCGACGCGAGCAAGCGGAGGAGCAGCGATTCTTTCGACATTTCCAGGCTGAAGATGGCTACCGGTTCGCGATTGCGAAGTGCAATGTTTTCCGCGATATTCAGGGCGAATGCCGTTTTCCCCATCGAAGGCCGAGCGGCCAAAATGATTAACTCAGAGGGTTGCAGGCCGGCGGTTTCGTTGTCGAGCAAGCTGTAGCCGGTGGGAAGGCCCGTGATGCGGCGGCCTTCGCTGAAGATTTTCTCGAGGCGCTCGAAGCCATCACGAACGAGTTCTTTGACGCCGATCAGGCCGGCGCGCACGCGATCTTCGGCAAGCTGAAAAATCGCGGATTCGGCGCGATCCAGAATGATGTCCGCATCGTCTCCGGCGGCTAACGCTTGCTCCTGAATCGCGGACGCCTGATACGCCAGATTGCGCAGGACGGCTTTTTCTTTGACGATACGCGCGTAGTGCTCGACGTTCGCGACGCGCGGCATGCCGTCGGCGAGCTGCGAAACGTAGGCCACGCCGCCAGCCGCGTCCAAATTTCCCGTGCGCGTAAGCTCTTCGCAAACAGTGACCAGATCGATCGCCTGCTGGCTTTCGCCAAGTTCGACCATACGTTCGAAAATGTGGCGATGCTGCGGCAGGAAGAAATCGTCGGTCCGCAGCTTTTCAACGGCGGTGTTCAGAGCGTGATTATCGAGCAGGATGGCGCCGAGAATGCTGCGTTCGGCTTCTAAATTGTGAGGCAACGGGCGTTCGAGCGTAGTATTACTGGCCATAAGCCGTCCATAAATTATGTTTGCTTTTTCTTCGCCGCATGTCAAGCCGCCGGAATCGGCACACCCGTCCCGTCAATTTCTCGCTGCTGATTGGAGGTTAGCTCCGCTGGCGGGAGAACCATTGAAATAGTCAGGCTATTCGCAATTAGCGACAACCAGTTTCTTATAATTTCCACAGCAAAACAGAGGAAACCGAGAGGAAATGTTGTAGATAAGTCGAAATTTGCGGCGACTGTCCTTATGTAGGGTCAGACTCTCCGGCGGACGTGCCAGTCCAGAGCCTCCTCACGTCTTGTGCCGTCCATTGCTGGAGCGCGATACCAGCTTCTGCGAGGATTGTTTCCTTAAACTGATCTTTAATCGTCTGCTCACCGGATCGATGATAGCTGCCCTGAAACTCGACGCAAAATACTGGCTTCCCGTCCTCATCACAAATGACGAAATCGATGCGGCAGGTGAGAAAGTACCCGCTATGCCACGATTCCGTAAACAGGTGGCAAACGGTTGCCTTTTCGATAAAAGCGCAAATTGCCACCTCTGGAAAGACAAAACCGTAATGCGCCTTAAGCTGCCTATAGGCTTCTTTAGCCAAAGGCGATCCGAAGATCGACTTCGCTTTGCGTCGAAAAGCGACATTCTGCAGGATGGTGTAAAGGCTCGGGGCAAGCCACCAATGAGATTCGTCCTCGTCGGCAAGTGATAGGGTTTGGAGTTTTTTAAACATTTTTGCACCATATTGCTGCCCCACACCAATCGCTTTAAATGCCTCATTCTTATAACGCACCCTCGTGAGGGCCAGCAGCAGGTTGAACTCAAGATCTGATAAAGATTCGTAAGTGCCGCGTTCGACCGCCGCGTCCATCTCCTCACGTCGGCGCTGTCGTTCGTTCTTTCTCTCCTCCTCCTCCAGTTGCTTCTCTACCGCTGTGCAGTCTTTGCACAAGCGACCCTCGGCACCGCGCCAACGACCAAAAGAAAACTGTGACCTTGTTTCCCAGTAGATCGTCGGAGATCCGCAATGGTTGCAAAGGCTTCCAGTGTCTATTGCCCGGGAATTAGCGCGGATTATGCCCGGCACTGAATTGGCCTCTATGCCGAATTCGGCGCCGAGTTCACGAACCGTCGTTAAAAATCGTCCCTCAGCATTCAGAGCCCAATACCTGCAACACAATGATCTGATGTTCTCATCGTTTGTGAAGAGTTCAATATCGAGCATCCGATTGCTGGCCACGGCTTCCTCCAAATCTGCGAATAGAATCGCAATGGGAAGTATTCTGGCATTCTTGGAAATGGTGTCAACGGACCTGCGCTTGTGGATTAGTGTGGAAGATGTTGAAACGTGGAAAACTTCCGCAGCGCAGATTTGCCGCGAAAGTTTTCCGAAAGAGGGAATCGCTACTCTTCTTTTTTCACGGCGAGTTTCACCGTGGCTGCGATTTCACGGTGAAGTTTGATGGGAACGTCAAATTCGCCGATGGTTTTGATGGGTTCGGCGAGCGTGATTTTCCGTTTGTCGATCGTAAAGCCTTTGGCGGCGAGCGCTTCGGAGATGTCCGCGCTCGTAACGGAACCGAAAAGCTGATCGCTTTCGCCGGATTTGCGCGTCACTTCGAGCGAAACGTCCGCCAGCATCTCCGCCAGCTTCTGCGCATCGCCCTTTTCGACTGCTTCTTTCTTTGCGAATGTCGCGCGCATCTTTTCGAGGCGCTTCATGTTTCCGGCGGTCGCTTCGAGCGCCATCTTGCGCGGCAAAAGAAAATTGCGCGCATATCCTTCGGCGACGGTGACCAGTTCGCCGCGATTGCCCAGCTTGTCTACGTCTTCCTGCAAAATGATTTGCATGTTCGAATCCTCGATGTCGTTTCAAGGGCGCAGCAAGCAGCGCCCCTACTGCGTTTATTCCGAGGCGCGGTGAGCAGCGCCCGTACAGAGTGTCGTTTCCGGGCGCGGGGTGAGCAGCGTCCCGTACCGGGTAAACGAAAATGATCGTTAGAGCTCTGCTGCGAAGGGCAGCAGGGCGATGTTCTGCGCGCGCTTGATGGCGACGGTGAGCCACCGTTGATGGCGAGCGCACGTGCCCGTCATGCGGCGTGGCAAAACGCGGCCACGGTCCTGAATGAAGGGCGAGAGAATTTCCGCCTTTTTGTAATCGATCAGGTCGATTTTATCGACGCAGAAGCGGCAAACTTTCTTTTTACGTACGAAATTGCGCTTGCCGCGCTTGGGCCCACCTGGCGGCCTGGGTCCGCCCTGGGGCCGAAAGCCTCCGGGACGTCCGCCGAAGCCTCCTGACTGACCGTGGCCTCCCGTTGGAGCACTGGCGGGTGCGCCCTGGCCCGACGAGGGGGCGCTGGATGTTGGCGGTGCCTGCTGCTGTTGTGGTTCGTTCTCTGCCATGTCTTATCTCCTTGCCTAAGCTGTGGCGGCGGCTTGGTCGCCGGGTGCTGCCGGAGCGGGAGCCGTCTTGCGCGGGCGGCGGGCTGCGCGGCGCTCGCGATGCCGCTTGAATTTTTCCTGGCGTTTCAACTCTTCGTCAACGCGCACGGTGAGGTATTTGATTACGGCGTCAGAAACCTTGAGGCGCCGCTCGAGCTCTTTTATGACCTCGCCGTGATCGGACTTCAAGATCATGTAAACGTAAAAACCTTCGCGGAGTCGCGCGACGCGATAGGCCATGCGCTTGCGTCCCCATTTTTCGGTTTTCTCGATCTTGCCGCCCTTTTCCGAGGCGGCGTGCTCGATGGTGGCAACCACCTTGTCGATTTCGGTTTCCGGCGTATCGGGCCGGAGGATAAAAATCAGGTCGTACTGGCGTTCTTCCATGTGTCCTCGATTTCCTGAAACAAATTGCCAACAAATCCTAAAAGCGCCCGCCCAAAAGGCGGCCGCTACGAATTCTCTTCCTCGTCCGTCGCGCGGCGATTGAACTTCGACATTGCTTTATCGACGCCGTCAGTCAAAATCGTCTCGATGGCAACCACCGCTTCGCCGGCCATCTCCTGAGCGATGCGGCGTTCTTCGCGCCCCATCGGGCAGAGAACGTAATCGCGGCGGTCGCCCCACATCTGCTTCGGCTGTACGCCCAACCGCACGCGGATAAATTCATCCGTGCCGAGCGAGGAAATGATGGATTTCAGACCGTTGTGCGTGCTATTGCGTCCACGCTCCCGGATCCGGATCATTCCCCACGGCAGATCCACCTCGTCGAGCAGAACGATCGCGTCCGCCGGAGTACATTCGTACTTTTCGAGCAGCATCCGCACAGCCACGCCGCTCAGATTCATCATCGTTTGCGGCTTGGCGAGAATTACTTCCTCGCCCGCCAACGTCCCGCGGCCCACGTGAGACTTTGCTTCCGGCCGCGTGACGCGTATGTTCGCTCGCTCCGCCAGTGCATCAATCGCAAGAAAACCGACGTTGTGCGGCGTCCATTCGTATTCCGCGCCAGGATTCCCGAGGCCGACGATGATTCGCATGAACGATTCTCACGTGAGCGCCGGCGTGCAGCGGGGCCCGCCGCAAAATTATTTCTTCTTCTCGGCCTTTTCCGCCTTGGGCGCGGCAGCTTCGCCTTCGCCCTCGCCCTCTTCTTCCTTCTTGCCCTTCTTGATGACCTCGGGCTCAGCCGGCGCCGTCTCCGCCGCAACAGCCGCTTCGGCCGCCGGTTCCTCTTCCTTCTTGAGCGTGACGACGTGCGCGAGCACGCGCTGGGGGTCGGTGAGCAGCTTGATCTTCTGAGGATCGAGCGGCAGATCGGCGGCGCGAAGCTGTTTGCCGATCAGCATTTCGCTAACGTCCATCTTGAATTCCTCAGGAATGTCAGTGGGCAGGCATTCGATTTCCACTTCGCGCGTAACCATTTCGAAGATGCCGCCCTGCATCTTGACGCCTTGCGGTTCGCCGAACGTGCGCACGGGAACGCGGACGCGCATGCGAACGTCCATTGCGATGCGGAGCAAATCGACGTGAAGCAACACGCCTTTCAGCGGATCGACCTGCCAGTCTTTCAACATGGCTTTTTCCTGGCTGCCGCCCGCCACGGTAACGGTAAAGATCGTGTTGTGACCCGTTTCCGAGCGGAGAATGCGCGCGATCTGCTTCGCGTTCACGGAGAGCGCCACGGCGTCTTTGTGCGCGCCGTAAAGCGTGGCGGGCACCATGCCGGTTAGTCTTGTCCGGCGTGCGGCATTCTTACCGCGGGTTTCTCGGGTTTGTCCTTCTACGGTAAATGTTTCCATAGCCTGTTTCCTCTTTGCCTCAAAAAAGTCTAAATGAAGAGCTCGCTGATCGAAGTCTCTTCGTGAATCGACTGAATTCCTCGTGCCAATAGCGGCGCGACACTGAGCGTCTTGATCTTGGCCAGTTTCTGCGCAGCCGCCGTTAGCGGCACCGAGTCTGTAACAACTACTTCCTCAATTTCCGATTCGGCGATGCGCTGCACAGCCGGTCCGGAAAGCACGGCGTGAGTGGCCGCTGCGTATACTTTTTTCGCGCCGTTTTTCAGCAGCGCCTCGGCCGTTTTTACGAGGGTCCCTGCGGTATCGATAATGTCATCGATCACGACGGCGGTTCGGCCATGAACGTCGCCGATCAGGTGCATCACTTCACTCACGTTCACGTCGATGCGGCGCTTATCGACGATCGCGAGCGGCGCATCGATCCTTTTCGCGAATAGCCGAGCGCGCTCCACGCCGCCCGCGTCCGGCGAAACTACCGTGAGCGGACCAAGCGTCTTGTGCTTGAAGTACTCAACCAGCACTGGCGACGCGTACAGATGGTCCACCGGGATATTGAAATATCCCTGAATCTGCGGCGCGTGCAGATCGAGCGAAAGCACGCGGCTCGCTCCCGACGTTTCCAGCAGATCGGCCACGAGCTTCGCTGAAATCGGCACCCGCGGACGATCTTTGCGGTCCTGCCGCGCATACGGGTAATACGGAATCACTGCCGTGATCCGCCATGCCGACGCGCGCTTGAAGGCGTCAATCATCAAAAGCAACTGCACGAGATGGTCGTTTACCGGGCTCGAGCACGGCTGCAGGACAAAGACGTCCGCACCGCGCACGTTTTCGAGAATCTGATAGCGCGTCTCGCCGTCGGCAAACTGCGTGTGCTCGGCTTTGCCGCGCTGCACGCCCAATTGATCGCAGATAGCGTCTGTAAGCGCAGTATTCGCCGAGCCACAAAAAACCTTGAACTTATCTTCAGCCAAGATTTTCCTCAGATGGCGGCACGCCAGCCGAGTGCGCGCCCATACTTTTCCCTGCTTAGGGTTTCCGCAACAAACGTAGTGTCTTCCGGAAAATTACGAGCGGCTCGGCGCGCCTGCGCTGGGTTTCGGAAGACTCCGAACACCGCCGACCCGCTACCCGCCAGCGCGGCTGCTGCGGCTCCTCGCTGAAGCAATCCGTCCCGGATTTCCCGGAGGCGCGGATGTCGGCTGAACACGGGTTCTTCAAAATCATTTGAAAGACCCGAATCCTGCCGGCTCCAGCACAAAGCGCAGAACTTCCAAATACTAGGGGGTTTAGCGCGATTTGTCAATTCTGCGGAGACCCATTGATAGGCGTCCTTGGTGCTGACGCCGATATCGCGCGGCGAGACTACCAAGACGGCGCGGCTAGGAGCATCGATCAGCGGATAGATTTCGTCGCCACGATTGACAGCGACAGCGCGCCCGCCGAAAAGAAAGAACGGAACATCCGCACCGAGCCCGGCGGCGATTTCGGTGAGGCGTTCAAGCGGCACTTTCTTTTTCGTGAGGCGCAGCATTCCGATGATTGCCGCCGCGGCATCGCTCGATCCGCCGCCCAGTCCGCGGGCAATCGGAATGCGCTTTTCCAATCGTGCTTTTACACCGCCGCGGAAGCCAATCTCGCATCCGACGGCTTCGATTGCGCGGTAAACAAGATTTTCGCGGCCTGTGGAAAGCGACGGCTCGCTCGTCTCCAGCAGGATCTCGGGCCGGCGGATCGTAGAGAGTTCCAGCGTGTCATGCAGCGATATGGCCTGAAAGATCGTGCGCAACTCGTGGTAGCCGTCAGGCCGGCGACCCATTACATGCAGGCGCAGATTGATTTTCGCGAACGCCGGAAGGCGCACCAAATTTTTCATGCGAGGGAGCTTACTGCTGTTTGCCAGTCTCGGTGGAAGATTTCTGCCCGAGATGCTTTTTCAACGCCTTCAATTGCGCATCAACCGCATTCGCCTTGTCGGGCTCATAATCGGCGGGCAACACGTTGTGCCATTGTGCGGCGGACTTTGTGAGCGCGTCCTCGGCTTGTTGATTCTGGCCCAGCTTTAGGTAAACATCGCCCAGATGGCTGAGGACCGTTGGGTCATCGCCTTCAAGCGCAATAGCGCGGCGAAGGTAATCTTCCGCCTGCGTATATTTGCCTTGCTTGTAATACACCCAGCCGAGGCTATCGAGATACGCGTAGCTATTGGGATCCTGATCAACCGCTTTCTGAATCATGGACTGGGCTTCATCAAGACGCACGCCGCGATCAGCCAGCATGTAACCGTAATAGTTGAGCGTCTGCACGGCCATGGGCGAAGTGCTGCCCGGATTGGCGTCGAGAATTTTCTGGAACTCAGCCCCAGCTTCGTCATATTTCTTCTGCCGATTGTAAATGTCGCCCAGCATGAACCATGCGGATTGTTTTTGTTCAGGACGCTGCGCCAGGTCCTGTGCTTTCTGGGCTGACTGCTCGGCTTCAGTATATTTTTTCCCCTGGGCCTGCACTTGTGCAATTTGCAGGTAAACCTGAGAGTCGCCATTGTTACCATGCAACATGGGTTCAAGCAGCTTCGCACCGGCCGCAGCGTCGCCCTTGTCTGCATATAGCATCGCCAGCGAACCGGTAATATCCGGATCGTTTGGAGATGCGACGAGCGCTTTTTTAGCTTCGGCAATCGCCTTGTCGAGATCGCGGCTGTCCTGGTACGTCTCGATTGTCAGCAACTCCGCTTCTTTTTGGGCCGTGTCGCCGAGTTTTCCCATATCCGCGTACGCCTGCAGAGCCGCAGGATAATTTTTGCTGTGACGGTAGTCATCGCCAAGTTGGCGATAGAGAATTGCCATGGCGCTGGGGTTTGACGCAGCACTCGAGTTCTTCAAGCCAGCAATCGCATCGCTGAGCACTTTGATCGCGTCGTCGTAACGTCCCTGAGCCTCATAAAGCAGCGCTTCGTTATCCAGAACCTCGAGGTTTCCGGGAGCAAGCTGCTTTGCACGCATGAGGCTGGCTTCGGCATCGCTGAATTGCCCAAGCTGTTTATAGAGCTGCGACATCCGCAGGTAATTTTCCGCCGTGCCGGGCTCCATCTGGCTAAGCTTTTTATATTGCTCGAGCGCCTCGGTATACTTGTTTTCGGTCAACAGAGTATCGGCCAGCCCGTGGCGGTGCCCTGGATCGTCCGGGTCCATCGCGACCGCTTTTTTATACGCGTCTTCGGCTTTGCTGTACTGCTTATCCTGTGAATAAGCGTCACCCAGCAGATCGTATAAATCGGGCGACGAAAACTGGTCGGCGGCGTCGGAGAGCAGCGAGACGGCTTCCTGGGACCGGCCCTCATCGATAAGCAATTGGCTCATCTGTTCGAGTGCTTCGCCATCGTCGGGCTGCTTCGCCAGAATGTTGCGGAGAAGCTTTTCGGCGTCCTCCGGCTTATTCTCGGCCCGGTAGAGACGTGCCAGCCAGAGCGCGGATTCTGAATCGTCCGGCGCCAGCTTCAGGATCGCCTGGAGTTCGGCGACGGCCTTTTGCACGTTTGCCGATTGCGTCGCGGAATCGTTCATCTCTCCAAGGGTGCGTACGTAAATGCGCGCCAACAGACGGTGTGCCGCAAGATTATTGGGATCGAGTTTCAGTACGGCCTGAGCTTGCGTTACGGCATCGCCGATGCGCTGAGATTCGGCGTCCACTTCGGCGAGGCGCTCCATGATCACCGGCGAATTCGGCTCAAGCTCCAGCGCCTTTTTGTAGGAGTCAATCGCGTCGCTGGAAGAATCGATCTTGCCGCTCGCTTGGTACTCGCGCTCGAACTGCAATTCCTGCAGATGGCCAAGCGTGAAGTAATACATCGCTTGGGCATGCTTCGCGTCGGGTGATACGGCTGTTGGGGTTTGATTGGCTGGCGCAGTAACGGGAGCTTGAGCGGCTCCGGACGTTTGTGCCCCCAGGGTTCCTAAAAGTACCGATAAGAGTGCTGCCGAAAGATTTTTCGCCATATGCTCCACTCTGTTTATGATAACAGGTGGTGAGAACGCGTCAAACGGCCACCCCGATCAAGGTTCCACGCGATATCGCCCCTTGTAAAGACGCAAGAATCCGGCGAAGGGGTGCATGCGGCCACGTCATGGCGCGCAACCCGCTCCTTCGGTATCATCGATTCGAGGCCCCTAAGAATGTGTGAATGCGGTTTTGATTCGTTCGTACGGGGAGTCCGGCGCTCGCGGCTCTCTTCCGGTTTGTGCGTGATCGTTCTCTTCTCGGCCGCAATAGCGTTTGGCCCGGCGTTGCTCGCGCAAGAAGCCGCGAACGCTACGGAGCCCTCCGCGTTTCCCGCTGCTCCGTTTGACGCGCCGCAGACTCCTGCCACGAGCGTGAAGCCTGCATCTCTCGCCGATTTAGGCTGGCTTGAGGGACACTGGACGGGTGAATGGGGTCCTCGCACCGCGACACAGATATGGACCGCGCCGCGCGCCGGCGTGATGCTCGGCACGCTTCAAATCGTGGAGAACAACAAGACAAGCGACGTGGAATTCTTCATGATCCGGCAGACGGCGCGAGGCGTCGAATACCGTGTGCTGCATTTTACTTCTTCAATGAAGCCGTGGGCACCGGCCACTTTATTCCTGTCGAGCACGGATTCCAGACAATTCGTCTTCAAGAACGCGGCCGATGGCGCCCCGCAGCAGATCGTGCTAACCCGCTCCAACTCCAACCCGGACACCTACACGAACGAATGGGAGATTCATCATCAGGCAAGCGACTCGCTGAACTGGGAAATCACGTTTCACCGGCAAGCGGCTAGTGCCGGAAGTGACGGACGCCGGTAAGCACCATTGCCATCCCGAGTTTATCGGCCGTAGCAATCGATTCATCGTCTCGAACGGACCCGCCCGGCTGGATCACTGCCGTTGCGCCAGCCTCGGCGGCGACTTCGATGCTGTCTGGAAACGGGAAAAACGCGTCGGATGCGATCACGCTGCCTTTCAGCGAGAGTTTCGCCGTGGCCGCTTTCATCACGCCGAGCTTTGCCGCATCGACGCGGCTCATCTGCCCGGCGCCCACGCCGACCGTCTGGCCGTGTTTCGCATAGACAATCGCGTTTGATTTCACGTGCTTGCAAACCGTCCATGCAAAAAGTAGAGCTCGCAATTCTTGATCAGTCGGAGCGCGCTTGGTCACTACCTTTAGGCTTGCCGGATCGAGCTTATGCTTATCTGCGTCTTGAACGAGCACGCCGCCCGAAATTCGCTTTAATTCGAGTGGGGCGCAAGACGTATCTTTTTGCCGGTCGGCAGCAATCTCCAGCAGGCGCAGATTTTTCTTCGCTGCAAATTTCTCGCGCGCAGCCGGCTCATATCCCGGTGCAACGATGCACTCGACGAAAAGCTTCGCTACTTCTTCCGCTGTTGCTCCATCGACCGGTCGATTGAAGGCAAGCACGCCGCCGAATGCCGAAATCGGATCGCAGGCCAGCGCCTTCACGTAGGCGTCGCGAAGCGAATCCTGCTCCGCCGCTCCGCAGGGATTGTTGTGCTTAATGATGGCAACGCCCGCGCGATCGAATTCCTCGGCCAATGCCCACGCCGCGTCCAGATCGACTAAATTGTTGTAAGAAAGTTCTTTGCCTTGATGTTGTGTGGCGCCGGCCAGTCCGCTAACGGACGCACCGGCGGGCACGTAAAGAGCCGCAGCTTGATGAGGGTTTTCGCCATAGCGCATGATCTGCCGGCGTTCGAGCGAGATATTGATGCGCTCCGGTAGTTTCTGCGCTGCGCCGATGCTGACCGCGTCGGTTGCCGTAAGACGCTCGAGTTCCGTGGCGATCTCTCCGTCATAACGCGCAGTTCGCGCGTAGGCTTTACGGGCAAGCAAGAGGCGCGTTGCCAAAGTTAATTCGCGCTTGTCACCCAGCTCGGTAAGCACCGCCTGATAGTCCGCCGGGTCGGTCACAACGCCCACGCTTTGAAAATTTTTGGCTGCCGAGCGAATCATCGCAGGGCCGCCGATATCGATGTTTTCGATCAACTCATCGGGCGTCACTCCGGTCTTCGCGGCCGTTGCCGAAAACGGATACAGATTGACCACTACCAAGTCGATTGGGCCGATGCCATGCTCTGCCGCCTGCTTGCGATCTTGCTCCTTACCGCGCTGAAAGAGGATTCCGCCGTGAACCTTTGGGTGCAGCGTCTTCACGCGCCCGCCAAGCATTTCCGGCCAGCCGGTCAAATCTGACACGTCGCGCACTTTCACGCCTGCTTCGCGCAAGAGCCGCGCAGTGCCTCCCGTGGAGACAATCTCGACTCCGAGAGAACCTAGTTCTCGCGCAAACTCCGTCACGCCTGTCTTATCAAAGACGCTTATGAGCGCCCGTTCGATTGGCACGGCAAACCTCCTCGCAAAATTAGAGGAAGTAGTTTATGTGTTTGCGGAAATTTTCGGAAGTAAAACTGCGCGAGGGTACAGAAATAAGGTCGCGATGAGCGTTGTGCTAATTGTCCACAGGCGAATGCATGTAGCTGTGGCCGGTCCAGAAGTAGAGATCCGACTCATACTCGTTCGCGGATGCATCTATAAGCAAGATGCCGTCAGTGCTTTCCATATGAAACGTTTTTTTTGAACCTTCATCAGCGAACGCGCTTATCTGTACTGTGTGTATAAACGCATCGCGAGCACCGCTGCCGGAATTCTCGAGGATTCTCATGTCAAAAGACGCATTTCTCTCTGTAGGGTCGAAAACCACAAATTTATACCGCTGGCTCGGTTGCTGTTGCGCGACTAGCAGGAAAGCATAAGAGAGGCGTGCATTCGCGAAGCGTCCGACGGCAATACCGGGGCACGTCAAGGGCTCTTCCGCATTCCATCTTTCACGCGCCGCGTCGCTTAGATTGTTCGGCTCCTGAATCTTCCAATTCGCGAAATTCTTTGAGAGGTCATCCTTCACATCAGAGGGCGTAGCGTGAAGACTGCACATCGCAACAGCATCTTCCGCAAATGAGGAAGCCATTATGGACGGAACCCAGTTTCCAAACCTTAGAAAAAATATCCAAAACACTATGAGTGACAGGATTTGCTTCAGCTTCATACCCCCAACTCTCTGCCTTTGGGAGTGTTGATCTGTGTAATCGGCTTAGAAATGAGACTTCGGATGCGCATCATCCCGAAATGCGGGCCTTCAACTTTACTTTGCCGCCGTCGATGCTTACTGTGTACTCGACTTCGTTGCCGCCCTTTGCTTTGAGGTCTTTGGTTTTATTGCGGACAAATTTCTCGAAATCTTTTAAGCTCGGCGCGCCGGAACTTTCGCCGGTTTCCGCGCGGGCATCCAGCAGCTTCTGATAGAGCGTTTCCAGTTTTCCGTGTTCTTTTTCGGGATTTGAGAAGGACATCGCGAACGGCGTGCGCCTCGATTCGGCGCCATCCGCAGCGCCTGCTGCTTGCTGTGCCTCGGCGTGTGCGGCGTTGCGTCTTTCGCGTTCAGCTTCGATGGCCTTTGCGGCGGCGCCGAAATGGCGCTGCTGCATGCCCGTCTCGCGCTGGATCATCTTCTTGCGCCAGAAATCCTGATATTTCGCGTAGGTTTGCGTCAGATTGCTCAGCTTAAACCGCTGCCCGAAATTCAGTTCGCCGATTTTTTCGTTGCAGCGGCGGAGAAGATTATCCAGCCGCCACTGAGTGTCCGTTGGCGGACGTTTCCGTCCGCCGCCGAAGAACTGCTCGTACTCAATCTTCAGCGTGCGAATGTCCCGCTCGATTTGGTTTAAGTCCTCGTCGAAAGTGGGCATCGTTTTGAGAGTACAGGTGAGACTTCAGCGTAAATCGACTTATTGTCGTGGTCAATTGAGCCGTGGATTGTGCTTGTCGCAAGACGCACGCCTCAGCATCTCGGCTGAAATTTACCATCTGACAACCAATTCGGACGTGGTTGAAAAGCACCACAGTCGCGCGCGAAAACCACCGGTTGGCGCGCGCCTGGCGAGAATTGGCTCGCAAGGCGGCTGGCGCCAGCTACATGAAAACGCATCACTTGCACGCTTATCCTGACTAGAGGCGAAGTTTGGCAAATTTTATGCATTTCACTCAGGCGAGAGCAGGCGCAAGAGTCACGGCAAACGCCAAGGGCACAGCTCTCAGGAGGACGGGACAATGCGACATCTGAAAATGTTTGCGATGCTGAGTGCTTTGGGCGCTTTGCTGCTGATTCCCACGTCTTATGCGCAGGCGCAGCATGTGTCGATAGGCGTTGGGATTGGAGTTCCCGCAGCGCCCGTTAGCGTTTATGGCTATTACGGCGCGCCGCCGAACTGCGCATACGGAT
>DATEGW010000190.1:0-9566 GCA_035279845.1 Candidatus Acidiferrales bacterium | reverse complement strand
CGGCTACGCGACCGTCTTCGGAATCGTCAGCATGTTCCACGTTGCGGCGTTTTGCCTTATTCTTGTCACGGTTCGCCGTGTGCGGCCTCTGATCGCCTCGCACAAAGAAATGTCGTTGACTCAGGCATGACATTTGCGTTGTCTCAGGCTGCCGGCGGCGAGACATATCAAACCGCGCCATTTTGATTGCCACATTTTTGGTCAAAACGCGTAAGGAGACGTTGTGCAACAGCAAATCGCACTAATCGGGCTTGGCACGATGGGCATTGGCATGGGTGGCCGATTGTTACAGGCAGGCTTTCCGCTCAAGGTTTACAACCGCACGCCGCAGCGTGCGTCGGAGCTTGTGGCGAAAGGGGCCGTTCTGGCGTCCTCCCCGGCCGATGCTGCGGCGAACGCGGATGTCATCATCGCGATTGTTTCGGATGATGCCGCATCTCGCGAGGTGTGGCTCGGCGATAAAGGTGCGCTCAGCGCCGCGAGGCCCGGAACGATTGTCATCGATTCCAGCACGATTTCTCCAAACTGGGCGCGCGAGTTCGCCGAGGCCGCAAAGAAGAAAGGCTGCGCCCCGCTTGATGCGCCCGTCACCGGTAGCAAGCCGCACGCTGCATCGGGTGAACTTATATTCCTTGTTGGAGGGGATGCGGCGGCTCTTGAGAAAGCGCGCCCTGCGTTGGCGGCTATGAGCCGCAAGATCATTCACATGGGGCCAAACGGCAGCGGCGCGCTGATGAAGCTCATTAACAATTTCCTCGCGGGTGTTCAGGCCGCTTCTCTTGGAGAAGCGATTGCCCTCATTGAACGCAGCGGGATCAATCGTGACGCTGCGCTCGACATCCTCTACAACGGCGCCCCTGGCAGCCCGCTCATCAAAACTCTCGGCAGCCGCATGACCTCGCGCGATTACGCCGTGAACTTTTTCCTGCACCTGATGGAGAAGGATCTGACGTACGCTGGCGCCGAGGCTCGCGAACACGGCTTGCAATTGAAGACAGCTGCCGCCGCGGCTTCTCTGTATGAAGAAGCCAAAAAGCGCGGCTGGGGTGAAAAAGACTTTTCGTCGGTTGTGGAGGCTGCCAGGTGAGACTTCTTCAGATTCGCAATCGGAATGGCGAACGCCGCGTCGGCGCCGTGGATAACGGCACGATGCGGCTGCTCGACCGCATCGATTCGGTGTATGCATTGTGTCGCGAGGCGTTTGATGGCGGGAAGCGGCTTATCGCGTGCGTCGAAGCGCTCATCTCCAGTCATACGCTCTCGTATGACGATATTTACGGTGGCCGCTCCGATTGGCGCATTCTTCCCGCAGTGGACCATCCTGACGAACCGGCGCGGTGCATCGTGAGCGGCACCGGGCTCACGCACGTGAAGAGTGCACAAAATCGGCAGGCGATGCACAAGAGCGGCGACGCGCCCACGGACAGCATGCGCATGTATCAATGGGGAGTCGAAGGTGGCCACCCTGCTGCCGGAGAAATTGGCGTTTCGCCCGAGTGGTTTCACAAAGGATGCGGCACGGCGTTGCGCGCGCACGGAGAACCCCTTGCCGTGCCGGCCCATGCTGAAGATGGCGGCGAGGAGCCGGAGGTCGTGGCCATTTACGTGATCGACCCTATGGGCGAGCCGCGCAGGATCGGTATGGCCATTGGAAACGAATTTTCAGATCACATATTCGAAAAGAAGAATTACCTCTATCTGGCTGCTTCCAAACTCATGCCCTGTGCGATAGGGCCCGAGTTGGTGCTCGATGCCGATTTCAAAAAAGTGCCGGGCGAAGTCTCGATCGAGCGGGCAGGGAAGACCCTGTGGCAGAGGGAGATTGCGACGGGTGAATCCGTGATGTCGCACAGCCTGGCGAATCTCGAGCATCATCATTTCAAGCATGCGTTGCATCGCCGCCCCGGCGACGTGCACATCCACTTCCTCGGCGCGGATGCCTTTAGCTTTGGCGAAGGCATTGCCGTCCAGAATGGCGACATCATGCAAGTCAGCTTTGAGGGATTCGGCAGGCCGCTGCGCAATCCGCTTTCAGTCGAAGCCTACAAGCAGAAAATGTTTGCCGCCACTCCTCTCTGATTCACTTTTCAGGTTAATGGCTTCGCGCGATTCGGCGAGAAAACGAGCGCCGACGCCGAAACTGCCTCTAATATCGTTCATTCGCCTCCCGTGCTAACCTGAATCTGTTGGAGACAATGACGTGCTGTCCCATCGCTGGTCAAAACGCCTCGCCAAACTAGCGCCTCTGATTTTTCTTTCGATTCCTATCTTGGTGGCTGCGCAGTCGTACCACGGGCGCGAAGGCATCATTGACATGGACGGCGAGCGTTTCCCGCCCGAAGATCCTCACGAAAAAGACGAATGGACGTTTGCGCGCTTCCATTACGATATGGATTTTGGCGGCTTCGGGCGCTTTCGTTTTCAACGCTGGGCCGCGGATTATCCCAAGTCAGACCGGCAATTCGTGATCGGCGTCAAGCGGCTGACGCGTCTTGATGCGCGTTCGAAAGAGCACGTGATCGACGCCAAGAGCGACGAAATCTACGACTACCCCTGGCTTTATGCCGAGGACGCCGGCGCTTGGAATCTTTCGCAGGAGCAAGCGAATCATCTGCGGGAATATCTATTGCGCGGCGGATTTCTGATGCTCGACGATTCGCACGGCGATTTCGAATGGCAAAGGCTGGTTGCCGGATTGCGAATGGTGTTTCCCGAGCGCCGCATCGAAGACCTGCCGAACAGCGCCGAAATCTTCCACATCGTCTACGATCTCGATGACCGCAGGCAGATTCCCGGCACGCGCTATATCTGGGGCCGTATGCGGTACACGCCCGATAGTTCCACTCCCGAATGGCGCGGCATCCGCGACGACAAAGGCAGGCTTGTAATCGCGATCTGCCACAATTCCGATGTGGGCGACGCATGGGAATGGGCCGACAGCCCAAACTATCCGGAGCACGAGGCGTCCCTCGCCTATCGCATCGGCATCAACTACATCATCTACGCGATGACGCACTGAGCGCAGTGCTGCAATACGGCGAGCGATACCCATCTCGGCATTGCCGCGTCTTGTTTAATTCATCGTGGGACGCTAAAAACAGAACGGCCCGCGCTAATGAAAGCGCGGGCCGCCCGGTGGACTGTCTGGATTGACCAAAGAGGTGGTCACTCTACGTGGCCTCTCTCACGGCCATTCGATGGCCGTCGGGCAACTCCGGGCATTGCGATCAAAGCTGCGAGCGCGACCTAACGCCGACGGATTCGATCTTGCTCACCGGTTAGTGTGCGGGCTGCAGTTCCGAGCCGCTCAGAGCATTCAAATTATGCGGCTTCGAAACCCCGCTTAGAGCAACCAGCTCTAAGTCTCAGCCACCTCACCTGGTCTTTGACATCTACTACCATCTATGCCGCATAAATCAGAATTCGCCATCAGACCACCTCCTTTCCGGTGTAAGGTCACATTAGTACGCTGCGGTGGGCACGTCAACTGAGGAACACGGGATCTCTCATGAGGCCCGGGACTCGCCGTCGGACACAGCCGCTGAGCGTTTATCCACTACATGGAACGCCATTTCGAACGCGATCTTGATGAATTGAAGCAGCGCCTGCTGTGAGCGGGCGGCCTTGTCAAGCAAGAGGTCCATCGGGCTGTGCGCTGGTGCTTGATGCCGACGGGCGACTCGCTGAAACCGTCTTTCCGAGGAAGACGGAATCAATGAGATGCAGATCGAAATCGACGATCGTGTGCAGCGGATGTTCGCCTTGCGCGCGCCGATGGCGGTCGATTTGCAATTCGTATTTGTTGTTTCCTGCACCAATGGCGACCTTGAGCGAGTGGTCGATCAGGCGTGAATATCGCGCAATCGGCGCTGAAAATCCTGCGGCATCCTCAAGTCAAACCGTACGTAGACCTTCCGCGCATGAGTGAACTGGCCGAAGCGATGCTGCGCGACAGTCTTAATGCAATCGTGCAAGGGGATACTGCACTCGTTCGCAAAGTGATCCAGAGAGACGACAGATGGATCGCTTGCGCGAGCAGATCTTCCGGGAGTTACTTACCTATATGATGGAAAACTCAGCGGTCGTTTTCGCGGCTTTCGAGCTGGTAATGGCGGCCAAAAATCTGGAACGCATCGGGGATCACGCTACGAACATTGCGGAGGACGTGTTCTATTTTGTTGCGGGGCGCGACGCGCGCCACGGTGCGCCCGACGCAAGATAGACTGCGAAAACCTACGCCCAGCCCGAATTCATCTCCATAACAGTACGAATATAAAATGAAAAGCGGCGCCCATTATGCCGGCGCCGGGTATCGTCAGTACCCAAGCCCAGAGAATTTGCCTAGTTACCCCCCAGCGTACTGCCGTTAGTCGTCGTGAGGCGCCTACTCCCGAAATAGCACCCGTGATTACATGCGTTGAGCTAACCGGGATGCCTGCGGCGGCTGTCCCGATCAGGGTTATCGCCGCGGAGGTCTCGGCCGCGAAGCCGCCAAAGGGCGTCAGCTTGGTGATTCGCTGGCCCATTGTTTTCACCACGCGCCAGCCGCCAGCCATTGTTCCTCCCGCCATCGCAAGCGCGCAGCAAATGATGACCCAATCCGGCACTTTGTAATCCGGAATCAATCCGCCAGTGACGAGCGCAGCGGTAATAATCCCCATGCTCTTTTGGGCGTCATTCGTGCCATGGCTGAAGCTAAACGCGCTAGCCGAGAGCAGCTGAAGCCGTCGAAATAAAGAGTCTACTTTTCGAGGCGGTTGTTTTCGCACCAACCAACTACATGCCGTCGTGGCCAGAACCCCGGCCACGAGGCCAATCATCGGAGCAACAAAAATAAAGATAATCGGTTTGATCCACCCGCTCACGATGATTGCGCCAAAGCCGACTGCGGCAATCGCCGCGCCTCCATAACCGCCCATCAGCGCATGCGATGAGCTGCACGGTATGCCTAATCGTATTGTGGCGTAGTTCCAGATGATGGCGCCCAGCAGGCCCGCGAGCAGCACGCGCTGGTTCACCATTTCAAGATGGACAAGGCCCCTGCCTACGGTCGCGGCCACCGCCGTGCCGAATGTCAGCGGCGCGATGAAGTTCCATGCGGCGGCCCAGACAACGGCTGGGAAGGGGCGCAAAACGCGCGTGGAAACAATTGTCGCGATCGAACTGGCAGCGTCGTGCCATCCGTTTGTGAAGTCGAAGGCAAGGCTGATTACAACGATCAGAACCAGAAGATGAAAAGGATTCACGAACCGGGCATCCACTTACGCATTCTTCAGCGTCACTGTCTCGATTACGTTTGCCACGTCTTCACATTTGTCGGCCGCGAATTCGAGTGTTTCCACGATCTCTTTCCACTTGATAATGTGTACAGGATCCTTTTCGTGCTCAAAGAGCTGCGCGATGAGCTCCCGGCTCTGGTGGTCCGCCACGTTTTCGAGGCGGTTGATCTCGATGCAATAGTCGAGGATATGGTCCTCTTCTTCCAGAACCCGGACCGCCGCCACGATCTGTGCCGTGGAATCCCTCACGGTTTTTGCGAGATCCAATACGCCAGGAAGGATCTCCTTCACCCGATAGGTGATCAGGCGTGTCGCTACCGCGTCGGCCAGGTCGATTACGTCGTCAATCCGGCTCGCTAATTCGTGTATATCCTCGCGGTCAAACGGCGTGATAAACGTCTGGTTCAGCTTTTTCACAATGTTGTGCGTGATTAGGTCGCCTGCATGCTCGAATGCTTTCACTCGCTCGGCGCCCGCCACCGGATCACCGTAGTTTTCCAGCATGTCGACCAAGGCCTGCGCTCCTGCCTGGACGTTTACTGCCTGTTCGACAAACATGCGAAAAAAAGACTGTTCGCGCGGCAAAAGCTTTTGCAACAACCCCACCATAATTCCACATTCCTCGTAGATATTCGATTTTAGTCGGTGCGCTAGACTATACCCAAAGGCACGGCACCGTGCAATTGCGCAACGACGTATAAATGGCAATCAGTTCATTGGGGGGCGAGGGTGAATAAGAGCGCAAACGTCGCTGCAAAGCCAAACCCTCAGGGCAAAAATGCAAGGCACGCGACTCGAGCCTTACGGATGCAGTTGTGAGACTTGCGGCATTTGCGACGTATTCCAGCCGCCTCCGAGAGCCTTTACGAGCAACACGCTGGCGGCCATTCGCCGCGCCAGGATATCGACGGCAGTTCGCTCGTTGACGAGGGTCGCGCTTTGTGCGGTAGTCACTTCCAAGTAGTTCGTCACGCCGCCGCGATATCGCGTTTGCGAAAGGGAAAGCGAATGTTGGGCCGCCGTGACGGCGGCGTCTTCGGTAGTAGCCTCGGTTTCAAGAATCCGTAACGCGGTGAGATTATCTTCCACCTCTTGAAACGCCGTGAGCACTGTCTGGCGATAATTGTCGACCGACTGATCGTAATTTGAGCGTGCCTGTTGAACGGCAGCGCGGCGCGCTCCTCCATCGAAAAGTGTTTCCGCCGCAGAACCGGCGAGCGACCAGAAACCAGCGGGGCCTTCCAACAGCGTCGTAATTTTCGCGCTATCGAAGCCTCCGGTGCCACTAATCAGTACATTTGGGAAATATGCCGTTCGCGCCACGCCGATCAGCGCGTTTTCTGAAGCTACGATTCGTTCGGATGCCGCGATGTCAGGCCGTCTCTCGAGCAACTCGGACGGTAAACCGATGGGAATTGCGGGTGGCGGGACCGTCAATGGGACAGCATCAATTTTGAAGTCGGCGGCGGGCTGACCAACGAGTACGGCGATCGCGTGCTCATCCGCGGCGCGTCGCACTCCAATATCGACTGCTTCGGCACGAGTTGTCTCAAGCTGGGTTTGTGCCTGAGCTACGTCAACGGCGGACGCCAGACCGCCATTGTAAAGATCTTGCGTGAGCCGCAGCGCCTCCGCATATGAGTTCACCGTGGATTGCAGGAGCTGTTCCTGCGAATCCATACCACGAAGATCAAAATAATCGAGTGCGAGCTCGGCGTGCATGCTTAACGCGACGTTTGCCATATCCGCGGCGCTTGCCTGCGCATTTGCGCGCGCGCTTGTCACATTTTGGCGAACGCGGCCCCAAAGGTCCGGTTCGTAAGAGACGTCAAAGGGAATCTGATAGTCGGAATACGTTTGATGGCCGCTATTGCTATAGAGCGCTTTGTTCTGGGACTGGCCAATTCCGGCGGCTGACGGCGCCACGCTTAGGGTTGGATAATATGCAGCGCGAAAGCTGCCGACAGCTGCGCGAGCCGCGGCGAAGCGATCTTGCGCTGCTTTTAATGTTTGGTTAGCTGCGGTTAGCTGATCTTCAAGTGCGTTGAGTTGCGGGTCATTGTAAATTTCCCACCAGGCTCCCTTGGCGATGGCGTCGCTCGGCGCCGCGAGTTTCCACTCTTGGCCGGGCTCTTTGTAAGCGGTGGGAGTGGCAGCGGCCGGCCGCGTATATTTCGGGCCGACGGTGCAGCCAGCCAGGGCAAGCATGGCAAGAGCAAGAATGAATGTGCGCTTCATCGTGCTATCGAGCGCCCGCATTCTGACGGTTTGGAGCCGACGATGCGCGGCCCGCGCCGTTCTGCACGTCGCTGTTCGGGGCTTGGGTGACGCGTACCTCTTCTCCCTGCACGAGCGAATCCGGCGGGCTCACCATTACGTGGTCTTGCGCCGTGAGGCCGGAAAGAACTTCGACTTCGTCCCCGTAATCGCGACCGAGCGCAATGTTGCGAATCTCCGCGTGCTTGCCGTCATTCACAACGGCTGCCTGCAATCCTTGAGCGCGGAAAATAAGAGCAGTCACCGGAACGATCACAGAGGGTCTGCCTGCCGGTATTTTCAGATGAACCTGCGCAAATGCTCCGGGCAGAAGCTCGCCGGATGGATTGTCGACGTCGACTTCCGTCAAGAGCGTGCGCGACGTGGGATCGATTGCGTTCGCGGTGCGCACCAGCGTTCCTTTAAATCGCTTGCCTGGGAATTCTTGAAGTTCGAGGTCGGCGGATAGGCCTGGCCTTGCAGAGGCTGAATATTCCTGCGGCACGTTCATGTAAACGCGCAGCTTGTTGATCGCCGCAATGTGGAAGAGCTCGTTTCCGGGCGCGCTTGCGCCAGAATTGATGAGGTGGCCCACGTCAGTATTTCGCACGGTGATGACTCCATCGAACGGGGCGTATATCTTCTCAAAGGATTGCAATTGCTCAAGCCGGTTGACGTTGGATTGCGCGGAGGCGACCATCGCCTTCTTGGCTTCGAAATCGCCAGTCGCATTGTCGACGGCTTGCTTGGAAACCGAATCACTCTTCGCCAAATCCTCATAACGCTGCGCTGTGGTTTGCGATAGGTTGAAATTTGCCTGAGCGGTATTCAAATCGGCTTTAGCCTGGTCGAGCTGCTGATCGATTTCGGGCGTCTCGATTTCGGCGAGCAATTCGCCCTTTTTTACGTGCGCTCCGATATCGGCGTACCATTTTTTGAGGTAGCCATTCGTGCGCGAATAGATTGGTGAGTCGGTGAAAGCTTCGATGTTGCCGGGCAGAACGATTTCCGTCTGAGGCGCGCCTTCGCGCGGCCGCGTTACGACAACGGTGGGCACGGCGAGTTCGTCTGTGGTGGCCTTCAGCTCTTTTTCGGCACGCATGCGCGGAACGATACCGGCGACTACAATGCCGGCGACGACAAGCAATCCAACGATGGCGGCGAGGCCGCCCTTGCCCGCCTGCGGATCGGCGATCCGGCGGCGATGTTTGCGACGTACCCTGTGACTCATTCAATGTCTCCTGATGATTCCGTCTGCGAGAGAGACTCATCGCGCTTGCGTCCGTGCACCACGCTGAAGAACACGGGCACGAAAAACAGAGTGGCCACCGTAGCCAGCAGCAACCCGCCGATTACCGCGCGACCTAACGGCGCATTCTGTTCGCCGCCTTCACCGATGCCCAAGGACATCGGCAGCATTCCGATAATCATGGCCAAGGCGGTCATCAAGACTGGGCGGAATCGCGTGAATCCGGCTTCCAAGGCAGCATCGGCAGGAGTTTTGCCTTCTTCGAGTTTTTCTTTCGAGAAGCTCACCACAAGGAGGCTATTAGCCGTGGCGACGCCCATGCACATGATGGCGCCCGTGAGAGCAGGGACGCTAATCGTGGTTCCGGTGACAAATAAAAACCACACGATGCCCGCCAGCGCGGCGGGCAATGCCATCAAAATGATGAATGGATCGAGCCATGACTGGAAATTGATCACGATGAGCAAGTAAACGAGCAGAATCGAGAAGACTAGTCCGCCCAGCAGGCCCGCGAACGAGGAATTCATCGTTTGCATCTGTCCGCGCACCACAACTTGCGAACCGCGCGGCAAACTCTTCTTGCTGTTATTTACGATTGGTGTGATCTCCCGAGCCACGCTGCCCAGGTCACGCCCATCGACTGCGCCGAAAATATCGATTTCGGGTTGAATATTATAGTGCGAAATTACGCCCATCTCACCGCTACGGCTGAAGGAAGCGAGGCCCGCTAAAATCTGTGGAGCTGAATTCCCGCCACCCGTGACGGGAATATTTTGCAGGTC
>DATEGW010000189.1:0-50266 GCA_035279845.1 Candidatus Acidiferrales bacterium | reverse complement strand
ACGCGCGCCACATGCGGATGTTTGCGCTTCTTTAACCGTTCGAAATATTTCTTCGCCGCCGGAGAACAACGCACCGCCGTATGCGCCGCCTCCACCATCACCCATCGCAAACGCGGCGATCCACATCGGGTGATTCCGCCTCTGCTCTTGTGCCCGGCCGATTCCCGCACCCATGGCACCAGCCCCGCATAACTGTATAGCGACTTCGCCGTCCCAAACCGCTGCACCTCGCCGATCTCCGACAGCAGGATCATCGCCGAATACACCCCGATGCCGGGAATCGTCGCCAGCCATTGCGCACGCGGATCGGACGCTGCCATCGCTCCGATCTGCCGCTGCTGCTTGAAAATCTCCCGGCTCACCTGATCGATTAGCCCGCAGTACGTATCCACCGCTCCCCGCGCCGCAGTCGGCAGTTTCACCTGTTTCAGCCACGCTCGCCCTTTTTTCCCGAATACATCGCTCACCGGTGCCCGCAGCCCGTGCTGATGCAGGATCGCGTGCACCTGATTCTTTAGCGACGCCCGGTGTTGCCCAAGCGAGATCCGCAACCGCATCTGCTGCCGCTTCTCGCGCGTCTCGCCATCCGCCATCCATGCTTCCCAACAGATCGCAACGCGATAGCTGCGCCAGCGTCGCCGAATCCACTCGGTCGTTCTTCAACTTCGCCGACGCGATCGCTTTTACGCGCTGCGGATGCACCAGCCGAAGCGTTTGCACTTCTTCCTGGACAGCGTCTTTGAACGCCGGCCAAAAACTGCATGCCTCCACCGCCATCGTCAGCGGCTCGTCGAACCCTCGCAGCCATCGTCGTAGCGCTCGCTCCTCGTTCGCCACCGGACCTTGCTTCAACTGCCGCCCCGTTGCATCTACCGCCGTCATGTAACAAAATCGCTGGTGCAGGTCCACTCCTACGTGGATCATCGCGTGCCTCCTTCAGGGTCTGTGCTTCGAGCACGATCGTACCCTTGGAGGCACGCCTGTTTTCACCCTTCGTTTTCATACCATCTGAGGGCCGCGGAGAGCGGCCCGAAGGATCCCTCTTCGATCTCAACTGAACACATTCCCTTTGCCGCTTTTTTCCTATGCATCCTTAACCTCCTCTGCTTCCTATCCCTCCTGTCGCAATGTTGTTCTTCTGCGCTCAATCGCCTCATAATTGCCGCATGCAACGTCGCGCCTACGCCGCTCTTGTCTCAGCGTTGCTCTGTGCGGTAATCGCGATCGCTGCGCCCCAAGCGGCGCAGCGGCAATCGTTTCCCTCATCCAAGCCTGATGTCGTCCTCTCTGGAATGCTCTCAGCCGGGAAATCCTTCGAGCGCGATATCGGCCGCGGAATAATTTTTCGGCTGGTGCCTTCGCCGGCGAGCTACGGTAAAGGGTGGGACATTGAAATTCGTCCCAAAGGCGATCCCGCGGGCGGCTTCGACGAATACGCGTCGGTGGCGACTCCTCCTTATCATCTCTACAAGCCGACGTATCTCAACGCCTCATATGGCGTGACGGCACAGAAGGCCGTAGCAATGTCGCCGCGTAAATTTCAATTCGTCGAGACGCCGCAAGATTCGCAGGCAGCTTCCGTTGTGGTGAACACGGTTGTTTACACAGTCGATTGGCCGTCGCACAAAGATTCGATTGCGGCCGCAGCAGCGAAAATTCCGGTCGGCGTCGGCGAATTGCGCGTGTTGGATTCCCGCATCACGCCCGGCAAAAATAACGAAGACCTCGGCTCCATCGACTGGATCAAATTTGAAGTCCGCCTCTGGCTCCACTCCGGCGTGACCCTCGAGCAAGTGCTGTTCCCCAGCGAAACCCATTGAAGCCGAGGCGGCCAAGAATCACCGACGAGGCGAGAAGATGCGGACCGCGCGCGTCACGATTCGAATTGAATTTGCCGGCATCTTTAGAAAACGAAGAACAACAACAGCGCGAGCACCGAATATGAGATTACTCCCGACCAATATTTGAACGGCTCTTCATCGCGTCGAGCCGTCCGCCCTCCTGCCCCATACTTGGCGAACACCTCGCCGACGGCGAGGCTGTACGCGACGTAGCAGATTATGAGAACGCCCAGAAATCTGAACATAGGAAGACGATGCGCTTCGCTAAGATCACGATAACAGAGTCAATGCGTTAGCAATTGTCCGGCATAAATGCGTGTTCCGATGCATTAGGATCCGCGACAGAGTACAAGCATGGCTTTCGCGCTGTTCCGTTTGTGACTGACGCCGACATCTTTGGGACGTAGGAGCGCATGCTTGCTGCGCCCTTCGATGCGCACGAGGCTTAGAACGTGAACTTCACACCGAATTGCATCGTGCGGGCGCTGGTGTTCATGAATTGCGTAGTGAGAAACGAATTCTTTCTGGTCGAGCCGGAAAGAATCGTCGCGTCGAGCGCGTTTTCCGGAATCACGCCGGTCACTGAAGCGGGAGTGCGGCTCGGCGAGAATGCATAGGCCGGTGTGGGCTGCGCGTTCGCGGCGAAAACGTTGCCGATCGTGAAGCCGGCATTCGCATGATTGAGTGCGTCATAAACTTCCCAGCGGAACTGCAATACCTTCGATTCGCCGAAGGTGAAATTCTTCACCACTGCGGCGTCCCACTCGACAAGGTTGGGACCAAACAGGCTGTTGCGGCCGGCGTTTTCGGCTTTGTATTGCTCAGTACCGACGCTGAAAAGTTCACCAGGTTTCAGGCCGAGCGGAACCTGCACAAAATGCGCGTTCGCAGGATCCATCGAGTAGTTCGCAACGCTGAGTCCACCCGCGGGAATGGCGCAGCCGGGAGAAGTAAGCAGCGCGACGGATGTGAGCGGCGCGCGCGGATTGCCGATGCTCGGGCGATCATTCGTAAGAATGCCGTCGCCATTCGCGTCGGCGCAAAGCCCAGTCGGCGTCGCGTTGAGCGGCGAAAATGGCTGTCCCGATTGGTAGCTCACAATTCCGTTCAGCTGCCAGCCGCGCAGCGCGATGTTTTTCGTCGGGAACGGTTCCCACAAATAGCTCGCAGCAATGCGATGGCGGCGATCGAACGACGAACTAGCCTTTTCCGCTTTGATATTCCCCGCATCTTCAGCAAACGGCGTGATCGCCTCGATCGACTGCAAACCCTGCGCCTGCGGCGAGAGATAGAACGACGACAAGAAGTCGTTTTGAACGGCATTCGCGCCCACGAACGCGGAGAGGAACTGAACGGAAGGCCCAAAAATTTCGCTCGCGTTGTCAATCATGTGGCTCCATGTATATCCCGCCGTGAACGTGAAGTCGCCTGCACGTGTGCGCTCATAGCGCTTCGTCAGGCTGGCTTGCAGCGCGTTGTACGTGGAATCACCCGCATTGGTCACCTGCGTGATGTCGCCGAAATCCGATTGCCCGCGCGCATTCAAGCACCCGATGTTGTTGACGGCGAGCGACGAACACAAAGTAGTATTCGTGGGCTGTCCCTGAGCGTCCGTGGCCCATCCGCCAAGCGGATTTTTGTCCTGGCGCAAAAAGAGCTGCGTGCCCTTGCTGCCGACGAATGCGACCTCCGCCAGCCACGAGGGATGAAGTTCCCACTGCACGCCCAACGAATAGTTTTGAATGTACGGATTGCGCAGCGTGGGCGAAACCGTGAACTCGCTCGAGCAATTGCCCACGGGAACCGAGCCGGGGATCGTCACGCCGATGGCAGGCGCTCCGCCGTTACTATCCGGTCCGCAGCTTTTCACGCCGGTACTCAACGCGGCCACCGTAAGCGGCGCGCTCGGGAAGGTAGTGCCCGGCGCGGGCTGCACAACGGTCGGCGCTTGCCCAATCGATGCTGCGGCAGCCGGCGAAGTCGTTACAACAAGCGGCGAAATCGGACCACTCTGCCACATCGAAAGTGCGATATCGAAAATCACCGGGTTGTACTGAATGCCGTAACCGCCGCGCACCACCAGATGCTGCGAAGGCGCGTAAGCAAACCCAATGCGTGGCCCGAAATTCTTCTTGTACGAATTCACGTCCGGCACGTATTGCGGATAAAGCGTGTGCAGGCTCTTGATCGGCTGACCGTAAATCTCATAACGGATTCCCGCGTCGATCGAGAGCGTGGGCCGAAGCTGAACGGTGTCCTCGAAAAATACCGCCTCATCATAGGTCCGGATCGCCAGCTCGTTCGATCCGCGCGTTAGCCGTTGGAACGTGACCGAAGCATTCGCGGCCGAGCCCGAAAGGAAGCTGCTCATGCCGCACCACGCGGGATTGCTCGCGCACGGATTTCCGCCAGTGCAAACCACCGGATTCGCGCCCGCCACATCGCAACTCGTTCCGAGCACGCCAAAAACGTATTCGCCGAGATTCGAAGAAAGGCTCGCAAGCCCGGAATCGGTGCGCACAAAGTCGCCGCCGAACTTAAAATTATTGCGCCCATGAATCAGCGAGAAATTTTCCTGTATCTGATAAATGTTGCTCCGAAACGTGCTCGGGCTGCTCGGCTGGCCAATCGTGAAGCGATTGCCCGCCGACGGAAAATTGTTCGAGTAGACGCCGAAACCATCGCTGCTGAACGCGTCTTCGACCGTCACCGCAGGCTGCCCGTTGCGCACGTTTAGGGGCTCATTGTACGGCCCGATGCCTTGCGCGATCCGGCTGTAGGAAAAGCGCAACTCATTCAGATATTTCACTCCATAGAAGCGATGATCGAGCACGGCGCTCTGCGTGCGCTGGCGCGTAAACGTGCGCGCGTCCGGCAGCAGGCCGAGATCCGAAAACGCCGTGTCGCCCGAAGTGCTGAGCGGAACATTTGGCGTAAGCAGATCGTCAAAGAGATATCGCCCGTAAATGTCATTGCGATTGCCGATTTTCTGATCGTAGCGACCAGACGCTTCCTGATCGCGCACGTCAAAAATATTCGCGCGCGGCACGTTATATACGTTGTACGTCACGCCATCGACTGCAGGCTGCGCGGGCAGGCAAGGATTCGGCGAATTGAAACCCGCAGGCGCGGGCGAACTGAAGCAGTTGCCGCCAAGGCCTTGCGTCTTTGTCACGGAAGGCGTAGCCAAATAGGCCGCAATGGCGGGCGTCGAAGCCATGCCCCGTAAAGCAGAAAGCCCGGCGGAATCCGGCAACGTGCTCAGCACAGGAAATACGCGCGTCAAATCGTCGCGAGCGCGATCCCACTGATAGGACAGGAAATAAAAGCTCTTATCCTTTTTAATTGGCCCGCCCAACGTCGCGCCCGCCTGATTTTCATATGACGTCGGCTTCTCCGCCAGGAGCGCCGTTTTTTCGGCGCGATTCAGCGCATTAAATTGGCCATCCTGCCCAAACCAGAACGCCGACCCGTGAACATTATTCGACCCGCTCTTCGTGATCACGTTCACCGTCGCGCCTGTATTCCGCCCGAATTCGGCATCTTCCTGATGCGTCAGCACGGTGAACTCCGCAAAGACATCTGTATTCGTGAATTGCGTCGCCGCGCCGCCGAAGAGCGGCTCGTTGTTATCCACGCTGTCGATGATGAAGTTGTTGTCGCGGCCGCGCGAACCGTTGGAAGAGAAAGGCACGAGCGTGCTCGCAAAACTGAACGTGCGGACGCTCACGGTGCCCGGTGCGAGCAGCGCGAGATTATTGATATCGCGCGTCAGAATCGGCAATCCCTGGATTTGCGCCGTCGAAAAATCGTAGCGCAACGTCGCGTCGGTCGTATCCGTTGTAGGCGCGGTGGATTTCACCTCGACCGTCGTCTGCTGTCCGCTCACTTTCATCGCAAAATCTTCCAGCGTCACCACGTCCACGGCGACGGGCACTTCCGTGTGCTTCACGGTCTGCATGCCGGGAAATTCCACGGTCACGTCGTAGGCGCCTGGCGTAATCTCGGGCACGCGATAGTGTCCGTTTTCGTCGCTGCTGGCCTGGTAACTGCCGCCGGTCTCGCGGTTTGCCACGGTTAGCGTCGCGCCGGGCAGAGGCTGGTTCTGCTGATCGCGGATGGTGCCCGCAATCACGCCGCTAATGCTCTGTGCGGGCGCAGGTTGCGGCGCAAGCGTCAAAAGCAGCAGCAGCGAAACTAAAGCGAGAATGGCAGCCTTGAGCCGGGGTAGGTTGCACATCGAGATTGCTCCTCTTGTTTCAGACAGCGCGGGACAACAAAGGCACACCCGCACAGGTTCGTACGCACACGCCAATATTCAATAGGTTGGCACGTGTTGTTAGCAGGGAATTCGCCGTGTTGTCAAGAAATTATCCAGATGTGGCACATACAGCACGTTCAATTGATTACGTGCCGAAAATTCCGTTGACACTATTCTGAGGCACATAGTACCGTTCGCCGACACCCGTGCATTTTTGAATAAACGATTTGTGTGGCGGTGCGCCGCCACGCTTGGAGAGAAGAGGAATGTCGACCCCAGCTCGGACTGCCTCGTCGTACAAATCTGGCCAAATTGGCCGCCGCCGGACTGCGTTTTTTGGGCGTAACGGCGTCCGCGTCGCGCTTGCGGCTGCTTGCAGCGCCCTGCTCGTTGCGGGCTGCAGCCAGGGCGTCGGGGGTGGCCTCTCGTCGAATTTGCCTCCTGCTGGCGGGGGCGGCCTTCTCAGCTTCACGAGCGTTGCGATGCCGGACGGCATTGCTGGCCGCGCATATTCGAAAGTCGCCGTAACTTCCGTCGAGACGCAGTCGAAAACGAATTTCCCCATTTCTCCCACGGTCGCCAGCGGAACAGCTCCCCTTGCATCTTGTACTGTATCGGCCGGTGCTCTGCCGCCCGGAATGAACGCCGCGCTTACGGTCGATTCCACGGGCGCAGGTTGCGTCATCAGCGGAACTCCCTCTGCCGCTGCTGCCGGAAATACTTACCAATTCACGATTCAGGCGCTTGACTCGAACAGCCCTCCGCGCGCCGCCGCGCAATCTTTCGCAATGAACGTTCGGCCCGAATTTACGGTCACAGCGCCGGTCGCGATTGTTGCGAATGCATTGCCTGCAGGCGTTCAGGGCAGAACGTACGGCCAGATCCCAGGAAACGCTGCCGCCATGACCGCGACCACGAATTTGAGCGCGACGAACGGAAACGGTGCCGTCGGTGCGAAAAATTATTGCGCGCTTAGCGTGACGCCGGCGCTCGCCTCATTGACGCTGACGCAGGTTGCCGGCACGAACAACTGCCAGTTGCAGGGAAGCGGGGCGCTCGCAGCGGCGGGAAGTTATAAGGTAACAGTCGCCATCACCGATAATCCGATCGTAGATCCCGAAACGAATTTGGCCGCCGTTCCCGCCAACACAATTGCAGCGGCATCAAACGCCACGCTGAACGTCGCAGCACCGCTCAAGATTGTCGCCGCGGATTCCGTGAGCGCCACGCCTCCCAAGGCGGTGGCAGGACGCGCCTATGGCTCTGGTACTGGCTGTTCGGGCGGCGCTTGCTCGCCGCTGACGTATGCCGCCACGGGAGGATTGCCCTCCGTCGAGCCTGCGGATTCGTATTTATTCAGCAGTTCCGCTGCGCTTACGGCTGCTGGGATTAATTGCGCGGCCACCGCTTCGTCAAGCTTGGCGAAGACCACTTGTAGCGGCACCGCCGCCGGAACAGGCGCGAATTTTTCTGTAACGGTCGATGACCCCGGCAATTTCGCCACGCCGAGTGGTTCCGCATCGTCAACCACCGCTTCCACAAGCAGTCTGTCGCTGACGGTCGATTCCGCATTGGCTCTTGCCGTAAGCCCTGATCCCGCCGCAAATCCCGCCGTACAAAATCGCCCGTATGGCACCGGAACGGGCTGCACCGGCGCAGGCGGGGCTTGCGTCGCGCCCACATACACGCCTTCCGGCGGCCTCGGCACCTACAGCTTCCCGGCCATAACCGGTGCCCCGCCTGCGGGAATCACCTGCGCCCCCAACGCCGGCAACACAGCCGAAGTCTGCAGCGGAACGCCCACCGCAACCGGGCCATCCACTTTTGGTGTTGCGGCTTCGGACGTAGGCAATGCCTCAACGCCAGCCGATACCACGGCGGTTGTTTCAAAGACACTCACAGTAAATGGCGCGCTCACGTTGACGCCGCCAGCCAGTCTGCCGCCCGCAGTGAATGGCCGCGCGTTTGGTACCGGCGCCGGCTGCAGCGGCGGCAATTGCGTTCCAGCGGTGTTTACAATTTCCGGCGGATTGGGTACATATGCGGCAACTGCCGGCGTCGTAAGCGCACCGGGAACATGGACCTGCGCGCTCGCTGGCTCGAATTACAACTGTTCCTCAACGGCCGTCATATCCGGCACGCCCAATCTCAGCATTACAGCCTCCGACGGCGCAAGCCCAACCACCCCCGGCGCCACAACCGCTTCGGCCACCGTCGCGGTAACGGTGAGCCCGTCCATGGCGGTGACACCTCTTGGCGGGGCAGCGCCGGATGCCGTAACGGGTCGTTCGTATGGCTCAGCGGCCTCAGGTTGCTCGGGCGGCGCTTGCCTGCCGCTCCAATATTCCGTCGCTGGCGGATTGGGAAATTACCAAGCCGGAACGCTCGCAGTCGCCGATAGTGCCTCTGACAGCCTTGCATGCTCTGTTGCATCGCTCACCTACTCCTGCTCCAGCGGCGCAGTCAACGGAAACGCCACCGCAAGCGCAGCCATGACCATGACAGCCGCAGAAGCCGGGAACGCCTCAACTCCAGGGGGCACGGCCGTCGATGTAAGCCGTACGCTCGCTATCCAATCGGCGCTCGCGATCTCCCAGAATCTCGGCACCGCCTGGCCCGATGCAGTGCAAAATCGCTCTTACGGCGGAAGCGGCTTTACATCCGCACAGTTCTCGGCGACGGGCGGAATCTCAGGCTATACATTCACAACGGCGAATTTCCCTTCCACGTTCACGTGCTCGGGCTCGCCCACATACTCGTGCTCGTCTGCAAGCATTACATCTGCTCCAGCAGTGTTTCACCCGCAGGTTACAGTGAAGGACACTGGAAACCCTGCGACGCCTCAAGGATCGGTCTCGACGAGCGCCTCAACCACGCTGAATGTAAACTCGCCGCTCGTCCTTCAGGCTCCGGGCAGCACTCCCGCAACTGCCGTGAACGGGCGCGGCTATGGTTCAAACGGGACGGTCTCAAACACTTGTGCTGGCCCCACAGCCTGTCAGGCCCTGAACTTCTCCGTCAGCGGAGGTTTGGGGAATTACGCTGCGGCTACGATTGTGACCGCGCCGGGCGGTTGGTCCTGTCCACTTGTGGGAAGTAATTACGAATGCGCTACAAGTTCCGTTGCTGATGCGGGACCATTTCCACACTCGAATGTGCCCGTCACTTTGACCGCGTCAGATACGGCCAATTCAACGACTCCGGCTGTTACGACCGGCCAAATCACTGCCGATTTATCAATAAATGCGGCTCTGCAATTTGCGTCTTCGCCTACTCTGCCTTTGACTGACGGAGTAAAAAACAGGCCCTACGGCAGCGGGTCGGGATGCATACCGGGCCCGGCGTGCGCTGGCCTCACGTACGGCGCCACAGGCGGCATCACGCCATACAACTTTTCGTCATCCGGGTTCCCGTTGGGCCTTAATTGCATCACGGTGAGCTCGACATATTCGTGCACTGCTTCGCCGATCACTGACGCGCCGAATTCCTATAGCCCACAGGTGAGTCTGGCTGACGCAGGGAATGCTTCGACACCGCCTCCGTCGACACCGCTGACTTCACCTTCGGCCACGCTTGTGATTCACCCGCAACTCTCTTTGTCCGTCAATCCCGATCCGGCAACCAATCCTGCTGTGCAGGGGCGCGACTATGGCGTAACTTCGGACTCCGGATGTTCGTCAGGATCGTGTCTGGCGCCGACCTACACTCCCGCAGGCGGATTGGGGAATTACATAATGACGGCCCCATCTTCTGGAAGCCTTCCGGCAGGGATTACTTGCGTGCCTGCCAACCAAGGCACGTCAAGCGCTACGGCGTCCTGCAGCGGCGCGGCAATCGCAGGAGCTACGTCAACCTTTTCGGTAGCGGCGATCGACACTGCTAACCTTTCCACACCGGCTGCCACAGTCGGTACCGACCCGCAAAGCACGCTCTCGAAGACAATAACTGTCAATACTGCGCTGGCAGCCAGCGGACCTATCCTGCCCAACGGGCTGGTCGGTTATACGTATCCGAATCCCGCGATTTCCGGCACTCCTACCGCTCTTACCGCTTCGAACGGCATCGGTGCGTACACGTGGATTCAGCCCGGCGGAACGGGATGCACCAACGGCACGTCGCTCCCGGGCGGCATTTCGTTAAACGCTCTAACCGGCGTGCTTTCCGGTACGCCAACAACGGCAAGCACGACCGCCACTGATTTCGCTTTTCAGGCGTGCGTCACAGATACCTCGAACGCTACAACGCCCGCCGCAATCGCAAGCACTGGCAGCCTTACCTTGAACGTGATGGCGCCGCTGGCTTACGTGGCAGAGACTGACAACATAGAAGCGTTCAACACACAGACGCACACTATCGTTAAATCGATATCCAGCACTGGCAACGTCCCTTTCGGTGTCGCATTTTCGCCATCGGGCCGTTACGCGTATGTCACTCTCGCGAACGTCGATCAACTGGCCGTATACGACACCATCACGAATACTGCAGCCCGTGCACCACTCACTCTTTCAACCGGATGTTTTCCTGAAGGCGTCGGAGCGACAGCGACGAACATATTCATCGCATGCAATGGTCTAGATGAAGTTGACGTTGTCAACGTCAGCGGCGCGACATTCACGGTCGGAAGCCCAATTTCTATTGGCGTCACCGGCACCAGCCCCGTAGGCGTAGCAGTTAGTCCAGACGGAACACGTGCGTATGTGACGCTCTCGGCCATAAATAAATTATTTGTCGTCGATAGCAGCACCGCAACGCCGGCGGCATTGGGCGGGACGAATCCAGTGTCGCTTACAACCTCAGAGGGCACGATTCCTCAGGGCATTGCTGTTGCTCTAGCCGGAGGAACAGGCCCTGGAACAGTAGCGTACATCGCAAAGCAAGGTGTTTCGCCGGCTGGCGATGGCGTCGAGGTGTTGACGCTCACGGGTGACGTGTTCAACGATGTTGCTGGCGCGAACATCAGCACCAGTAGCGACTCGTCTGCCGTACCGACTTTCGTCGCGATCACTCCCGACAGCGCACGCGTTTATGTCGCACTGAATGGGGTCGACAAATTTGCGGTGATCGACAACACGTCGGCAACACCGGCCAAACTTTCGGGCTCGCCATTTTCGCTTTCGGAATCGGGGTCGGGCTCGGAAGGCGTTGCCATACCGCCGCAATCGCCGTATCAGGCATTCATCACAGAAAATGGCCAGTCGAAAGTTGCTGTAGTCAACGACTCTGCGACTACTCCCACTGAAACGGCAACGATCTCGCTCGGCGGGACCGCTCCGTTGTTGATAGCTACAACCCCGGCACCCAAATAGCGGCATGCCCCTCGGTAGCGCTTCTTCTGACCTTGAAATTTTAGCGGCCGACTTGGATTTAGCCGGTCGATTTTGATTTCGACTTTTGTTTTTCGTAGCGCCCACCTTTGCCCCTCGCCTCACAGCGAGGACGCCCGCCGTCCGTTTGGCGGGCGAGGTGGGCAGCTTTTGAATTTGGTTTCGTAAACCTCCGCGGTGCCCCTGCTGTTTGTAGCCCCCTTTGAACCTATCCTCTACCTTCTGTGCCTCCTCTACCTCCTAAGCCTCATTCTCTCGGTTTCCTGGGAACGTCGATTCCCGATCGGCCGTTTTTGTACTACCCCTGTAGTGACGGTTGCTGCCGCAGCGCACACAGTCGCAGCCGTTTGGCCATTGGTCTTGTAGAGGACGACTTGCCATCAAATCGCACAGTAACGCCGCAAACGTCCTGATTAGCTCGCTTTTGCGCTCGAATCCGCCCCCCAGCGTCATCTTGCGCCCGATTTATTGCGCCCAACGCGTCTAAAATGCTCTCAATTTGACCGCGACTGCGTCCAACCACGCTTCGTTTTTCCACCACTCCCAACTACCCCTCACCACTTACGCCGTTTCTAATCGCAGTACTATGTCCGTACTTTCCACAATTGAAATCGAATTTTCTGAGTGCTACCGTTGCTCGTTTTTAAGCTGAAATTCGCCGCTGGCGGCGAAAATTTCAGCGAGGGGGAGCAAGGTGACGACGGAGAGAATGTGGAACCAAAAGCGCGCCGTCGGTCGGATTCTAATCGCCGGTCTGCCGATTAGAAACCGCTCTAACCCTAACGCCCTCAACAAAAATCCGATTTCTAATCGACCGAAAAAGACGGTTTTTCGAGAACCTGCCACCTACAACCTAGAACCCGCAACCTACCTTTCTAATCGCAACTGCAAAGAATTAAAAATCGATGTAACTCTCTGAAAACAAACCACAGCGATCAGTTCTAATCGCAATTGCCAGAGGGGGAAAGCGAAAGGCGAAACCGCAAGCAAAAAATCCCATGACAAGCCCGTTCGCAGTTCAGAGTTACGGGGCATTGCGGGCGCGGGTGCCCTAAGCGGCAAGCCTTACACGTTTAGACATGGGCGCACCGGGCGTTCCATCGCCTATCGTTCGCCCAGTGCTAAATTTGTTCCACAGGCTTGCCACGATGCGATGTCGCCGGGGCCGACTCGTTCGGGCAAATGCCGGTGATCCGAGAGGATTCCCGAGTGCGAAGCATCCGCTTACGAACCAAGTTCCTTCTGTCCCTGCTTGCCGTCTCCGCGATGCTCACGGCCGGAACGCTCATCGTGGTCAGCAACGTGGTGCGGATGCGCATGCGTGACAACTTGCGCACAGACCTGCGCGCCTCGGTAAACACGTTTGAAATTTTCCAGAAGCAGCGCGACGAAGCATTCACGAGTTCCTCGCAGTTGCTTGCGAATCTGCCGAACGTGAAGGCGCTAATGATGACGGATGCAGCCACCATTCAGGACGCATCCGCGGAGACGTATCGCCGAAGCGGCGCCGATCTGCTTGTAATGGCGGACCGCACCGGTCAAGTGGCAGGTCTCCGGAATTCGGATTCCAGCCTGACGCGCGAAGAGGCGCAGCGATTGCTGCGCGGTTCGTTGCAGCACGGCGCGGCGCACGACTGGTGGTATGGCGGGAACCATCTCTATCAGGTGTGGATCCAAAAAATCTCGACCGGCCCCAACGAAAGCACGATCGGTTTTTTGATTCTCGGCGAAAGAATTGACAATCAAGCCGCGAAGGATTTTTCGACGATTGCTTCGGGAGACGTCGCGTTCTTTCAGAATGATGTGCCGGTTGCGGGCACCGTCGAAGGCCTGAATGGGCCGAGCGTTTTGCGTCAAGTAAGTGCTGGCTCAAACAAGGCTGCCGAGATTCAGATCGGAAAGGAGCATTACGTTGGCGCTGCGCTGAGCCTGTCGGACAATCCGCCCGTCACGCTGGTGGTCTTCAAATCGTTCGACAAGGCGACCGCATTCCTAAGTCGACTGAACCGCGTTCTGATTGCTCTGGGAGTGTTGAGCTTGTTGGTGGGCAGCCTGATCGTCTTTCTGATTTCGGATACGTTCACGCGGCCATTGTCCAATTTGGTTTTGGGAGTGCGCGCACTTGAGTCCGGCGATTACGAATACCCATTAAACGTGGCGCAGGGCGACGAGGTCGCCGAAGTAACCACCGCTTTCGACCGGATGCGTACGACGCTACAGAAAAATCAGGAGGACCAAAAAGATCTCGAAGGCCGCTTGCGGCAGGCACACAAGATGGAGGCAATCGGTCGTCTCGCCGGCGGCGTGGCACACGACTTCAATAATCTGCTCACGATCATCGGAGGGAATAGCGATCTTCTGCTGGATCGTGCCGGAGGCGATGACTTCCACCGGCGCTGCGTCGAACAGATACAGAAAGCTGCGCGCCGCGCAGTGTCAATGACGCGGCAATTGCTCGCATTCAGCCGAATGCAGGTGCTTCAGCCGCAGGTGCTCGACCTGAACTCGATCATTGGAGACATGGGCAAGATGCTGCCGCGGCTGATCGGTGAGCACATTGAATATGTGTTCTCACCCGAACCTAAATTGCCTGCGGTGAAGGCCGACCCGGGGCAGATCGAGCAAGTTTTGATGAACCTAGCGGTGAACGCGCGCGACGCGATGCCTAATGGCGGCACGTTGACGGTGCAGACGGAAAATATTGCAATGTCCGAGGCGGAAGCGGCGAAGCGGCCTCCCATGACCTCCGGTAATTACGTCCGGCTCTCCGTGACTGACACAGGTCACGGAATGGACGAAAAGACCAAGGCGCACATCTTCGAGCCGTTTTTCACTACGAAGGAAGTCGGTAAGGGAACGGGATTGGGACTTGCGACTGTCTACGGCGTGGTGAAGCAGAGCGGCGGATTTATCTGGGTCGAAAGCGTCCCTGATCAAGGCGCTACCTTTGAAATATACCTCCCACTCGCCTCCGGCCCTGTGATGCGCATCGACGCAGAGGCTAGACCTTCGGTTGCTGCGCAGGGTCACGAAACAGTGCTAGTCGTCGAGGATGAGCCGGACGTTCGTGAGCTTGCGTGCCGGTTCTTACGAGTGAAGGGCTATAGCGTCCTCGAAGCGAAAGATGGAGCTGATGCGATCGAAGTGGCTGCGGCGCACAAAGGGTCCATCCATGCCGTCGTGACGGACATGGTGATGCCGCGAATCGGCGGCGCTGATTTGATTCGAGCACTGAAGACCGCGCGTCCGGAGATTTTGGTGATTTTCATGACCGGCTATTCGGAGTATCTGAAAGGCGATTTGACGGATGTCTTTCCAGGCTCGTTGATTTTGCAGAAGCCATTTTCGCCTGCTTCGCTGGTGGGCATTGTGCGGGAAGCGCTGGCAAAAAAATCGGGCAATCGCGCCGACGAGCCAGAGGGCGCGCGCACAGTTTAATGAGACGAGAAGGGACCGGGGGCGAGAAATCGTGATCGCGCAAATAACACGGCGAAGTTGGGCGCGTCCTCTGTGCGTGAGCGCAGCGGGACTGCTACTATTCGCTGTTTGTGTGCGCGCTCAGGAGAGCCGCGCTGCTGCATCGACTGGCGAGTCCAGCCCTCCCGATAGATCGACCGATTCCGCACGAGCGTCATCAGCGGACGTTCAGGCACTTGCCGATACCGTGCATGCACTTCAGGCGCAGATTAGCGCGCTCACCACACAAATCGCGGATCTGCGTGCTGCACAAACGCAGTCAGACGAGCAGGTACGCGCATTGCAAGAACAATTGCGGCTTGCGGAAGCCAAGACCTCATCAACAGCTCCGCAAGAAGCACCGAGATCGGCGGAGAGCGTCGCAATCAGCCCTGCGGCTTCCGCTGCCCAACAGAGCTACGGAGCTCCACCGGAACCTGACATTTCGGCAACGCCAATGAATTCAGACCAGGCGGCGACAAGCGATCAAAATCAGGCGCGCAGCCTTGCCGACCGCGTTTCGGATTTGGAAGAAGGTCAGGACCTGTTGAATTCGAAATTGATTGACCAAAGCCAAACGAAAGTCGAAAGCGGCTCGAAATATCGAGTTCGTCTCTCGGGCATCGTGCTGCTCAATCTATTTGAAAATCGCGGCACCGTGGATACTACCGATTTTCCGAGTCTGGCACTCGAAAGCGAGCAGCCTTTTTCTAGCGCGTCATTTGGCGGATCGGTGCGACAGTCGCAAATCGGAATCGAAGCTTTTGGGCCAAAAATTAGGGGTGCGCGAACTAGCGCCAGTATAGATTTCGATTTTGCCGGAGGCTTTCCGCAAAACACGGTCAATGGCGAAACGATGGGTATCCTGCGGCTGCGCACGGGTGTGGTTCGATTTGATTGGCAGAATACTTCGCTTGTGGCTGGCCAAGACTTCCTCTTTTTTAGTCCGCTTTCCCCCACTTCGATTACGACACTGGCCACACCGGCTCTTTCGTATGCCGGCAACCTCTGGAGCTGGACGCCGCAGGTGCGCGTGGAGCATAGAATTCCCCTCAGCGACAAATCTTCAATAATGCTGCAAGTCGGCATGCTGGATTCGCTTAGCGGAGATGTGCAGCAACCTGTAAATCGCCAAGACGCGAATCCTTCATGGGGCGAGCAATCAGGGCAGCCTGCATATGCGGGCCGCGTCGCATGGACACATGCGCTGAATAACCAGAATTTGACATTTGGCGCTGGCGGCTATTATGGACGGCAGTTCTGGGGATACGGTCGCAACGTCGACGGCTGGGCTTCGATGCTGGACGTCTCGATCCCGCTGACGAAAATGTTCTCGCTCACCGCCGAATATTATCGCGGACGCGCGGTCGCAGGCTTATGGGGAGGCATCGGACAGGATGTATTGATGTCTGGCTCGATCTTCAATCCAACATCGGTCATCAAAGGACTCGATTCAATGGGCGGTTGGATACAATTGAAGTTCCAGCCGCGCGAGAATTTCCAAATCAACGCGGCGTACGGTCAGGATAATCCATTTGCGAGCGAGCTAGACCGCTTCCCGAACACGCATACGTACTCGGGTTATCTGTATGCGCGCAACCAGAGCCCACTCGTGAATTTTATTTACCAGATTCGTTCGGATGTGGAAATTTCCGTGGAGTATCGGCACTTGAGGACGATGTACCTCACTGACGATACCCAATCGGCGAACCACTACAACGCAACAATCGGATACAAATTTTAGGAGCAGCAATGGACTGGAAACAGTTCGCCCGCAGCACAGCAGGAGTGGCAGTGGCGCTTTTCGCGTTTTCGGCATTCGCGCAAGCCCCCGTATCAGTTCACATAAACGTTGTCGCGCCGCCGGCGAAAAATAAAAAGGCGCCGCCAGATTCTTCGAACGTTGCGGCATGGCTCGTTCCGCTCGATACGAAAGCGCCTTCGGCAGCTGAATCGACGAAAGCCGAACCGGTCATCATTCAGAAGAACAAAATGTTTGAGCCGCACGTGACGATTGTACAGGTCGGCTCCTCAATCGCTTTTCCAAACGAAGATCCGTTCTTCCACAATGTGTTTTCCCTATATAACGGCAAGCGCTTCGATTTGGGGCTATACGAGGCAGGCACAACGAGAACGAAACGATTCGATCAACTCGGCGTCAGCTATTTGTTTTGCAACATACACGAAAACATGAGCGCGGTCGTCATCACGGTTGCTACTCCCTATTACGGTATTTCGGATCGTTCGGGCAATATTGAAATTACAGACGTGCCGAACGGGCGTTACGGGTTTCACGTGTTTTATGAACGAAGCACTGCGGATGAGCTCAAAAGCCTCGAACGGACAGTAACGATTTCTCCTCAGTTGCGTTCAATCGACGGTGTGCAGATTGCGGTGAGCCCTGAAGTCACTCTCAACCACAAGAACAAATACGGCGAAGACTACGTTCCGCCGCCGACCTCCGGCTATGGGCCGTAAATGAGGATGTGCTGGACCTATTCGCCGTCGGGTATAGGCTTGCCGATTTCCCAATGATGACCGTAAGGGTCCACGACGCGCCCAAGTCGCCATCCGTACTGGTTTGCAACCGGCCACACGACCTTTGCGCCGGCTTTTACAGCACGCGCGAAAGCCGCGTCGGGATCATCGACCGTCAGCACCATCCGGGTCGTTCCGCCATTTAGTGTTTCTGGGCTGAAGTTCAAATTTTCCGGCGATTCATCGGCAACCCAGAAATCAGCATCATCCACGCCGAGCCGCGCGACGACAGCTCCATCCGGCGCATCCACACGAAACAATACGCGGGCGCCAAACGCAGCCTTGTAAAATTCCACGGCCTGCGCGCCACGCCGCACTGAAAGCATCGGCGCGATTGTCGTCTTTTGTACTTCCCGATTCAAATCGTCTTGTCCTTCGAATAGCAGATAGTTTTCAGGTTGCAGTCAATGCAGCGGGGCCTGCGAGCGATGCAGACGCGGCGGCCATGCCAGATGAGTTGATGGGCGAACGAAATCCAGCGCTCTTGCGGGATCGCCTTGATCAGATCCTGTTCAATCTTCTTTGGGTCGGTGTGTTTGGTTAAATCGAGCCTCTCTGATAGCCGTTGAACGTGCGTGTCCACCACAACACCGGACGCGATCTGGAATCCAGTCCCGAGAACGACGTTGGCGGTTTTTCGCGCTACGCCGGGTAGAGTGAGTAATTCATCCATCGCCTTCGGCACCTCGCCGTGAAAATCTTCCACAATCTTTTTGCTGGCGCCAATTATGGACTTGGTTTTGTTGCGGAAAAAACCCGTGGACCGAATCTCCTTTTCGACGTCTGCAGGGTCTGCGTATGCGAATCCCTTCGCATTCTTGTATTTCTGAAAAAGCCCCGGCGTGACCATGTTCACGCGCTCATCAGTACACTGCGCGGAAAGGATTGTGGCGATCAGCAATTGGAAAGGATTCGCGTGTTTTAATGCACAGATTGCGTTCGGATACGCTTCGTCGAGCTTATGCAATATGGCACGGACGCGCGCCGGATCGCACCCGCGTGGCCCCTTCGCTGGAGGTGTCTTTCGCATCGCAAGTCCAACGGCTTTGTCGCTTTTTTTCGCAAGTGCCATTGAGCGGCAAAACTATATCACAGCGGAACATGGAGACTAAAATCGCGCTCTTACCTGCGCTGAGGGGCGGCTATATCGATATCACCGTTCATGAGGAAAGCTAGCAGCTTGCGAAATGCTTTACCGCGATGGCTCAGGCGATCTTTCTCTTCGGCCGTTGCCTCTGCGAACGTCTTGCCGATTTCAGGAACAAAGAATACTGGATCGTAGCCGAATCCGTTCGCGCCGTGCGGCTCGGACGCTATCAATCCCCGCGCGTTGTCCGATACGATTGCGATCGCGTGTCCCTGGCAAGCCAGCGCCGTGACGCAGACGAACTTCGCGGTGCGCTTAGCGCCGTGCATACCGGCCATTTCATCAAGGAGTTTGCGAACGCGATCGGCATCGGTCGCGTTTTCTCCCGCGTATCGAGCCGACTTCACGCCCGGCGCGCCGTTCAGCGCGGCCACGACCAACCCAGAGTCCTCGGCAAGCACTACGCCGTCCGCAAAACGGCTGTAGTGAAGTGCTTTTCCGGCGGCATTTTCGGCAAAGGTGGGCGCCGCTTCGTCAAAGATCTGCAAATCTGCAAAGCCGGGCATCAGATCGAGCGCAATCGCGGAATTCGGTGCCAGCCGCCGGTACTCGCGCAGCTTTCCCGAATTCGAAGTTGCCAAAATCAGGCGATCAATTTTCATTGAGGTCCACTGAAGAAGCGAGTCGCAGCGGCACGCAAGATACCTTAAAATCTACCGGGCTCGCGCCATAAATTTCATGTGAAGCAGTTCCTGCTGCTTCTCGCGAAGTTGTCGGATTCCGCGCGCCGCCAGATCGAGTAATCGCTCAAGCTCCTGACTCGTGTAAGGCCGGCCTTCAGCCGTCGCCTGCACCTCGACGAAATCGCCCGACCCGGTCATCACTACATTCATATCCACTTGCGCGCGCGAGTCCTCTTCGTAAGCCAAATCGAGCAGGAGTTGATCGTCGACGATGCCCACACTGGTAGCTGCAATCGAATCGCGCAGCGGCACGTCGCGCAGAATGCCTGTTGCCTTCATGCGCTCGAACGCGAGCGCAAGCGCCACAAATGCGCCTGTCACCGAAGCCGTCCGTGTTCCGCCGTCGGCTTGGATCACATCGCAGTCAACCCAGACGGTGCGTTCGCCCAGCGCCTTCAGGTCCGTCACCGAACGCAATGTGCGCCCGATCATCCGCTGAATCTCCAGCGTGCGTCCTGATTGTCTACCTTTGGTTGATTCACGTGGCGTCCGCTCTTCCGTGGCGCGCGGCAGCATTCCATATTCGCCGGTGACCCAGCCCTTGCCTGTGCCCTTCAGGAACGAAGGCACACCATCATCCACCGTCGCCGTCACGATCACGCGCGTCATTCCCGTTTCGATCAGCACGCTGCCTTCGGCCTGCGTGATGAAATCCGGCGTAATTTTTACGTGCCGAAGCTCATCGGCCGAACGTCCATCGGATCGTGCCACTCGTTAAGTCTCACTTTCTAAAATACGCGGTGTTCTAGCGCGTACAGTCTGACCAGCGCGGTCATTGGTGTCAACACGTTCCCAATCTAAGCAACACCGAAGTGGCGAAACGTCCATCAATGCGAAGTCGCGCCAGTGACACCCGACGATGACATGGGCGCACTCGTGGGCGTGATATTCAGATCGAAGAATCCCGTCAGATCTACGTGGCCCGCCAGCGTCTCAGCCTCCTGGCCATGAATTAGAATTTTCAACCGGCGAAGGCTGGAAACGTTGGCCGCGAGAGTCTGTGCGATGGAATCCACGGCCTCTTGTTCGCTCAAAATACCCGACGGTGTTTCCGACGCAAGCACATCGGAAAAATCCGCCACGGCGGTACCATCCGGCAAGACATAAAAACCGAGCAATTCCGTGTCCGCGGGAACGGTTCGTTGACTAGACGTTGGTGGGTTCTCGATCAGAGCCAATAGAACTTGCCGGGCGCGGTGCACCGGATCGGCGGAAAGTGGTAGCTGTACTTGTACGGGCGCAACCTTGTTCGCGCCAGCAGCCCAGAAAATCGTTGCGGCCACTTCCTCGTCCGTGGGAGTAGAGATTGGCGGAGCAAGCACGGCTTGCCTCGCCCGCTCATCGGCGGTCTGGTCCTGGCCTTTGAGAACGCTCACGCGGCGGCGCAGGCCTCGAAAACTGATGACGCCGATCACGACGGCCACTGCAAGCACGATGAGCGCAATTTTTGCAGGACGGGGCATCAATGGGGCGCTCCCGCGGCACTGGAACCGCCATTTGCATTTGGCGCGGAATGAATCGCAGCTAAGGCCTGCCCAATTGCCGAAGCGATCGTAGGGCTCATCTGTTCGAGCGCGCTCACGTTGGGTGAGCCAATATTCGAAATCTCGATTGCAATGGCTGGCGTTGCGATGGAACGCAAATCACGAATAGCAGCGGAAGTACCGTTTGCGGGCGAGCCAGAGAATTTTTGCGTCAGCTCAGTTTGAACCAAATCCGCGAAGCGGTGACTGACATCATTGAAAGACGCCTGCGCCTGACGCCACGGAAGAAGCTCGATCTGAGGTGACGAAACCGGTGGCATCGATTGCCGCGGCGGATTTGTCGTCGTCGGCGCTCCTGTGGTGGCAGCAGGCATCGTATACGGCGCAGCGGTGCGGTCGTAATAGACGCGCACGGTGTTGGGCGTGCCGGTTGATGCGATATGGAGAGTGACAAAGAATGCTTTGGCGAACTGATTGGCAATTGCCGCTCGGTCGTCAAAAGTTGGGTCGGAATCGCTATCGCGAGTCATAACCACGCGATAACCGCGTTGCGTAAGTTCGGCACGGCATCCGCGGGCGAGGGCCAGGACGACATCTTTCTCTTTTAGGCCCCTTGCTCCACGCGCTCCGTCGTCCGCTCCACCATGTGCGGCGTCGATCACGATAGTTAGCGGCGGTTCGGCGGGCACCGCTTGGGGCGTGGAAATAATCGGCGGCAAGGTAGGAGAAACGGGAACTTGGGACGGGCCTGCGGGTGCCTGAGGGAAACCGAAGCGCATCGCCGCACGAAGGCCAGATTCTTTCAGCGGCGCGCAAATCGCGACGGCGAGTATAAAAAAAGGAATGACGCAGAGAGCAAACAATTTCCGCACGGAAACCAAGCATATCAGAATCCGGCGGAAAGAACCGTCCGCACTCGGTCAAATTCAGCGACTATCGTCGCGTTACTTCCGCCGCCCCGACGCGCTGGCAGCATATCCCAATTTTGCGGACCTGGGCTCCTCTTGCTCGAAAAATGCATTCACTTCAGTGCGCCGCTGCGAAAGCTCTTTTTCCGCCGCCAGCCAATCCTCCATGTCGTGGCCATCTTCGCGGCCGCGTTCGAGATAAATTTCGTATGCGCGTGCTTCGATCTGTTCGTTTGAAGGACTATTGTCCATGAAATTGTTCCTCGCTTTCGCTCTCAAACTAGGCGCGTGAATCGTACGGAACAATCGGGTGTTCCGTGTAAGAGGCGCACAAGTTGCGTCGTGAATAAGGCGTTGTAACGGGTTGCGACGCGCAAAAAAAACCGCAGAGGAACGTAGAAAACCTTAGCTCGTTGCTCCGTCCTCTCCGACTGCCTGGTGAACAGGTAGTGGACGATAGCCGCTGCGTGCGCGGATGCGGTATTTGCCTACACCCGGGCCTTTTAGTTTTACTGTAATGGCGCGCCATCCGCGATTGGGATTCGGCTGCGGATAATAGTACAGGGTATAGAGGTGCGACAGATCGTTGCGAATCGCTGTGAATGCCTTTTTTTCCTCAGTCCAATTCTTGGCGAAGTATACTTCACCGCCGGTGGAGGCGCTGATGCGGTTGAAAACCTTACTGGAAAGCGGATCCTGCTCCGCCTGATGGGTGCTGATCATGTAAATCGCAACGCCTTCGGACTGTGCGAGTTCCTCCACATCTTCCGGCGGCGCAAGGCTGGCGTTGTCCGGACCGTTGGAGAAAACAACAATTACTCTGCGACCTGTGATAGTGCCGGCATCGCGGAGCGTGAGCAAAATGGCATCGTAGAGCGCGGCGTTGTCGCCCGCCACCGTTTCACGGACGCTGCGGAGCACCTTCAGGCGATCCGGCGTCAGTGACGAGGCGCGAAAAAGATCGCGGCTGTATGAATAGAGTGCCACGCGATCGGGCCCTTGCAGCGACTGCACGAAATCGGCGATCGCGTCCTGCGCATAGACAAAGCCGTGATACATGTAATTGCTGGTGTCGAAAAGGACGAATACGCTTGCGCCCGCAAGAGGAGACTCGTCGTTGCGATCTGATGGGTCGCTTGCCTCTGGCGCGGCGACGGGCAGAGATGCCGTCGCCGCGCCAGGCTGTGGGTCCTTTGGATCGTTGGCTGCCGCTACTTCGGAAAGTCTTCGGGGAGCATTGTCACCCTCCGCAAACATGGCCATGTTCTGCGGGATACCATCTTCGGCCACATAAAAATCACTTGGCTTCAGGCCAGTGATGTACTTGCCGCGGCGGTCCGTCACCGCCACATTGAGCTGCACCATTTCGACGCTCATGCGTATGTCGGGTGGATTCTGCCGTGCCGCATGGGCCGTTATTACGACCGTTGACCCAACGGCAATGCCGGCTATAAGCAACGCAAAAAGATACTTTCTCGCGATCATGATTCCCTCACACGCCCATCGCGGGCGACCCCATTCCGGATCGGCGTCAATTGTTTTCGCAGCGTCCACCCGATAAAAACCATCAGGGAAGGGGCATATTAATCTTTGGCACGCCGGCGACCTGCCCTTTGCGAAATTCAGCGCCGGTCTCACGCATTGCCCGAAGAAGCGCTGGCCAATCGTCAAAATCGCTGCCAAAGATCTTTTCAACCATGCGGCGCGTCAGCACAGGCGCCAGTTCGTTGAGCATCACCGGCGTGTAGCCCATTTCGTCCGCCAGACGGGCCCAATAGAGGTTCGTCGATTCCCATGACTCCGCGAGCAATTCACTTGCATAGTCCATCACAGAGGGGAATGGCCGCAGGTTCAGAATCGAATCGGCATAATTTTGCGTGATTGTCGGATGGGGGACGCCGAAATCCTGCGAGAGCACCTTCGGGTCGACCTGCGAAGGGTCTCGTTTGGCAAGTGCTTCCAGTTCGGTACCGGCCGTTCCCCAGACGTCGATGCGTTCGGGGAATTTCTTGCGGAACTCTTCCGTGAGATAGAACTCGTCGGCGGGCGCGATTCTCCTCATCGCCTCATCCGCCCGACCAGCGGCGAGTTCGACATTCACGGCATCCATTGACTCGGGCGAAAGACGTTCGGCGAGGATTGCGCTGACCTCCGGCCGAAGCGAAGAATCCTTTGCGCCACGATTTACAAGCTCCTCTCCTGCTTGCTGATAGAGAGACGCGGCATGGAGAGCATCCTGGGAAGTCGACCACCAGCGCGGAACGACGCTCGTGGTCAACAAGTCTGCCGCGGTATCGTGCCAGATCAATGCCTGGACGTTTTCAGGAACGATAAAATCCTGCTCGATTTCGGCCAGCGCATAAGGCAGTCCGGCGAGGGAGCCGGAAAGATGCGTACCGTTCCCCGCGGCTAATCCGATGCCGAAGAGTTGGGGCGCTTGCCACGCGCGATTTTGACCGACGGACTCCGACGCCAGGAAATCGTGCTCACGCACCAAAAGCGGGCTATTGTGCAGAATCTGCGCGCCGGGTGGCTCGTAATAGGCATAATTCAGCCCAACCAGAGTATCGCGCAGGAAAGGCGTGAGAGCACCTCGCATCAGCGCCGCCTGCTTTGGTGGCACGGACCCGCTGATTGCCTTGCGAAGGTCGGTATGCAGCTCGATCATCACATGATGATTAGGTTCGTGTCCCGGTGCCCACTCGGCGCGTTCTGCTTCGGTGAACATCGCACGTGGCGCTCGCGCCTCTTCCAGTTCTTCCGCCAAACCCTGCGCACGCGCTGCGTCAACGCCATTAGGCGTATGTGTCAGAGCTGCGAAATCGTCGCCGAGTTCAAGCAGCGTATCCAATGGAATCAGACGCTGGTCGGTCATCACGCTGCGAATGTCATTCGCGAGCCTGTCATGAACCTGGCGTGAATCCACTGTGGGCATTTGCGGGCCGGCAAGCAAACCGATGATTCTTTCCTGAGAAATATCCGAATCGCCGGAAGCCGCCGTCACGACGGCCGTCAGCGAATTGCGCGTTGCATCAAAGAGCTGTGCAGAAACCCCAAACGTGCTAAATGGTTCAAGCGTCTGCCGCCAACTTGTATTAAGTGCCGCTGCGGGGATTTGGCCCTGGCGTGCAAACACTTGCCACAGCCCCATATTCGCTTCGAATATGCCCATCGTATCGGCGCGAAGTAGCGGCTCACGGATGGCGTCGATTTTCTCGGTTGCCTTCACGAACAGCGACAAGGAAGCATCGTTCAGAGCCGAAAATTCCGAAAACATGCCGTATTGGTCATGCAGCTTCGCATAATGCGCGATTAGAAGTCGTGTTGTTTCGGCACTAAGCCGGTCCGAGCCGGCGCGGTTTCGGTCAACTTCGGCCAGAGTTTCGTACATTTCGAGCGGGCCGTCTGTAGAGTTGAATCGCGCAAGAGCGAACATTCCCTCGACGAATTGATCTGAATTTTTCCAATGCTCGGCTTTCCGGGAGAGTTCGCGCTCCATTTTCGAGTCCGATTTTCTGCGGAAGGCACCTGCCCAGGCGGCAATGCCGCCGGGCACTATTGGTTCGCCCTTTTCATCGAGCGGAAGGCGTGCCGTAAGCAGCAAAAGATCGGCCCCGGGCCGGAAGATCGAGCGCACCGAGTCATGCGAGGTGTCGTTGCCATGGAACGCAGCGTAAAAGCGCTGCAAGCGCCCGCCTGCGGTGAAGTATTGAAGCTGGCGGTCTGGCGCGCGCGATATGGCGTCATAATACTCGGCTAGCCAGCCGCCGTCTTTTCCCAGCAAGGCGTAGATAAATTTGGCTGGGTCGCCCGGATCCTCGCCAACCAACTTCGTCCATGCAGCTTCGGTCGCACGACCGCCAGGAACCGCGACGCGACCGTCACGTACGGCAAGCGTCGAGCCGTAGAAATCCAATACTGAGGCATACGGAAGTAACTTCTGCACTCCACCATTCCGCAGCAGGATTTGACGCGTGTTATTGTCCACGCGCGAAAGTCCCCAATACAGGCGCGACAGAGAAGCATTTTGGTCCAGTGCATCGATCACATCCACGTCTGTGCTGTTCGCCCTGCCGGTCCAGTCGGCTTTGCTGTAGATCAACGGAACTTGCGTTGAGGCGTACGGCGTAGTGAAGGGCTTTCCTTGCTGCAATGCAAGTTGGAGATCAGCGAGCGGAAATCCGGAATCGACCGTGATAAACGCTTTCTCGGCATCGTCCACTTCGATCGCGGGAATCCCTTTGCATCCATTCTCCAGTTTGTAACCCAAGTCGGCGAGCAGTTGCCGTGAATTTTCGCAATCGGAAAATCCCAGTGTCGCTTTTGCTCCCGCCAGCGACGCCAGCGTATTCGCCTGGACAAAATAGCGCCTGAATATTAGGAGGGCCTCAGTGGCTTTTGGTGACTTCTCCTTTGAACCTTCAAATCCATACGTCTCGACGAAATGACCAAAGAGCGGCAACACCTGATCCGGCGTTACTTGCTGGCTGACCCCGGACATCCTTAGAAACGGGCGCAGGGGGCCCGGAAGGACAAGGTAATTGGCGGCGGACTGATCCTGCTTCAAGTCAGTGGCAGGAGTATTGGTTTGCGGCGAACGGGCAGCTGGCGTGGAAATCGCGGGCGGACTCTGCGGTAGGGCCTGGCTGCGCACAACTGCACCCCAGAGGACGCAAGCGCATACCAGCGCAAAGGACAAAAGCACTCGCAAGCGAAGGAAGAGCCTCATGGACTGATTCTCCTTCTGGCCCTGTACCGAATGGATTGTTTAGCCCGCCTGGAACAGCGGGTATGGTTTTATGCTCCCAGGGTCTTCGAAACTATCGAATCATGACCAGCGCAGAATCGTCGGAGTCTTGGTGGCAACTGTAGGCTGGCCCAAAACTGCCGCATAGCGTAAACCATTCGGCCCGCAATTCCAACAGATTCTCTCTACGGTCTATCGGGTAGCGATGCCGCGGTGGTCACGGTAGCGCGCGCGGTTTTCTGCGTAAAAATCCACACGTCTTTTAGCCTTGTGCTCGCCGATTCGTGTTTCTGCTTTGTCATAGCTTTGTTTTTGTTTCGTCACCGATCCGGATGCTCCATCGTTACCGTCCGGCATTCAGCAGTTGAAGCGCTGCTGCCCGTACTTCTGGATCGTTTCCTGTTGCCGCAATTCGCAGTTGTTCAGCGGCGCCGGTCGCATCGCCGGTGATTCGCAATGTAGTTCCCAGCTCAAAATGCGCGCGCCAGAAATCCGGCTGAAGGCGAATGGCTATGCCCAGTTCACGAACTGCGCCTTTGGCATCGCCTGTAGCTGCTAACAAATATCCCCAAAGCTCGTGCGCGGAGGGATTGTTCGCGTCCGCTTCAACTGCGGCTTGTGCCTGCTTTTCGGCGTTCCCGTTTTCGTCCAACGCTGCAAGTAACCTCCCGTAATTGAGTCGTGCTCCCGCAAAATTGGGATCGAGCCGAATGCTCAATTCAAAAAGATATCGCGCTTCCGGTATTTTGCCTTCCTCCGCAAGTAGGCCGGCAAGATTCGACTGCCACTCCGCATGATTCGGCTGCAGCCGCACCGCTTCGCGAAACTCCTTTTCAGCGCCTGCCAAATCGTTGCTGCGTATGAGCAATCCGCCAAGATAGTTGTGTGGTTCGGCCATGTCGATATCAAGGCTCACCGCTCTCGTCAGCGCTTCCCTGGCTTCTGCGTTCTTGTTCTCTTGGAAAAGCGCCTGGCCGAGCAAAGCCCACGCCACCGCGTCGTTCGGTGTCGTGTTCACGAGGCCACGCAGCGTCGTTTCCGCGTTCGGCCACTGCTGCCAATCAATTTGCGCGGCACCCAGCTTCAGCAAAATAACAGACGAGTGCGGAGCATGTTGGAGAGCTTCGCGATACATCGCCGCGGACTCTGCAGCAATTCCCGTCGCATGAAGCGCATCCGCAAGATCCACGTAATAGGTGGCGCTTGTGGGACGGTATTTCTGGATGAGTGCGGCGAGTTGTGAAATGCCGTCGCGCAGATTGCTTTTATCCTTCACCTGAGCCGCGGCAATATCCAGTTGATTCTCAGGAGTCGGCGCAAGCTTTGGCGGGTAATAGAGCATTACCTCGCCCTTGTAGGAAGTGTCCGTGGTTTCATAGTACTCGGTCTTCGCGCCGAGCAAATCCGGCGCTGGCTTCCGTTGGATCAAATGATCCGTCATCACGATATGAATCGCATCATCCGTGCGCCGTTTCGGCATATGGCAACTGACGCAGTCCGGATCGGAGGGATGTGAACCGCCCGCGACGGCCTGTGCAATTGCAGCGGCGTGACACTCGTTGCAGACAGCGTTGTAATGCGTTTTCGCTGCCTCACCGCGTGGGACATCGTGCGGATCATGACATGTAGTGCACGTCATGCGGTGGGCGTCGTCATTCCTTTGCGTCTCGACGAAGCATTGCGATTCGCGTAGCCGGTACGCGGCGCCCGCTACTTCGAACCTGGTGTTCTGGCCGGGCGCGCGGTCGAACGAGAGCCGAAAGTCTGCGAGTGGCTGGCCGGGAATGTACGAGAACGGTGCGCGGTTCACACGTTGAATCGAATGCGGCAGCAGTAGGCTCGTCGTTTCGAGATGGCACTCCATGCAGACTTCCATTTCGCGCTCGGGAGAAAGCCGCGCCGGATTCACGATTGAAGCGCGAATCTCTTCCAGAGTCGCGCCCGGTTTCCCGACGGTTTCGATATGCCTCTGGCCGGGTCCGTGGCATCGCTGGCAATCGATTCCCATCGGCAGAGGCTGCTGAAAAACGGGCTCGGCGTCCTCTTCCGAATGCCCGCCCGGAACTTTCGGATAGCCGTTGTGGCAGAACATGCACTCGTAATGAACCAACCGCGTCGAGCCCGGATAATCCGCCCGATCAAAACCGGGAATCATTCCCCAAGTGCCGCCATTCTCCGCATACCAACCCAGTGGCAGTTGCTGGAGGGTGTTGCGCGCAGTCAGATGCAAGTAAGTCTTCGCGTGATTGCCGGAGCCCAGAACATAGTCGATCCGTTTCTCTTCAACGTTCGCTGCTTGTCCATCAAAGCTGCTCTGCCAACGACGTTCGAACACCTCTCCGTCGTGCTTGACGATCGCGAAATAGCTTTGCGAGGCGGCATGGAAATACGCTTGGTCGTCTGGAAACTTCTCCTCCATCGTGTCCGCGTTGATTTTAGAAAAGGAGCGGCCCATGCCCGTTAGCGCGTAGGTCTTTGCAATATCGGCGTGGCATTGCGTGCACCAGGCGGGATCGATATAGCTATTGGCAGCCGCTTTTGCTGAGGTGTTCGTGTCGGCGGTAAGACCGGGAGCGGTGCGTCGGGACGTTTTCTGCTGGGCGATCAATCCGCCGGCTAAGATGATGGCCGCGAGGATCGACCCGCCGGTGACGATGTGCAGCGCTGTGGACGGTCTCATGCGCGCAGCAGTATAAACCGAAAGGAGAAGGGCGCGGCTCCAGCTAACCCCCGGACGTCCCGATTTTACGAATGGCTAGTAGGCTGATTTATATGACTATTGCTCAGCTCGGCCCTAAGAACATCGACTTCCAGATTTTTGTTACCCAAATCCCGGCGCAAACGCGAATTTTCCTGTTCCAATTCCCTCAGACGCCGGATGCCGCTCGCAGCCAGCCCTCGGTACCGAGTTCTCCACGTATAAAAAGTGGCTTCGCTCACCCCGATCCTGATACAGATTTCTCGCACAGGAACTCCCTCTGCTGCTTCGTTCAGTAAGTCGATAATTTCTTCCGCTTCGAACCGACTCGTCCTCATTGGCCCTTTTCTCCCAGACTGATTTGCCGCAGTGGAAGAAGGGATGCGCCCCGCCGGACGCATCCCCCTCCGGCCTCCTTAGAAGTAGACCTTCACAGCGAGTGCCATAATTCGCGGTGGTTTTGCGGACGTTACCTTGCCGAATGACGAACTGCTGGCATTCGTGCTGGAGCCGCTCAGATTGTTGAATTGAGTGTGATTAAAGGTGTTGTATGTTTCCCAGCGAAGCTGAATGTATCGCGCTTCATTGGAACTGTAATGGACGTTCTTGAACAGCGAGATGTCCCAGTTATTGACGCCGGGCTGCGTGAAGACGTCGCGTGGTGAGACATTGCCGAGTCCGCACGTCGTCGGCTCGTTTAGCACGCAGGACCCTGACCCGTTCGGCGCAGCCTGAAATGCTGCGGCGTTCAGGAATTTCGTTGCAGATGTTCGCGAGCCATAGACAGACTGGCCGGAAACTAGGCTGGGCGTGGTGGGACCGCCCTGATTGCCTCCATTCGTGGCTCCGTTTGGATCGCCGTTGTAAGACCAAGACACGGTTCCCGGCGCACCGGAGATGAAGGAGGCAACACCCTGCACGGTCCAGCCATTTGTTGCCAGCTTGGCGAGCCGGTTCTCGAAATGGCTGTTGGGTATGTTATACGACCAGTTGATTGTGAGATTGTGCCTGCGATCTTGTGATCCAGGTCCATAGTAGTAGCTGTCAGGAAGCCACTGGTTGCAGCAGCCACCTTCATCGAGCACTTTCGAGTACGTATAGGCGGCGCCGGCCGTCAGACCTCTGCCGAAGCGCTTGGTGACGGTCGCTTGCAGCGAGTGGTAGTTGGAGTTTGCATCGAACGTGGCGAAAGGCTCGCTGTTGTATCCGCAGATGAGCTGCGTATCCATGCAGCGGATGAGGTTCGCAGGGTACGGAGTAGGAGCGTTGCCCGGTTTTGGAGCTGGCTGAGTCGGGTCGAAATACTGCGACTGGAAGTCCTCGCCATACGGCAGCGTGGTGAGATCCGTTGTCCTTCGTCCATGCCGAGAGACGTTGCCGACATATGACACGTCCAACAAAACGCCGTGCGTCAGGTCGTGTTGCACGCCGAGGTTGTAGTCATAGACTTGTGGGCTGCTGAAGTCGCGCAAGTTGCCATAGGCTCTTTGTGGACCGATAAAAAGTTGGCTCGGTGGAGTCGCAAGCAACTGCCCGATCGTGCCGTTATAAATGGACGGCCCGAGGATAAGGGGTGGTTGGTCGACTTGCGTCAGCACGTCATCGATGCCGCCGGTGCGATCATAAAACATACCGAACCCGCCGCGAACCGCCGTTTTGCCTGTTCCAAAGACGTCCCACGCGAAACCGAAGCGTGGACCGATGGCGACGGGAGGCGTGTTATAGGCTTTTCCAGGAAACGTGACCATGCCTTGATACGGGCACTTTGCGTTGCCGGTGATGCTGCAGTTTGAGGCGTACGTGGTTGGATCAAAAAGGCCGATCACGCTAGGCGAAACGTTCGACCCATCGCTCTCGCAACCGACGCGTTGCCCGCTTCCGCTGAGGCATGGCTGAATCAGCCCCGGTTGAAGCGCTGCGCTGTAGACCGAGGGATTAAATTGAGCGATCGTCTCGCCGTTGCGCAAGTAGTCCGGAACCATAATGCTGAACCGCATTCCGTAATCGAGTGTCAGGCGGCGAGTCGCTTTCCACGTATCCTGAGCGAACCACTCGATGTCGTAGTTCAACCCATGAGCGTCACTGCGACCGTTATCCTCGGCATACTGTTCGTACACGCCGGTGTAAGCGTTCGCAAATGTGTTGCCGGTATCGAACGGATTGGTGCTGGAGGAACTGAAGTTCAGCACGCCGTTGAATTGCGCTCCAGTTCGGTTAGAGTATGTCGCTGTTGTGCGCGAGACGTGTTCGTAGAACACGCCGAACTTCAAGCTGTGCGATCCCTTTACCCACGAGAGGTTATCGGTGATCGTCCAGTCGCTGTCCGTACCGAAGAATGGGTATCGGGATTCAAAGCTGAAGCTTGGGGAATTTGGAAGCGTCCCTTTCCCCACGGTATCGCTCCCGCCTACGGAAGCGTTTTCGTTCGTGAAGCTGCCGAACGACACATTTGGAATCAGGTCGTGTTCATTCACCTGTTTCGATTGCGCGCCCCCATTTGTTGAATCGGGGAAAAGAACCGGAAGGACGGTCGGTCCGAGACCGAGCAGCGCGCGGTTGTTGTTGTCTAGGGCTGCTTTATTGTATGGGTCAACCGTTTGGAGCGCATAATTTGTGCCCAATGTCACTTCGTTGACCAGGTTCGAACGCAGGGTGGAGACGAGTGTTCCCACCGCTCCATCGCTATGGATTGTGTAGTTGATCAGTGACTGCGGCCAGCTACCGGAGCCGCCCAGGAACCCGAATTGCCCCTGAGTCTGCTCGTAATTCTTGAGTAGCCGGATGTAGAACGTCTCATTGTTCGAAATATTGAAGTCGAGCCGCGCGGTGTCGTTCCACCACGGGTGTGGCGTCACATTTACGTAGTTGAAATTAAAAGAGTTGTTTGGACAAGTCGGCAAGCCCGCAAGCGGAGCGTTGAGCCCAGTTGTATCGTCGCCGCTCCGTCTGCACGTCGGCTGAGGCAGAAGACTGAGAAATTTCTGTCCCGCCGCGTTCATATCGGCGGCCGGGAACGTGCAGGTGATATTTGGAGGCCCTCCCGTGCATGTAGGTGCAATGCCTGACGGATCAGTGAGATTCTTCGTTAGATTTGTGAAAACGCCGGCGCGTTCTGCAGGCGTAGGCATTGTCTGGTTGGAAGGATTCGACGAAGTGGTCCGGTGCAAGTTGTCGCTGGAGATAAAGAAGAACGCCTTATTGCGGCTGCGATTCCATTGAGTAAACGGCAAAAGGATGGGACCGCCCAGAGTACCGCCAAAGTTGTTGAACTTGTAAGGCGCGGGATGGCCGCTGATGGCCGGACTTGAATTCTGATTCCGGAAGTAGTCGTTGGAGTTATAGAAGTTATTGCGATTGAATTCGTAGACGTCGCCGTGGAACGAGTTCGTGCCGGACTTGGTGACGACGTTGATTGTGCCGCCCGCTCGTCCGCCGAATTCCGCGTTCTCATTGCCGGTTTGAACGCGCATCTCCTGAATCGAATCGACGCTTGGGGAGATGTAACCGCCATTTGTCGGTGCGCCCGTATCTTGGCTTGCGATTCCGTCTAGCTGCACGAGCACGGTACCGGCGTCTCCGCCGTTAAACTGGACTGCGCCCGAACCCCATCCGGGTGCGTCCGTTTGACCGCCGCTAACTGTTCCTGGCAGAAGTTGCAGATAGTCTTTGAAGTTGCGGCCCTTGTCGGGAATACTCGTAATCTGACTGTCAGTAACGAGACCGGAGTGCCCGGACGTGTCCGTCTCAACGCGGGCTGCTACGGCCGAGACCGTCACTTCATTGGTCACCGCGCCTACCTGCATCTGGATCTGATGGAGTGCCAGAGCTTCGCGCGTTCCTAGGACGATATTGCTTTGGTTGTAGGTGCTGAATCCAGATTGCGTAATCTGAAGCTGGTAGGTGCCGGGCACCACGTCGGTAAACTGGAAATCGCCGGACGCGTTGCTAGTCAGGCTCCGAACCTGCTGCGTTAACGTGTTGGTCAGAGTGACTTTTGCTCCTGCAATGATCGCTCCGGATGGGTCGGTGACTGTGCCGGTGATCTGTCCCGTGACCGTCTGAGCGTTCAATGTACGCTGCAAGCTCCCCACATATAGTAGGAGTAGAGCTGTCAAGACACACGCCCACGCCCCACACTTGAAGCGGGGTATGTAACCCTTTTCTTCTCTCATCTATCCACCCCTTAGCGATGAAAATGTGCGACCCAAGGGCTTTATGCCCACGCGTCCCGACCCCCAAAACCGATCAATTCCCTGACTTAGGAGATTGCGCCGGTATTCCACGGGAAACGTGCAGGCAGACGGTCGTCAGACACAGGAGCGCATCGCTTCACTCTGCCCTGACAATCCAGCCCTTCATGCAACCACCCGCCTAGAAAGGCTTGTTACCAATTGAAACCATTTATTTCTAGAAACGAGGAAATACTCTTCTGCCCGCGCAAACGTCAATCACACGGGTCTTAATTCTTTCTTTAAATGTATGTATTTGATTCCAAGCAGCTTACTCGACACCGTTAGGGGTTAATTTTGAGGCTAACCAGGCTATGTGGCGTACCGTATCGGGACGTATGCGCACGTAAACTCATGCTTGAGGCTGGCTTACATCCGAGGGTCGTTTCGGATTCGGCCATGCCACATTCCCCACCCGTACGCCTCTTTGGCCAATCGGCTTCCGAAACCCAAAAGACGTTCAACAAAAGCTCCCCGTACCCAGCGGAGGGCATTGGCCTCCAGGAAAGAGCCGTTCCATGAGCGCTACGGAGACTTGCTCATACCCACGATCTGTTCGGTAGAAAAGGGGCGTGGCACGTGAAGCGAGGCGTTGTCAGCGGAGAAACGACGAAGGTCCAATGGGTTCGCTTGGAGTGCCGTTCAGCGGAGGCTCTCTGAGGATTTAACGAGTCTTCTTGATGCACCGCCGGATTTGCGAACGCCATGACCAATGCGGGTGCGTCCTCGATGAGTACATGTAGTGGTGCGTCGAGGTCGAACGAAGGTCGTCGGTCAGAACAAGCCAGCGACAATGCCGATCGTTGTGTGCATCCGGCCTCGCCTTTCTGGACGTACCCGGCAAACAACTTAACGATCTATTAATCATCCATACCTAGTCAATAATTCTTGCTTTACTTCTATCGCAATGAAAAGACGGGCTTTATTACACAAACTTATTGTCAATAGGAGCGCACAGTGCTATATCTCTTCCCCAGAACATGAAGGGGGTAGGTCCGATGCCCAGCGTTCCAAATCGGGAAATTATAGAATTTGGTGCTTTTCAAATCGATCTTCAATCCGGCGAACTCCGCAAAAATGGTATTGCAATCAAACTCGGTTCTCGAGAGGCTCACGTTCTTCTGGCCCTCATTGAGAACCCAGGCCAGTTGGTTACTAGGGCCGAGTTGCGGCAGCGTCTCTGGCCCGATGATACGTTCGTCGAGTTCGATAACGGCCTAAACAACGCCATCAGCCGTCTGCGAAGTGCTCTGTCGGACACGGCAGACAGCCCTCGCTTCGTTCAGACCGTGCCCAGACAAGGCTATCGTTTTGCAGCGCCGGTCAATCGACGAACTCCGGCCAAACGAAAATTCAATTTCTCGGGTTGGCCCCGGATTGCGGCGGCCACCATGGTGGTTCTTCTTATTGCCGCGTTCTCGTGGCGGCATTTTAGCCATGCGAGTGGTCGAATAGAATCTGTGGCCGTCCTTCCATTTGCCGTCATCAATCCAGTTGACGGTCTCGGTGGGCAGTACCTTAGCGCCGCCGTCACTGACGCCGTATTCGCCAAACTCTCCACCATCCGAAACCTTACCGTATCCCCACCCGAAACCGTCGCGACGTATGCGAATGCGAGTGCAAGTATTCGTCAGATCGCGCGCAACCTTCACGTGGATGCGGTCGCTAAGGGCGCTGTACACATCGGAAATAACGATCTTCAGGTGAGCGTTCAATTGGTCGATTCGCGAGGAACGACAATTTGGAGCGAGTCTTACCAGCAGCAGCTTCGCGACTTTCCGTTGCTCACGCGTTCGGTCGTTCGCGGAATTATTCGCGCAGCCGGAGTGCAGCTTTCCCCCCAGGACCAGCAGGCGTTCGCATTGCAGCAAGAAGTGAGCCCACAGGCGTTCGAGGCGTTTGAGAAGGGCCTGTATTGTCTTTCCCAACAGACCGAAAATTCGCGAACCCGCGCTCTCGGCTATTTTCGGCAGGCAGTTGCCGCGGCGCCCAATTTCGCCGAGGCCTACGCCGGCCTTGCGAACTATTACGTGAATACCGGCTCGATTCCGCCGGAAATTGCTATGCGAGGCGCCAAGTCTTATGCGGCGAAAGCAGTTGAATTGAATAGCATAATTCCTTACCCGCATACGGCACTTGCGGTTTCCGAGTTTTACGGCGACTGGGACTGGTCGGCGAGCGAAACAGAGTTTCGGCGTGCACTTGCGTTGAACCCCGGCGTCGAACGCACTCACCGTTTATACGCCGCGCTTCTTTCCAGTGAGTCGGACGTTGACGATGCGGTCCAGCAAATCCGCGAAGCGCACGATATCGATCCTCTTTCGATTCCTGTCTATCACAGAGCGGCCATTATCTGGATCAATGCGCATCAATATAGTCAGGCAATCGACCAGGCCAATCAGATGCTCGCCCTGAATCCCACCAGTGTTCCGGGGCACGAAGCCTTGGGTACGGCGTTTCTTTTTCAGGGGGAATACGCACAAGCCGTCCGCGAGTTTGAAGATGCTGCTGCAACAAAGCGAGACAGTCCGCACGCGAACGCCCTTCTTGGTGCAGCGTACGCGCGATGGGGAAGGAACTCGCTCGCCACACGGCAGTTGGGGGAGCTGCGCCGTCTCGATCAGAGCGGATACGTGCCTCCCTATTGGTACGCGATCGTCTACGCCAGCTCCGGTGACACTGCGGACGCGTTGAATTGGCTCCAACGAGCGTATGAGCAACACGATCCACACCTCGTCGATCTCAAGGCGAGCCCTTGGTTCGACTCGCTTCACGAACAGCCACAGTTCGCGCAGTTAGTAAAGCAAATGAAATTCCCGAATTAGGTTCAGATCGAGTGTGCCAAAAACGAAGCCGCTAATGCTGCGTTCGAGGGGCGGCATTCACCGGCACATAGACGAGACTTTGCTGTCCGCCTTGCGTTAGATCCAGCGTGCCGCTGGAACGTCCCAGCTTGCGAATTTCCGCGAGGCCGTTCTGTGTTGCCAATACAAACGCAGGATCCGGATCGTTCGGGGACCACTCGGGCAGCTCACGGCCGAAATAGAAATCCAATCCGTAATTCCAGGCCCGCGGCAACTGATATGTAAAGATCCGGTCGGGATGAGGATCGTTCTTTAAAAATTCCGCGTAAGGCCGCGCCGAATAGCGGCCCTCGACAAGCGGCAACGCGACGGTGTTCGCTGCCTCCACGCCTCCCACGAGACAAAGCGCGCAGAGTCCAATTGTCCATCGCGCATTCCTGCGCAGCCCAAAAATTGCCATCGCCGCCGCGGCAGCGAAAAGCAGCGCTAGTCCAAAGTAGATTTTAGTGGGTGCGGTATTTGACGTCGCAAAAGGGTCATCCGCGTGCCAGTCAATCCGCCGCAAGTAGAAAAGCGCCGCGATCGCGAGTGCGGCCCATGTGCCCGCTAGTCCAAAGGCAACAACTCGGGCAGACTGTTGCGCTCGGTCGAATGCGCGAATGCCCGCCACCGCGCATAAGAGCGCTGCGGGTGCAATTGCCGGCAAAATGTAGCTCGGCAGCTTCGACTCCGAGGCACTAAAAAATAAAATCGGAAACACCGTCCAGCACGCAAAAAAGAATCCCGGCGAATAGATCCACGCTTTTTCTCGCCATGTCCGTAACCCTTCCTGCGTGGCGGGCCAAAGCAAAATTGTCCACGGCAGCAGCGCCGCCACGAATATTGGCCCGAAAAACCAGAAGGGCTGCTTGTGCTGAAACATCGGCGTTAAGTACCGCTCGAAATTGTGCTGCAGGATGAAGACGCGCAGAAAATCTGGGTTTCGTAACGCACAAATTACATACCACGGTAGCGCCACGATACAGAACGCCGCAATCGCAGCCGGATGCAACAGCCGCACCGCCTCGCGCCAGCGCCGCGTCGCCAGTGCCCAGAGCAAAACCGCGCCGCCAGCAAGAATCACGGCAGCCGGCCCCTTTGCCAGCGTCCCCGCGCCTAAAAAAATGCCCAACATCACCAATAGCGGCAGGTGTCGTTTTCCCCTAGCGTTCGGTGAGAGCGCTGCTTGCTGGCCTGTTTCGTGGCTAGTGCTTGTTAATGCTGGGAGAGCGGCGCTGATCTCGACGCTTCGGCGGAGCACGCCGGCCCTCCAAAGCAGGCCCCCCGCGCAAGCCATCGCAAGCACGATGCAAGCGCTGAACAGCATGTCCGGTGTCGCGGCACGCGCGAATGCGATTCCCGCCACGCTCGTCGCAAAAATCAGGGGCGCAATCAGCGTCGGATTCCTGTCCCAACTTTCATTGCTTCCGTAAAAGCGCCGCGCGAGCCACGCGATCGCCATCGCGCTTGCAAGCGCCGCAAACGCCGAAGGCAGCCGCGCCGCCCACTCAGCTGGAAGATTTAGTCGGAATCCAACGGCCGCCGCCCAATAGTAGAGAATAGGCTTTTCAAACCACGGCTGGCCGTAAAGTCGTGGCGTTACCCAATCGCCCGTTCGCGCCATCGCCCGCGCGATCCACACGTACCGCGGCTCGTCCGGCCCGGTCAGTCCAATCGCCCCAAGCTGCCCAAACAAGGAAATTGCCACTGCCAGACCAACACACACGAAAGGCAGCAGGCTGCGTCTCTCAGATTTTTCTCTTAGTTTCAAACCTGATAGTTTAGCACTCGGCGTGCTGGCATCGTGCGGCAGCCTCCCGCATAATGGCTCGCGATGCGCGAGACTCTCGAATATGCCGCTGCATGGGCAGGCCTCAAATTTCTTGGGCTTCTGCCGCGCTCCGCAGCCCGTTTCGTAGGAGCGACAAGCGCTGCTGCTGCGTACTATCTGCGCCCGCCCTTGCGTCGCGCCTCCATCTTCAATTTGCAGCTCGCGTTTCCGCAGTGGACTGACAAAGAACGCAAGCGCGCCGTTCTCCACATGATTCAGCAGATCGGTTGGATGGCAGGCGAATTTTCTCAGTTTCCAAAATACACACGCGCCAATATAAAGCGCATTGTTATTCTTGATGGCTACGAAAATTTCGAAGCCGCCCGACGCCGAGGCAAAGGTGTGCTCTTTCTCACTGGACATATGAGCGCATGGGAACTCGCCCCCTTTGCGCAAGCTCTTTACGGCAATCCGTTGCACTTTATCGTGCGGCCGATTGCCAATGCGAAAGTCGACGCGCTCATCAACCATTACCGCTGCCTCTCTGGTAATCGACCGATCGAGAAAAATCGGTCCGCACGAGCCGTTCTCCGTGTACTTTCCGAAGGCGGCACCGTCGGTGTTCTTTCGGACCACAATACCTCTCTCGAAGAGGGCGTTTTCGTTGATTTCTTCGGCATTCCGGCCTCCACTACATCCGGCCTCGCGCGCCTGGCCCTTCGAACCGATGCGGCCGTTGTTCCAGGCTTCCTCTCATGGGACTGCGAGCGCCGCAAATATCGCCTATCCTTCGAGCCTGCTGTCGAGCTTTCACGCACTTCCGATGAAGAGGCCGATGTGCGCGAAAACACGCAACGTTTCACGCGCGTAATCGAAGATTATGTCCGTGCGCATCCGGATCAATGGCTCTGGGTTCACAAGCGATGGAAGACGCGTCCGCCGGGTGAGCAGCCGATCTATTCGTTCTAGTGTGCACAGAAAAGGTACTCGTCCGATTCGCTCCATTTCGATTCGAAAGAGGTGAGGAATGACACGCAAAGCCGCTGAGCTCGCTCAATATCTCGGCGCGGAATTGCAAGGTGATCCGAACGTGCCGCTATCGGGCGTCGCGAATCCGGAAGATGCCGGTGCCGAAGATCTGATCTATGCCGATTCCGTGCGCCAGTCTAAGCGCGTGGAAAGCTCACGCGCCATATGTGTACTCGCGCCGCCGGACGCTGTCTTCGCTCCCAAGACAATTCTTAAGACGACAAATCCAAAACTCGCCTTCGCAAAGGCCGCCGCATGGTTGGCGCCGCCTTTTTGGCCGAGCGCCTCAACTCATTCGACGGCTGTCATTGGCGCAGGTGTGCAGGTAGCGAAGGCCGCCACAATCGGTGCATATGTCGTCATCGAAGACGATGTCGTTATCGGGGCTGACACATGGATCGAGCCCTTCTGCTTCGTTGGGAAGGGAAGCCGCATTGGTGCAAAGTGCCGGTTGCATCCCCACGTGACGCTCTATCCGCAGTCTGTATTGGGAAATCGTGTCGAGCTGCACAGCGGTGTGGTGATTGGCGGGGATGGTTTTGGTTATGTTTTCGGCGAAGGTCGCCAATGGAAATTTCCGCAAGTCGGCAAAGTCATCATAGATGACGACGTGGAGATTGGCTCTAACACCACAATTGACCGCGGTTCGCTCGGCTTAACGCATATAAAATCGGACACAAAGATTGATAATCTCGTCCAGGTCGGCCATAACGTCGAAATCGGTGAACACTCGATCCTCGTTTCACAGGTCGGCATCTCTGGCAGCACGAAATTGGGCAAAGGGGTCGTGGTCGCAGGCCAAGCGGGCTTTGGCGATCACGCCATCGTCGAAGACAATGCCGTAATCGGTGGCCAAGCCGGTATTCTGCCCGGGAAGGTCATCCGGAGCGGCCAAGTCGTTTGGGGAACACCAGCTCGCTCGCTTGAAAAATTCAAGGAGCAGCATGCCTGGTTTGCCCGCCTCCCCGGATTGGCCCGCCGCCTCCAAGCGGTCGAAGATGCGATCGAGAAGTCCGTCGGAAGTCCGCCGGATAAATGAGACAGGCGGCCTCAGCGACAATACCTCCGCCCAGGAGGCAGCCTAGAGGCATTTTTTGATTGACCCCCCCCTGAGTACCTAAGATAATGACTTTAACGTAAGTGACTGGAACGTATGGGATTGGGGCGAAAGCCTCGATCTAAAACCTATTTTGCTTAGGAGGCCGTGCCATCCGGCCCACCCTTTGCAACCGTCTGGGGCGGCGGTTGAGTAGCCCCTGAGAGTGTTTGTTTGAACGGGCACCTGAGGGAGTCATGACGCCGGAGTCTACACTTCGTGCGGACGCTAGTAACGCTGGCGTATCCGCTTTTGGTACTGCTCCGGCCCGCGAAAGACACTTTCGTGTCGAAGATGCTGTAGAGCGCGGGCTGCGCTGGCTTCTTTCCGCCCAAGCCGAGGACGGCTACTGGTGGGGCGAACTTGAAGCCGACACCACCCTGGAATCTGACTACATTCCTTATCTCCACGCGCTCGGTAAGCTCGATTCCGAGAAAACTGCCAAATTGGCGAACTACATTCGCCAGCGCCAACTTCCAGATGGCGGTTGGCCGCTATTCCCAAGTGGTCCCGCGGAACTTAATGCCACTGTAAAGGCTTACGTTGCGCTTCGGCTCGCTGGCGATGCCACCTCGGCTACGCATCTTCTCCGGGCAAAAGCAAAAATCCACGAGTTGGGCGGCCTTGAAGCGACAAATTCATACGTTCGCTTCTATTTGGCGATGTTCGGTGCTATCGATTGGAGCTACGCGCCCGCGATCGCGCCAGAATTGATGTTGCTCCCGCTGTGGCTACCCCTCAACATCTACGAAATGTCGTCTTGGACTCGCGCCATCGTGATTCCAATGACGATTATTTACGCACGCAAGCCCACTTGGCCGCTTCCAAATGGCATTACGGTCCAGGAACTTTTCAGAACTCCAGGTGCCAGGCCACCTTCGCTTTGCCGCAACGGTTCAGGAATCTCATGGCGCAACGCTTTCATCGCGCTTGATCGCGCGCTGAAGGGCTATGAGCGCCTGCCTTGGAAACCTTTTCGCAAGACGGCGCTGAATCGTGCGCACAAATGGATGGTCGAGCGGCTCGAACGCGCAGAAGGGCTCGGTACCATCTACCCCGCGATGATGAATTCGATCTACGCTTTGCTCGCGGAAGGAAGCGACACAACGGATCCTTTGGTCTCGCGGGAAATCGGCTATCTCGAGCGCTATGAAATCGAAGATGATGAGACGCTCCGCGTCCAGCCGTGCATTTCGCCCGTTTGGGACACGGCCATCGCCTTGGTCGCGATGGAAGAGGCCGGATTAGATCCCGCGCATCCTTCTCTCGTCAAAGCGACTCGCTGGCTGCTCGAAAACCAAGTGTTGGGCGGCGGCGACTGGCAGGTGAAAAACCGCAAAGGCGCGCCTGGCGGGTGGGCATTCGAATTTCGCAACGATGACTATCCCGACGTGGACGACACCGCATTTGTTCTCATGGGATTGTGCCGCGTTGCGCTTCCTGAAGAAGAAAGACTTCGCGGCGCCATCCGTCGCGGCGTCGACTGGCTCCTTAGCATGCAGAACCGTGACGGGGGCTGGGGCGCCTTCGATCACGAAAATAATGTGCAGTTTCTGAACAATATTCCGTTCGCAGACCACAATGCGATGCTTGATCCCTCGACGGCTGATGTTACTGCGCGGGTCTTGGAGTCCCTCGGCCACATGGGGTGGTCTGCAAACCATCCAGTAGTCGAGCGTGCTCGCAACTTTCTCGATAGGGATCAGGCTTCGGATGGTTCCTGGTTCGGCCGCTGGGGCGTGAATTATATTTATGGGACAAGCGGTGTTTTGCGAGCGCTCGAGCAAATCGGTCTCTCGACGACGGACCAATGCAAGCGCGCGGCCGATTGGCTGCGCTCCGTGCAAAATCCCGATGGTGGCTTTGGCGAGACTGCCGCCTCATATGAAAACGCTGAGCTTAAGGCAAAAGGCGCGAGCACCCCTTCGCAAACGGCCTGGGGGCTGATTGGCCTGCTTGCCGTCGTTGGGCCAAATGATCTGGCTGTCGAACGCGCAGTCGCTTGGCTCGCCGAACACCAAAATGCTGATGGCAGTTGGGACGAAACTGAATTTACGGGTACAGGTTTCCCGAGGGTGTTCTACCTCAAATACCATCTATACCGTAACTCGTTTCCGCTCTACGCACTCGCACGCTACGACAATTTACGTAGGGGACGGCGGAGATTTCTTTCCGTGCAGCTTCCTTCGAACGACTTTGATCATCGAAAATAGTATTGGAGATAATAGAGGATGAGAGTTCCCTTAAGCATGACCACAACCATGGCGGGATATCTCGCCAAGAAGGGCATGAGCGATAAGAAGTTCTCGCTTGTGATGATGCTCGAGCCGCTGCACACCTGCAATCTTACGTGCACGGGTTGCGGTCGCATTCGCGAATATAAATCCACGATTAATGAGATTCTCACCGTCGAAGAGTGTATGAAGGCTGTCGAAGAGTGCGGCACGCCCATCGTTTCTATCTGCGGCGGCGAACCGCTGATCTATCCGGAAATCGGCCGCCTCACGAAAGAGATACTAGCGCAAAAGAAGCATATCTATCTCTGCACTAACGGCATGTTTATTCGCAAGCGCCTGCACGAATTCAAGCCGACCTCGCGCTTCTTCTTTAACGTGCACCTTGATGGCCTCGAGAAGACACACGATATCTGCGTCGAACGAGACGGCGTGTTTCGCGAGGCAATCGAAGGTATTAAGGCCGCGAAAGCCGCTGGTTTCCTGGTCGCCTCGAACACAACGATCTACAAAGAGACGGACATTGAAGAAATAGCGGAGCTTCTTGCGTATCTGCAAACGCTGGGCGTCGATGGCCACATGATCTCGCCGGCCTACTCCTACGCTGCAGTCATGACGAAGGAAATCTTTATGTCGCGCGATGAAATTCGCGAGAAATTCCGGCAGGCGAGTGCGCTCCTCGAACGCTATAACATCGTCACCTCCCCGATTTACATGGAATATCTCCGGGGCGAGCGCGAGCTGATGTGCACTGCCTGGGGCAATCCCACTTACAATCCCCGCGGCTGGAAAGGCCCTTGCTATCTGATGACCGATACGCACTATAAAACCTACGACGAGCTGCTCGAAAAGACTCCGTGGGAAAAATACGGCCGTGGGCGCGATCCCCGCTGCGAGGATTGCATGGTCCACGCGGGCTATGAGGCATCCGCGGTAATCGGCGGCAATAAAAAATTCGGGGACACCTGGAAGATGCTTAAGTGGACGCTGTCCGGCAAGATGGGCGGCATTCTGAAAGACCGCTCGTCAAAATCGGGCAATGATCGCAAGCCTGGCAACGGCGGCGGTCATGCCGTAGGGCACGCCTCGGCGCATGTTCCTCCTCCCAAGCACGAGAACGAGGCCTTCCGCATTTTATGAACGTTCTTGTAACGGGTGCCACGGGGTTCGTGGGGAGCCACGTAGCCAGGCAACTCGTTGAATCTGGCGACTCTGTCCGCGTACTCGTGCGTGCGGGCAGCAATCCGCTCTTAATTCGAGACCTCCATGTCGAACGCTGCCAAGGCGACCTCCGCGATATTCTTTCGCTTGGCCGCGCAATGAAGGGAATTCGCCGCGTCTTTCACGTCGCCGCCGATTACCGCCTTTGGTCACGCAATCCGGAAGAGATTTATCGGAGCAACGTCGAAGGCACAGGGAGCCTGTTCGAAGCGGCGCGCCAAAGCGGCGTCGAACGCATCGTTTACACCAGCACAGTGGCCACAATGGCTGTGCCAACGCCGAACGGAATGCTGCCCAGCGAGGAAACGCACGCTACCCTCGACCAGATGGTCGGACATTACAAGCGTTCGAAATTCATGGCCGAATTAGAAGCGATCAAAGCCGCGGCCGATGGTCTGCCAGTCGTAATCGTGAATCCTACCACGCCCGTGGGACCTGGCGATTGGAAGCCCACTCCAACCGGCCGCATTATTGTCGATTTCCTGAATGGCAAAATGCCTGCATACGTCGACACTGGGCTCAATATCGCTGCCGTTGAAGACATCGCGGCAGGTCACCTTCTCGCCGCGGAAAAGGGCCGCGTTGGCGAACGCTACCTGCTTGGTGCCCGCAACATGACGCTGAAACAAATCCTCAATACGCTCGCCACTATTGCCGGTCGCCCAGCCCCGCGCGTCCGTCTGCCGCACGCCGTAGCGATTGCCGCTGCGCATGCGAGCGAGCTTTACGCCCGCTTCACGGGTGGCGAACCGCAAATTCCGCTGGAAGGCGCGAAGATGTCGCGCCATCGCATGTTCGTCGCGAGCGACAAAGCTGCACGAGAACTGGGCTACGCGCCCGGGCCGGTCGAGCCAGCATTTGAACGCGCCATTCGCTGGTATCAGGATCATGGTTACGCAGCCGGAGGGCAGGGCGCGAAGCCCATTGCTCGCGCGCACGCCGCGTAGTGTCCGTCGCGTGCCGAACTCATGAGAATTCTTGTCGTCTATGCAGTCGAGCCTGAATTCGATCCATGGCGAAAACTGCACAAATTTAGCGAATCTACCGCCGGCGATTTTATGACTCGCCGCACGCAAATCGCCGGTGCAACCGTCGAGTTTGTCGTGAGCGGAATGGGACCGGCGCGTGCCGCGCGCGCGATGGAAGCTGTCGCATCCGCGGAATATTCTGCGGTCGTCGCCGCAGGTTTGTCCGGAGCGCTGCACCCGGAACTCGAAGTGGGGAATATCGTAATTCCGAACACGGTTCGCCGCGCCGGCGAGGAATCGGCCCCGCTCGCTTGTGACTCAGCCTTATGCGCCGAAGCTCTCGCTACAGGCGGCAAAAGCATAGAAACATTGGTTTCGTCCGAGAGTATCGCGACGACCGTCGAGGAAAAGCATCGCCTCGGCGAAGGAGCCGACGCAGTAGACATGGAAAGCTTCAGCGTCCTCGCATCGGCGCTGCGCCTCAAAATTCCAACGATCGCGATTCGTGCTATTTCCGACCGCCACGATCAGGCCCTGCCGCTGGACTTGAGTTCGACGCTCGACGAACGCGGCCAAGTGTCCATTCCGCGCGTGATGAAACTCGTTGCCGGAAGGCCGGGACAAATCGCTTCGCTGATGAAATTAGGCCGCGACAGCAAGGCGGCTGCGGAAGCTCTTGCGCGTTTTCTTGACGGATACATCGAGCGGATCTCGCGCGTCGCGCACCTCGTCCTCCGCAGCGCTTAGCGGTACAAGGAAGACGGTACTTGCAAAGCGGCGCAGGGTTACTAAGATGTATTGGGCGCCTCAACCGGGCTCCCTATTCCTCGAGGCGCATTGCGATTTGGGAAGCGTTCGCCGGATTCGATGGGTTGCAATCGATAATTGGGTATAATTGGATTCACAAGCGGTTTTTAGAGAAGCGGCGAGCTCGGCCACTGAGATTTCGTAGTCAGCGTATTCTTATTCGCATTCATTCTCGATATGAGTCATCTTAGCGCACAGGTCGATAGCGTCGATCCCAACGGTTCCCGTTTAGGATCGATGCGTGCGGGTGTCTACCGCGGTAAAGATCGTGTAATCGTCGAGACGGTGCCCATCCCCGAGATCGGGCCCGGTGAAGTCCTGTTCCGCGTCGCCGCTTGCGGCATCTGCGGAACGGACATTAAAAAGATCCGCTATGGTTTCGTCCCCCCTCCGCAAATCTTGGGACACGAGCTGGCCGGCACGGTCGTTTCCGTCGGCGCCGGCGTCAGCAAATTCAAAGCAGGCGATCGCGTCGTCAGCTTTCACCATATCCCGTGCAGCAAATGCTTCTACTGCGAGCGAAAACTCTTTTCGCAATGCGCTACGTTCAAGCGCACCGGGCTCACAGCGGGTACAGGTGATCCGAACGGCGGTGGCTTCGCGCAATATGTCCGCGCAATGCCCTGGATCGTCGAGCGCGGCATGATTGTTGTGCCCGATCACGTCACTTTCGAAGAGGCCACCTTTGTCGAGCCCGTGAATACTTGTCTGCGCGCCGTCCGCAAGGCTCGAGTGACAAAGGGCGAGACTGCGCTTGTGATCGGTCAGGGTCCCATCGGTATGCTCCTCATGCTGCTGGCTCGATACGAAGGCGCGCAAGTCTTTGCGAGTGATCCGATGGTCAACCGCCGCGCCGCCAGCGAACGTTTTGGTGCGCTTCAATGCTTCGATCCGAAGGCCGTGAATCTGCGCGAAGAGATGCTGCGCCGCACGGAAAACCGAGGAGCTGACGTCGTGCTCCTCGCCGCTCCAATGCCCGCTCTTGTCGAGGAAGCGCTTTCCATTCTGCGCCCCGGAGGGCGCGTCCTCCTTTTTGCCCACAACGACCCTGTCCTCCGAATCGAATTTCAGGCGTCCGCAATTGGGATTGAGGAGAAAGAAATTCTCGGTGCGTACAGCGCTTCGGTAGACGATCAGGCCGAATCCGCGGCTATCGTGTTTGGCCGGAAGCTTCCCTTGCGCGACTTGATTTCACACCGCTTCCCGCTGGAGCGAATCGCGGAAGCCATCGAGCTCGCCGCGCATCCAACGGAAAGTACATTGAAAGTCGTGATTGTGCATCAATGAGCGTGAAATGAGCGCCAAAGCTTCCGTGAAGACAATCGAAGAAGCGCCGCAAAGCACCGTCGGCCTCGACTTGATGACCGCCGCCGTCCTCCATGGCCGCGAGGACATGCGCATCGAGCGCGTTTCCGTTCCGCAGATTGCCGAGGACGAAGTTCTCGTTCGCGTTGGCGTGGCGCTTACTGACGGTACCGATCTGAAGGTCTGGAAGCAGGGCTTCCATGCGCGCATGATCACGCCGCCGGCGGTTTTCGGCCATGAGTTGGCGGGGACTATTGCGGCAGTCGGCAGCGCGGTGCCTCACGGCGTTCGCGTAGGCCAGCGGGTCGTGCCGGCGAACTCTGCGCCTTGCGAACAGTGTTTCTATTGCCGAAAAGGGAAGACTAACCTCTGCGAAGATCTTCTCTTCAACAACGGTGCGTACGCCGAGTACATCCGTGTCCCGGGCCGTATCGTTCGCCAGAATATGCTCGAGATTCCCGATCATGTCTCTTTTCAGGATGCCGCGCTCGCCGAGCCGCTGGCGTGTGTGCTGCGAGGAATTCATGAGACCGGCATTCAGCCGGGTGACACGGTCGCCGTGATCGGCTGCGGCCCCATTGGCTTGAAATTCATCCGCATACTCTCGCAACGCAAGGCTTCCGTCATCGCCGTCGCACGGCGAAAGAGCCAGTTGGATTTGGCCGCCCAAATGGGCGCGATGCATGTGGTCGATGCGTCTAAAGTAGACGATCCTGCCGAAGCCGTCTGTGCTTTCACGGAGAAGTCGCGCGGAACCGATGCCGTGATCGAGGCGGCAGGCCAGCCCGCCACATGGGAATGGGCCATGCAGATGGCGCGCAAGGGCGGAACAATAAACCTCTTTGCCGGGTGTGCCAAAGACGCCGAGGTAAAGCTTGACCCGTGGGCTTTGCACTATTCGGAAATCACCGTGAAATCCACCTTTCATCACACGCCGCGCTTTATGCGTAAGGCGCTCGACGCCATCGCGCGCGGCGAGATTCGCGCCTCGGACCTGATTACCGCAACGGCGCCGCTGTCGAGCCTCCCCAAAATTTTTGAGCAAATGAAGGAACGAAACGGCCAACTCAAGACTGCGATCGTTCCGTAGAGCTTCGCTCGCCCGACGAGAATGCTTCCTACGCCGGAACTCGAAATTGCGAAAAACCTCCCGCGCGAAAACTGCGGCGCCGAAGAGGCTCAGCGCTACACGCGCTGGCTCGCCACGCATCATTACGAGAATTTCAATGTCGTCTCGTGGCTCTTGCCGAAGCGGCTGCACCAGCATTTTTACAATGTTTATGCCTATTGCCGCTGGTCGGACGATCTAGGTGACGAAGTGCCCGATGCCGCGCGCGCGTTGAAACTGCTCGACGCCTGGGAAGACGAGCTTCGCTCGATTTACATCCGCGGTTCGGGACCAGGGCATCCCGTGCTAATCGCACTTCGAGAAACGATTCGCGCCAGCCAGATTCCAATCGAACCATTCAGCGATTTGCTACGCGCTTTTCGCCAGGACCAGACTGTCCATCGCTACGCGACGTGGGAAGGCGTCTACAATTATTGTATTTATTCCGCGAATCCCGTCGGCCGGCTTGTCCTTTATCTTTGCGGCTATCGTGATGATGAACTTCAGCGCCTTTCGGACTTCACCTGCACAGCGCTGCAACTCGCGAATTTCTGGCAGGATGTCTCACGCGATTTGGAAAAGGGCCGCATTTATATCCCCGTCTGCGAACTGGGCGCACACGGGCTTTCCGAAAGCGAAATCGTCTCGCGCAACTTCGATGAGCGATATGTCTCATTGATGAAATCGCTCATCGAGCGCACCCGCGAACTCTTTCGTTCCGGCTTGCCGCTTGCCCGCCGTGTTGACTCGCACTTGCGCGTCGATATCGAGCTGTTCAGCCGCGGCGGACTCGCGATTCTCGATGCAATCGAGCGCTCCGGCTACAACACGCTGAATCATCGCCCTGCGCTTTCGAAAGCCACGAAGCTGAAATTGGTCGGCGGTGCTTTAGCAGGGAAGATGTTGGCCTTGTCTACGAAGGAATCCTCCTCGGTCGCCGATATCTCCGCCCGAACACCCCACCTGCAGGTTTCCGGCGGAAGAGATTCCGAGGCTCGCATTGCGCAGTCATACGCCGAATGCAATCGCATTGCACGCGCATCAAAGAGCAGCTTTTATCTTGCATTTTTCGGCCTGCCCAAGCCGAAGCGTAACGCGCTCTGTGCTCTCTACGCGTTCATGCGCCTTGTCGATGACGTCTCCGACGATCCCGGCGGCTTGGACGCTAAGCGTGCCGGTCTCGCCCGTTGGCGCGCGCTGCTCGATGAAGCCACCTCGGGACGCACGACAGGCCACGCAATTTTGCCGGCGCTCGCCGATACTATGGCGCGCTACGAGATGCCGTCCCGGTACTTCCATGACCTGATCCTTGGTGCCGAAATGGATCTCACCATAAACTCTTACGCGACTTTCGACCGTCTTTCGGAGTATTGTTATCGTGTAGCGGGGACGGTAGGCCTCACCTGCCTTCACGTTTTCGGATTTCGCGACCCGCATGCGCCCGATCTTGCCGAACGCCTCGGGCTCGCGTTCCAATTGACGAACATTATTCGCGATGTGCGCAGCGACTTCGAAATGGGCCGTGTGTATCTCCCCGAAGAAGATCTCGCGCGATTTGGTTGCCGTGCCGAAGATTTGCGTGGCCCGCTGACGCCTGCGCTCAGCGAGTTGCTCGCTTTCGAAGCCGATCGCGCGTGGCGGCTCTATGGCGTGGGCGCTCCGCTCGTCCACATGGTCAATTCTGAAAGCCGCGCCACGCTTTGGGCTTTGGTTCGCACCTACAGCACGCTGCTTGCTCGAATCGAAGAAGATGGTTTCGATGTTTTCTCATCCCGCGTCTCGCTCTCGAGTGCGGAAAAAATTCAATATCTCGTCGTGGCGGGAATGAGTGGCTGGTGGAAAAGGGATGCGCTCGCAAAGCGTTCTGGTGATCGGCGGCGGTCTGGCCGGGATGTCCTGCGCCGTCGCGCTGGCTGAGTCTGGACTTCGCGTCCGATTGTTCGAAAAAAAGCCGCATCTTGGAGGCCGCGCCACGTCGTACACGCTGCCTGACGGCAGCGAAGTCGATAATTGCCAGCACCTGACGCTCGGTTGTTGTACGAACCTCGCGGATTTTTTTCGTCGCGTCGGCGCGGACAAAAAGATTCGCACCTACGACCGGATGTACCTGATGGACAGCCTCGGCGCGCGAGGCACAATGAAATCCGGCATCTTGCCGCCGCCGCTTCACATGGCGCCCTCGATGATGTTTTTCGGCGCGCTTTCAACTGCCGATAAGCGCGGCATTTCCCGCGCGCTGATTGCGATCGCCCGCGCGGGCGGCTCGCCGCCAGGCATCGAAGGCGTCACGATGCTCGAATGGCTCGAGCGCATGCGGCAAACGCCGGCGGCCATCGCAAAGTTTTGGCGTGTCGTGCTCGTTAGCGCTCTCGATGAAGAACTCGACCGCGCCGAAGCGCGCTATGGAATCGACGTTTTCTGGAAGACGTTCTTGGCAAATCGCGAAGGATCGTTAATCGGGCTCCCCTCGGTGCCGCTCGCCGAGCTTTATCGCGGCTGCGCCGACTCGATCGCCCGGCAGGGCGGGGAAGTGAAGCTCCGCGCCGGAATTCGCGAGGTCCGCGTGCA
>DATEGW010000188.1:0-4092 GCA_035279845.1 Candidatus Acidiferrales bacterium | reverse complement strand
TGTTCAGGAACTTGCGCGGGTCGTTGTCGAAGCCGGGGAATACCGGGCTGAGATCGCGAGCGCCGAGGTGCGTGGCGATGATTTCGCCGAGGACGCTGCGAAAGTCGGTCGTCACGGCCAGATCGCGATTCTGATAAAGCTGGCCTTCGTTCATGCCCGGCCATTTCGTGTAGACGTGGCCGCCCTTCACTTGTCCGCCCATCACGAACATGCAATTCGCGTGACCATGGTCTGTGCCGCGATTGCCGTTTTCGTGCGCGGCACGTCCGAATTCAGACATGCTGACGAAAACAATGTCGTCCATTTGAGCGCCCATGTCCTGATGAAACGCAGCGAGGCCCTGGCCGAGATCGCGCAGCAGGTTTGAAAGCTGGCCCTGCACGCCGCCTTCGTTGACGTGATGATCCCAGCCACCGCTGTCCAGAAAGGCGACTTCCATGCCGAGGTCGGCTTTGATTAACTCGGCGATTTCCTGCAGGCTCTGGCCGAAACGGCTTTTCGGATACTGCGCGCCGTTTGCAGGCTGATAATTGTCGGGATCGAGTTTCTTGAGCGAATCGATGGCCTCAAATGTCTCCTGGCCAACGCCGTGGAGCGCCTGATCGACGCTGCTCGCATACATCGACTCGAAGCCGCCTTCGGTAGTTTGCGGATTGCCGAAGAGGCGGAATTGTTTGAGGTCGGGAATCGCGATCGCGGAGGCGCTGCCGCGAAGCGTCAACGGCAAATAAGGACCAAATGCGACGGCACGAAACGCGGAGGCTTTTGGTTCGGGCATACCTTGCAAGGAACGATTCAACCAGCCGTCATTTGTGCTGGAAGCGCCCGGCGTACCGGATTCCATAAAGTCCTGCGCGTCGAAGTGCGAGCGAGTGGGATCGGGCGAGCCGACGGCCTGCACGACGGCGAGTTGTCCGGAATGAAATAGAGATTCGAGAGGTTGCAAACTGGGATGGAGGCCGAAAAATCCGTCGAGATCAATGGCCGCTTCCGCGCCGCCGCTTTTCGGCTGTGGAATCGCGATCGTGGGGCGCAGGTGATAATAATTCGGCTCGGCAAAAGGCACAACGACGTTCAGTCCGTCCATGGCGCCGCGTTGAAAGAGCACCACGAGCTTCTTTTTGTTGGGCGCGGGCGTGCCGGCGATGGCGCGCTGCAGGAATGCGGGCATGGCGGTCATGCCGATCATGGCCACTCCGCCGCTCTTCAGAAATATTCGCCGCGACATTCTCATAGTGTGGCTCCCTTCTAAATCTGGAACTGCTCAGCGCCGCTGAAATTCCGGCGCGCCGAGAACCAAACCTGCAATCAATCCCTCGTTAACGTGCTTGACCGGATCGTCGAGACGCGCCTGCAAAATCTGCGGATCGGACAGGTGCTTCTCAAGCGTGTCTCGAGTTTGCGCAGACACCTGGCCGTCGAGAAAGTCCCCGAGCGCGCGCGACAAGACCAAACTCGGATCCGACTCCGCGTCCTGACCAAAGAGCGCGGGCATATCGGTGCTGACGCCGGATACGCGATTGCTTGTGAGAGTCAGCGCGAAATTCAGGCGGTTGAGCAACGCGCCTGCGTTGACCCACACGTCCGCTGTGTCGGCATAGCCCGTCGGCGGCTCGCATTGATAAAGCGGCGCGCCCATGCGCCCGACCCATTGGACAAGTTGGGGAGAGACCGTGGTTTGCGCGTAGAGCGCGCGTGCGGCGCTGACGGCGACTTCGAAAGGCGTCTTCACTTTCGCGCGGTAAGCATCGCGCGACCAGAATTCCGGGGAATAAATCATCGCCTTCAAGACGGCGCGCGTGTCGCCCTCGCTCGAAAGAAAAGTCTGCGCCATGCGATCGACGAGCGAAGGCGGCGGATTGTCCGAGACGAAATACCGGGCGAGCTCGAAGGAAATGTGATGAGCTGTCGCGTCACTCGTCGCCAGCATGTGGATGACGGCTTCGCCGTCTTTCATGCCACCGTAATTAATCGTCTTGCCCATCACGTGCTTCGGGCCAGCCGCGTGGATGCGAGCATCGAAAAAAAACTGCGGATCCTTGCGTGGCGCGCGAATCGTCCATCCCGTCAGGCATTTGGCGACTTCTATAACGTCCTGTTGCGTGTAACCGCCGTTTACGCCCAGCGTGTGGAGCTCCATGATTTCGCGGCCGTAATTTTCATTGAGGCCGCGCTCCTGCTTTTTGGGCGGCCCTTGCGGCGGCGGACCGTTCGGAAAGCGCCCCGCCTGCGGAAATCGCCGAGGCCCGGGGATTTCCATTCCCGTGAACAGGCCCTGAAAGCGCTGCCTCCGCAAAGCGAGTTCCTGCTGCATGCGCTGGAAAGCGATTGGATCGGCGCTCAGCCAATTGTCGAGATAGAAAAGCATCGCGGGACTTTTCGCCGTGGCGTCCAGCAAGTTTTCGAACTTGCCCATGGCATTCGGCCGAATCGTGCGTTCGACATACTCAGTGAGCAACCATCGGTCCGCGCCTTTTGCGACGTTGACGTTGAAATGGTTGAACCAGAAATTCGACATCACTTCGTAGAGCTGGCGATTGCTGTAAATCGCGCGGTCCACGGTAGCGAGGTCAAGCTCGGCTTGAATGCGCTGCGGCCCCGGCATGGTTTCGAACTGAATCATCGAGGGATCGATTCCCTGCTGGCGCATTTCCTGGCGCTTCGCCTGCATTTCCTGCTGGCGTTGTTGGCGGAAGTCCGCGCGCGTGACTCCCTGCTGTTTCCCGGCCTGATTCGGCGGCGGATATTTGTTCAGCAACTGTTCGGAAGACATTTTTAGGGTCTTGAATTCCGCGAGCTTCGAATCGACAGTCGAATCGTCAATCGAACGGTAATTGAGCTGCTGATTTATCCACTTTTCGAGACCGATCTGGCGCACGCGCTCGACGTCGCCGGGACGCGGGCCGTACGCGAGACGATCGAGGGCGTGCAAAATGGCTTCGTCTTCCGTCAGCTGCGTGATGGGCAATTTGCCTTTGAAGCTTTTTGCGAGATTGTAATTGGAGTTCTTCGCGCCGGATATGTTTCCCGCGTGAACGCGAGGGACAATCATCGCCAGCAAAAAGGCCAAAGTAACGCCGAGCAACGCGACGCCGGCAGCATCAAGTCGGCGCCGGAGGCCCTGACTGCCGCGATGCTGCCGCTTCGTAAAAATTCCCCGTCGCGGCGAACGAGAAATATGCGCGATTCGCAAAGTTTTCTCCCTTTTCTTAGAGTTTAACCCTGCGACGACTGAAAAGTTGCGCATCGGCGGCCCAGACGGCCTAGACGCCAACCTGTACTAAAGGCCAGCCTGGCTAAGGAAATGCCTTCTGGCAGCTTGTTGAAAACTCACTGAATGTCCTTCCGAACCCGGTCGCCTGTCCTGCCTTCGTAGGGCCCGTCTGTAGACGGGCCATCGGCCTACCACGCAAGCGAGGACTCTCCTTGTCATTGGTGTCATGCGACATGCCTCCACGTTGTCATTCTGAGCGCAGCGAAGAATCTGCTTTTCGCTTCAGCCCCGCCCGCGCGACTCCCCGAGTCGCGATTTGCAGTGTCTGTCTCTACCCCTTGTCACTGACCACTGACCACTTTAGACTTGTCATTCCGAGGAAGATGCGACCAGCATCTGACGAGGAATCTGCTTTTTGGTTTGCTCGCGCAAAGCCGATCCTTCGCTTCGTCCGCATTCTGCTCCTCATTGTCATTCCGAACCCGGTCGCCTGTCTTTGGCGAACGGTGGTGAGGAATCTGCTTTTCGGTATGCTCGCGCAAAGCCGATCTGAGTTATCGGCCCGTTGCCTGTTCACAACGCGGTTGCAGCAGAAACTTCCCTACTTGGAGGCGCGGAAGGCGTCGAGTGACCACGTGTCCGCGGACTCATCGTGCTTCAACACGTATAAATTGCCATCATCGGCGAGAACGCGAAAATAGGTCACGCCGGGTGAATACCATTTGTCATCCACGCGCTCGACGACATAGGTGCGCGCGCCAACCGAAAATCGCAACGGGCGTTCATCGGCGCGATGGCCCGAATAGCATTCGACGCGCACTTCGCCCATTGCTTGCTAGCCTCCTAATACGTTTGCAAACTCGGTTTCTTCGGCGCGG
>DATEGW010000187.1:0-17457 GCA_035279845.1 Candidatus Acidiferrales bacterium | reverse complement strand
GTATCGAACCATGCGCCGACGCGGACTTCGCGCACGCGTTCTTTTACCTGCTCGGTGCCGCCGAAGCTGAGTCGTGCCGAGCGATAAGCGTCGTGGGGGGCGGCGCCCCGGCGGATTCGCTCCTGCGCCAGCATTTCCACGTGGAATCGAATTTCATCGTCGAGCTCGCTTTCCTGTGAAGTGCGCATGACGAAGCGGCGGAGAAAACTCCTAACGCGAGAAAGCAGCGGCATGGACGCCTCCTTTTTCGAGAAGCTTCTTTCAGGACGCCTCGAGTGCGCGAGCGATGGCGACGGACGTTTGTGCCCAGCGTTTCGAGTCGGCGGCGAATTGCCTACGGCCGGCCGCCGTCAGGCGATAAAACTTGGCGCGGCGATTGTTTTCCGATTCGGTCCAGGACGATGCAATCCAGCCTTCGTCCTCCATGCGATGCAGGGCGGGATAAAGCGAGCCTTCTTCGACGCGCAACGCTTCGCGGGAGACTTGATGAATGCGCTGCGCAATGCCGTACCCGTGCAATGGCTCAAGTGCGAGCACTTTAAGAATGAGAAGCTCGAGCGCTCCTTGGAGCTGGTCTTTTCCCATGTAGTCTCCCTAGATGTCTAGGCATAGACTACTAGGTATGAAGAAGGAACGTCAAGCTCCGTCAGAGACTAATGCTTTGCGTCTGGTCGCCCCTTATCAGGGCGTGAAGACCGACGCGTAAATGTACTTTTCGTAGCGTTCTTTCAGCAGGCTGTTGAACTGCACGCGGACGTTGATGTTCTCCGGGCTCGGATCGTCCGGCGGGAAACGAAGATCCTTGATTTCGACGCGATAATCGTCTTCGCGGCGATCGGTGACGGCGAACGGTTCGCGCGCATAGAGCATATAGCGCTTCACCGATGGAGTGGCCTCGGCAGCTTTCAGATCGGGCGTATCGGGCGGCTTGAAGAAGGAAAGGCTGCGATCGTTTTCGAAGTCGTCGGGCTTCAGAATCGGCACGGTAATCACTTCCATGGTGTCGTCGGTGGTGACCACGCCTCGCCACACAAAAGGCGACGTGAGCGTGGGATAGGCGTGGGCCGAGTCGGCTTCGCGGCCATGATAATCGCGATACAGCAATAAGTGAACCGCGCGTGAACGCAGGCCGGCGCGACCGCCGACGTATGCACCGAGCAGCGCGAAGGTGACAATCGCCGCGATGCTTACTCCCCGCCTTTTCTTGGCGCCCGCGCCGATTTCTTCATTAACCACGCGAATCAGCAGCGGCAGAAGCAATCCCAATACGAGGATCGCGAGCATCCAGAAATCGAGATTGAGAACGAGATCGGTACCGTAAAAGCGGTTGTAAAAAGGCCAGAAGAGCGCGACTCCCACAGTGCTGATCAGATCAAGCACAATATGACCAGCTACGCCGACGCCGCAGAAGATCAACGCGGTCCAGTACGTAACGACGGGCGGCCGCTTCTTCTGAGGGTTGTCCCAGGGCATTTTTTTATCGAGTTCGACAAAAAGGTAAGCGAGCACGCACGAGAGAATAATTGCGCCGAGGATCGAATGGAGTACGACGCGATGCATCCGAAAGAAAGCGCCCGGCGAAACGGCGTAGCCGATGCTGTCGATATCCGGTGCGACGCCCCCGGCGACCATCATCAGCATGCCGAAACGAGGTAAGCGATTGCGGGCGGTCTGCGAAAGCGCAATCGATGTGAATGCGTGCGTAAACGGCTCCACCGCGATCCTTTCCGCTAAAGGGTACGCATAGATTACGCGCAGAGCTATTGCGGGGTTACAAGAGAAAGCGCATCCGGTACCACGCGGAAGACCAGCGGCAGAGGACCGATAGGCTCGCCATCGACTTGCGCAAAGGCCGGTTCGGGTCCGGCGGACTCGCAAACGACCTCCGTCGCTTTCCATGCGCCGATCCCTTGCATGGAGCGCAGCTTCCCAACCAGCAGAGCGGGAAGGCAGGAGGCATAGCCAAAGCGGCTTTTCATCGAATTGGTGACGATCTCGAAGGAGTCGTCGTAAAGGCTCGCGCCCGTGGTGATCTTGAACGGCCCGCCGTAATTGACGGTACGGCCTACGACGATGGTCGTCGCGCGCGTGTCTTGGCCGTTCGATCGAACGCGCATTTCGGGAAAACCGTACGTGAAAAGCTGGCGAAACCCCTCGGCCCAATATGCGAGCTGGCCTGCTTTGGACTTGAAGTCACAATTCACGCCGTTGACGATCGCGCCATCGGGACCGGCGCCGCCGACGCAAATAAAATAGCGCCCGCCTTTCGGAATCGCAGCCGACGTGGAGCCGCTGCCGTTCGCAGGCGCGACCTGCCCAAGCGCGATGCGGCGAACTTTTCCACCCGGGATTAGCCGAGCGGCTTGCGGGATGTCCCACGGAATGCGCAGCTCCTTTGCAAGAATATTTGCAGTGCCCGCGGGAAGCAGCGCCATCGGCACATCGCTGCCGGCGAGGCCGTTGACGACTTCATTGACTGTGCCGTCGCCGCCGCAGGCGATCACCATGCCGCGCCGCTGCTCGACGGCGATGCGCGCAACCTCCGTGGCCGAATTGGGGCCTTGCGTCGGAGCGAGTTCGGTTCGGATGCCTGCTTCTTTCAGCGTGCGCGCAGCATGCTCCACCTCGACGAAGCGGCGATGCCGTCTGCGGCCGCTTGCGGGATTGTAGATTAGGAGGGCGTCTGTGATTCCTTCGGGCATTCGCTAATCTCTTGTTGCAAACCAACATTGTATAATATTCATTCAAAACGACGGCTCTGAACCGACAATATGCGTGCTGTGCCTCCGAGTACAAAGGTTTCAACTTGAATTGGAATTCTCGTGCCTAACCAACGCGAAGCCGCGAAGGAAATCGAGCGCCTGAGGAACGAGATCCGCAGGCACGAATATCTCTATCACGTCGCCGACGACCCGGAAATATCGGATGCCGAGTTTGACCGGCTGATGATCCGCCTGCGCGAACTTGAAGCGGAATATCCATCCCTGGTAACGCCGAACTCGCCGACGGTTCGTTTGGGAGGCGCGGTGCGCGAGGGATTTCAGAAGGTCCAGCACACCACGCCGATGGTCAGTCTCGACAACGCGTTTTCGTTCGAGACGCTCGGCGATTTTGACCGGCGCGTGCGCGATTTGGTGGGCCGCGAGAATATCGATTACATCGCGGAGCACAAGTTCGATGGCCTGAGTATTTCGTTGCGCTATGAAAAAGGCTACCTGGCGCGCGGAGTTACGCGCGGCGACGGCACAACCGGCGAAGATGTGACGCCCAACGTGAAGACGATTCGTTCGATTCCGCTGAGCGTTGACGCAGCGCTGCTGAAAAAAGCCGGCCTGCCCCTGGATTTTGAAGTACGCGGCGAAGTGCTCATGAACCGAAAAGCGTTTGAAGCGCTCAACGAGCAGCAGGCCGCGCAGGGCGGAAAAATATTCAAGAGTCCGCGCAATTCGGCGGCGGGCTCGGTTCGCGTGCTCGATCCCAGGATTACCGCTTCGCGCCGCCTCGATTTCTTTGCCTATTACCTGCTTGTCGAGGGACGTCCTGCCAAGAAGCGACTCTCCGAAATGCTTGGTGTGCTGAAAGAAATTCATTTTCGGGCGAGTGAGGATTGGAAGCTTTGCCACGGCATCCGCGAGGTGGAGAAATACATCGGCATGTGGGAGAGCAAGCGCGAAAAACTGCCCTATGAAATCGACGGCGTAGTAGTAAAGGTCGACGAAGTTGCGCTGCAAAACGAGCTGGGCTATACGTCCAAAGCGCCGCGTTGGGCCATTGCGTACAAATATCCGGCTAGGCAGGAAACCACGCTCGTTCGAGAAATTCTAGTGAGCGTTGGCCGCACGGGTGTGCTCACACCGTTCGCCGTTTTCGAGCCCGTGACGATCGGTGGCGTGACCGTATCCAAATCGACGCTGCACAATCTGGACGAAGTGCGCCGCCTCAATGTTCACGCAGGAGACACAGTGCTTGTTGAACGCGCCGGCGAAGTGATCCCGCACGTTCTCAGCGTGGTGAAGCACGGCACCGAAGAAGTCGAGTTCCAGATGCCGTCGAAATGTCCGATTTGCGGCACGCGCATTCACAAGGACGAGGATCAAGTCGCTTATCGCTGCGTCAATGTCTCCTGCCCTGCGCGACGACGCGAGTCGATCCTGCATTTCGCCGGCCGTCATGCGACGAATATCGATGGCCTCGGCGAGAAGATCGTTGTTCAACTGCTCGATAGGGAATTGGTGAAGGACGTCGCGGACCTCTACAAACTCGACCTCGATACCGTTGCGGGCCTCGACCGAATGGCCGAAAAATCCGCGCAAAACCTGCTCGGCGAGATCGAGGCCAGTAAGAAGGCGCCCTTGCCTCGCCTGATTTATGCGCTCGGCATCGATTTCGTCGGCGAGCGCACGGCGCAATTGCTGGCCGCACATTTCGGCTCGATGGAGAAGCTCGCGAATGCCAGTCTCGAAGACCTGATGGAAGTCAATGAGGTCGGGCCCAAAGTGGCGCAAGGTGTTGCCGACTTTTTCTCCGAGCCCGTGAACAAGAAGTTGATCGAGCGACTGCGCGCCGCCGGCGTAAACATGAAAGAAGAACGGCGCGAGCCCAAGGGCACAAAATTCGCCGGAATGACGTTTGTGTTTACAGGCACGCTCGCGAACCGCACGCGTGAGGCGGCCGAAGCGCTTGTTGCGTCGCAAGCCGGGAAAGTGGCGTCGTCCGTGAGCAAGAAGACGAGCTACGTGGTCGTCGGCGCCGATCCCGGATCGAAATTCGACAAAGCTAAAGCACTCGGAGTACCGATCCTCGACGAAGTGGCTTTTGAGAAGCTGCTTGCTGGGCGCTAGTTCCGCGTTCCGAACCCTATCAAAAATCCACGAATGCAGATTGCATGCGCCTCAACCCTTAGGAACTGAGTTATAGTTCGTCGCATTACGAAGGCGCGTCGCTCGGAGACTGTCACTTATGAAGCGTCCATTGCAGAATTTCATCTACGTGCTGTGCGGAATATCTCTACTAGCGGCAGGCGTACGAGCCGCGCAAAACCCAATCTCCGTGAATGACGTGAAGTGGACCACTCTTGGCCAGAACGAAAATGATTCGATGCCGATCGGCAATGGCGATCTCGCGGCCAACGTCTGGACCGAGCAGAACGGCGATATCGTATTGCTCGTCGCCAAGGCCGATGCGTGGACTGAACTCGGCAAGCTCGTAAAACTAGGCCGCGTGCGAATTCAGCTAACTCCGAATCCTTTTGCAGGAGTGGCGGACTTCACGCAGGTATTACGACTCGAAGACGCGACGGTTGAAATCAAAAGCGGCAAGAATACGGTGTTGATATGGGTGGACGCGAATCATCCCGTGATTCACATCGAGGCGCATTTGGAGCATCCCACCACGATGCAGGCCAAGCTGGAAGTCTGGCGCACCAAGACGCATCCCTATAACGACCCTTCGCCCGATAAAGGCGGAATGTTCGCGTTCGGCAATCATCCGGTCTCGCTCGATTTTGAAGCGGACACGATCATGCCCGCGGACAAAGACCAGATCACGTGGTATCACTTCAACTCGGCCAGCGTTTATCCGTTGGTGCTGCAGCAGGAGCATTTGGAATCGCTCCTGCAAAAGTATCCCGATCCGTTTCTCCACCGGTGCTTTGGTGGGGCGTTAATCGGTCCCGGCCTCGTCAACGCCGACAACCAAACGCTGAAATCGGCATCTCCGGCGAAGAATACCCGCCTCGATTTAATCGCGCTGACTACCACGGGCACAGCTTCCGGTAACGTCTGGCGAAAATCGCTTGATTCGCTCGTAAAACAGACGAACTCGACCGCTCTCGCAGACGCCCGCCGCGCAAACGAGCGCTGGTGGAGTGACTTTTGGAATCGCAGCTGGATTCATGTGACGGGCTCCAAAGATGCGGAGAAAGTGTCCCAGGGCTACGCGATGCAGCGCTACATGATGGCAACGTCGTCGCGCGGCCCGTTTCCGACCAAATTTAACGGCGGCCTCTTCACCGTGGGGCGCGATATGCCTGCCAACGCAGAATCGACCGCCGACAATCACGATCCCGACTTTCGCAGGTGGGGCGACAATTATTGGAACCAAAACAACCGCCTGCTTTACTGGCCCCTCATCGCCACCGGCGATTTCGATCTGCTCAGGCCCTGGTTTGACATGTATTTGAATGCGCTGCCTCTCGCAAAGGACCGCACGAAGCTTTATTTTCATCACGATGGCGCAGCGTTTATCGAGACGGAGTATTTCTTCGGTTTGCCGAATATCAACGACTTCGGCTGGGACAACTCGACGGGCGAAGTCCAGAGCCGCTACATGCGCTATCACACCCAAGGCGCGCTGGAGTTGATTGCGCAAATGCTGGACGAATATGATGTGACGCAAGACGCCTCTTTTGCGCGCAATTACCTCGTTCCCTTTGCCGATGCGATCGTGACGTATTACGGCGAGCAGTGGCCGCGCGGCGCGGACGGCAAAATCCTGATGTCGCCCGTACAATCGCTGGAAACGTATCAGCTCACGGCCGTGAATCCCACGCCCGCTATTGCGGGCCTGCAAAATGTGATTCCGCGTTTGCTCGCGCTTCCCTCCGATTTAACGACGCTCGAAGAGCGAAGCTCCTGGAAGAAAACGCTCGATGACTTGCCGCCTATCGCAATCGGGAAAACCGCAAATGGCAAGCTACCGCCGCTCGGCAAAGGCGATCCAGACGGTAAGCCCGAGATCTTGCCGGCGCAGGAATATCCGAAGACCAGCAACTCGGAGAATCCGGAGCTTTACGTCGCGTTTCCGTACCGGATTTACGCCGTCGGCAAACCCGGCTTGCAGCTTGCGCGACACACGTTCGCAGCGCGGCTCTTCCCGCAGGATACGTGTTGGGGGCAGGACGGCACGGAGTCCGCTGTCTTGGGGCTGACCGACGTGGCGAAGAAAGCGGCGATCGCCGAATTTACGGATTATGGAAATCAGCGCTTTAAGTGGTTTTGGAGAGCCGGGCACGACTGGATACCCGATTTAGACAACGGCGGCTCGGGAATGATTACGCTCCAGTTGATGCTGATGCAAACCGATGGAAAGAGAATCCAACTATTGCCCGCGTGGCCCAGGGATTGGACTGCGGATTTCAAGCTGCACGCGCCGTACAACACAATTGTCGAAGGCCACGTCGCTGGCGGAGAAATCACGCAGCTTAAAGTGACGCCGGAAACGCGAGTCAAAGACGTTGTCATCGTTTCCGGCGTCGATAATTAAGCCGGTGACTCAGCCGGCAAACTGGCTGATCGAGTGGAGAAGCGATTTTGCAGATTCCGGCACAGCGGTCTCGCCGCTGAGAATCGTATGCCGGTCGGCGCTGGCGCCGTACATGGCCTGATTGGCGCTATCGTCCGATTTCACCACCGCGCCCTGCAAGCTGACCCCGGCAAATACGCCCTTCGCGCGCGAATAGGACAAAATTTCCGCGTTCAGCTTGATGTCCGTATCGGCGGCAGCCGTGCGGCCTACCGGACCGGCGGCCACGGACGCATCTGCGCCTAATTTGAACCGATCGCTCAGCAGGCTGTGTAATGCGTGTTGATTCATGAAGAGCAGCACGAGATCGGTCGATGAGCCGCCAATCTGATAGCCGACGCTGCCTCCGCTGATTGCCAGAAACAGCGGTGCGCTCCATTGTTTGTTTCCCGTACGGCAGGTTGCAATTCCGCGCCCGTAATTGCCGCCAAAAATGAAGGCAAATTTAAGTTGGCCTGGAATAATCGCGATGCATTGAGCTTTGTCGAGCAGACCGGCCGGGATGCCCTGATCGGGCGCGTCCATGATTTCGTTGAAGACCTGATCGGCGTGATGAATGCGACTAACATCGTCGTCTTTATCCGAGGCCGCGGCCGTGAGTACGGTGACGAGGGCTACGAGCGTGATAGCGAGAATGCGTCTTAACATGAGTCTCCCTCCTTGATTTTTTACGTCTATTCGCGGGCCGGGGAGTGCGCGATTCGAATGCAGGGAATTCATATTCAGTTTCCGCGCGATTCCCAGATTTAACAACATGTATTTAACTTGCGGCTCGATTCCCCAATCGGTTTTCAGTGCATATAGATGCCGGATTTTACGCCGCGGGTTTCTCGGAAACGCCCCCGATTTTTGTCCGTGCGTTCGGCTCGCAGGATATAATCGGGCCTCTCATGCGCATTCAAAAGATTACCCTGCGGGAAATTCACCTCAACCTTGTTTCGCCGTTTGAGACCAGCTTCGGAAAGACCACTTTGCGGCGAATCGTGCTCGTTGAGGCGGACGTCAACGATATTTCGGGCTGGGGCGAAGCGACCGCAGGCGAAGGTCCGTTTTACAGCTACGAAGACGTCGAGACCGCCTGGCACGTTCTGCGCGATCATTTATGGCCGTTGGTGAAGGGCAGGGAATTTGGCTCGGCTTCGGAAGTTCATGGGATGCTCGCACGCGTCCGTGGGCATAACATGGCCAAGGCGGCGCTCGAGACCGCCGTCTGGGATGCAGATGCGAAGCACAACAACATGCCGCTCTGGAAGCTGCTCGGCGGCACGCTTACGGAGATTCCGTGCGGCGTTTCCATCGGAATTCAGCCGACCACCCGCGATCTTTTCGGAAAAGTCGAATGGGAGCTTCTGGCGGGCTATCAGCGGATCAAGATTAAAATCAAGCCCGGCTATGATCTGGAGCCTGCGAAGCTGCTGCGCGAGCGGTTTCCGCGAATCCGGCTCATGGTGGACGCAAATTCGGCTTACAGACTGGAAGATGCGGCGCTGCTCAAGCAACTCGACGCCTTTCACCTGATGATGATCGAGCAGCCGCTCGGCTACGATGACATTTTCTCCCATTTCTTATTGCAGGGAAAACTTGAAACGCCGATTTGCCTGGACGAGTGCATTCACGATATCGAACATGCGCGCGCCGCAATCGAAATGCGAGCGTGCGGTATTATCAACATGAAATTGGGGCGGGTGGGCGGGCATGCGTCGGCACGGCAGATTCACGATTTATGCCAGTCGCGCAACATTCCCGTGTGGTGCGGCGGGATGCTCGAATCAGGTATCGGACGCGCACACAATATCGCCATGTCGACGCTGCCGAATTTTGTTTTGCCTGGAGACGTGTCCGCCAGCAAACGCTACTGGACAGAAGACATCATCGAGCCGGAAGTTGAGGTTACGGCGCAGGGCACCATTCGCGTTCCCGACGGCCCCGGCATCGGTTACGAACCCCGCCGCGACCGCATCGAGTCGCTAACCAAGCGCCGCGAAGTGCTGGAATAGCCGCCCTACCTGTGACAGATAGCATCGGAAATGCGGGAAGTGACATGGCGCAAAGCGTGCCTTAAAATCCCGTTAGAGTGTCACAAAATGGCGCAGAATTGGCGCGTTTGGCACCATAAAATGAGGCAAATCCCGAGGGCAATTACGAAGGCGCGCCCCGAGTGGAGATGAACGGGAATTTCGCTTATCAAGAGAGCGACGTTCCCATGCGGGCCGAGCATCCTCGACTAGTGGATGCCCGAAAGGGCTGAGCTGCATTAACATCAAAGCGGACCACGTCGTGCTGGAGGAAGCGATGCAGAAGCGCAAAATGGGGAAGAGCGGCCTGGAGGTTTCGGCGATTGGATTTGGCTGCATGGGCCTGAGTTTTGGATATGGGCCGGCGGTGGATAAGCAACAGGGAATTGCGCTGATCCGCGCAGCGTTCGAACGTGGTGTCACGTTTTTCGATACGGCGGAGGCGTACGGGCCGTTTACGAACGAAGAGCTCGTGGGCGAGGCGCTGGCGCCGTTTCGCGATGACGTGGTGATCGCGACAAAGTTTGGCTGGAAGATCGAGGGTGGAAAGAACGTGGGACTCGATAGCCGGCCGGAACACATCCGCGAAGTGGCGGAGGCATCTCTTAGGCGGCTCAAAGTCGAGACCATTGATCTCTTTTATCAGCATCGTGTCGATCCAGAGGTACCGATTGAAGATGTCGCCGGGGCGGTGAAGGACCTGATTCGGCAAGGAAAGGTCAAACGCTTTGGGCTTTCAGAGGCCGGTGCGAAGACAATTCGGCGCGCGCACGCGGTGCAGCCAGTTGCGGCGTTGCAGAGCGAATATTCGCTGTGGTGGAGGGAGCCGGAGGAGGAAATCCTGCCGATGCTCGAAGAACTTGGAATCGGATTCGTTCCGTTCAGCCCTTTGGGTAAAGGCTTCCTTACGGGCGCGATCAACGAAAACACGCAATTCGACAAAGCGGATTTCCGAAATATCGTTCCGCGCTTCACGCCCGAAAACAGAAAAGCGAATCAGGCGTTCGTCGACGCGCTAAGCGATTTTGCGCGGCGGAAGAAGGCGACTCCCGCACAGATCGCGCTTGCGTGGATCCTCGCACAGAAGCCGTGGATTGCTCCGATTCCCGGCACGACGAAGCTGAATCGCCTTGAAGAGAACATTGGGGCAGCGAACGTTGAACTGACGGCCGACGACCTACGCGAAATTGATAGCGCGGCCACAGGCATTCATGTGCAAGGGGCCCGGTACCCCGAGCATCTGGCGAAAATGGTCGGCCGGTGAATCGGATTGGAATCAGGAGAGTGCGAAATGGAAATCAAAAGAGCAGGTTCGCAGCCGTCGGGAAAGGGACCGGCCGAGTGGTTCACCGGCACAGTGCGGATAGATCCGCTATTTCAGGCGCCCGATCCGGCGCTAGTGCAGGGAGCGAGCGTTACGTTTGAGCCGGGCGCGCGCACCGCGTGGCATACGCATCCGCTGGGGCAGACGCTGATCGTGACGGCCGGATGCGGTTGGGCGCAGCGTGAGGGCGGACCTGTCGAAGAGATACGGCCGGGCGATGTGGTGTCGTTCGCACCCGGAGAGAAACATTGGCATGGCGCGACGCCGACGACGGCGATGACACACATTGCCGTTCAGGAAAGAAAAGACGGGAAACCGGTGGAGTGGATGGAAAAAGTCAGCGACGAGCAGTACAGAAAATAAAAACTAGCCGGAATAGGAGAAATGCGCCAATCAGGAGATTGGCGCTCTTGGGAAGAGCCTCGCGGGCTGGGTGCGAGTTGGAGTACCGTCAAGAGATTTTCTGCGCTTCCTGATTGTAGGCGTCCTTGCCGGCTTGTATAGCTGCGGAGACGGCGCTCTTAGGCCGATTAACAGCGTCCTTGCCCCGTTCCACGGCATCGCTTGCCATGTCACGAAGCTGAGAAGCCTTGTCACCTGCCATATCGCGAATGTCCCGAGCCCTGTCTTCGGCGTATCGACGTCCCGCTTTGGCCTTGTCAGAAATCATAGCGCGCGTCTCTTCACCGGATTGGGGCGCGAAAAGCATCGCGAGCGCAGCTCCTGCTCCCATACCCATAACAAATGAAGTGAACTTCATAAGTCACCTCCATACACGGAGATTAGCATCAGCAGCGAACAAGAATCATCCGGGGACATCCTGTAGAGAGTCAGCCTGTGCAAAACTCTCATTTTTTTGCCCGAGTGCGACCCGGACCTATTCATATCGGAGAGCGACCATTGGATCTACCTTCGTGGCCCTGCGAGCAGGGATATAGCTGGCTGCCAGCACAACGACGATGAGCGCCAACGCCGAGCCGCCGAACGATAGCGGATCATAAACGCTAACCCCATAGAGCACACCACGGATCACGGGCATCAGTATAAATCCAGCCACAATTCCCGCTCCGGTCCCGATCAAGGCAATTCGCGCACTTTCCCGCAGCACCATGCCTAGAATATCGCTGCGGTTTGCGCCAAGGGCGATACGAATCCCCATCTCGTTTGTCCGCTGGGTGATGTTGTAACTGACGAGGCCGTAGAGGCCGAGCGCGGCGAGTATTGTAGCGAGCGTGGCGAAGATGGCCAGCAATCTCGCGGCGAACCGCTGTGGTCCAAGCGATTCAGCGATGCGCGAATCCATGGTTTTCATATTCGAAACGGGCTGATTTGCGTCCATGTCGCGGACCGCTCGTCGAATCGCATCCCCGAGCAACATGCTATTCGTGTTGGACTTCGCGATCAGGAATCCTGAGGGCGCGCGTGTCTGATAAATTGGAAAATAATATGCGCCGTTGGAGGAAGACTGCGCACCCTCCTCGCCAACGAGGCGAGTGAAGCGGACGTGGCCTACCACGCCGACGATGACGGCCCAGGGAGCCTGACTTCCACGTCGAATTTGCTTGCCGATGGGATCCTGATTTGGCCAGTACTGCCTGGCAAGATTTTGATCAACGATGGCGACGGGTTGCGAGCCGATCCGGTCGCTATCCGTGAAGACGCGGCCCTTGAGCAGCGGAATGCCGAGGGCGGCGAAGTAGCTCGGAGTAACGTAACGAATATTCCCCCACGGACCGGGACTGCCAGGCGGCTCGACGCGGCCTTCTATGCTGAATGACGCGGAATTGTTGGCTCCCGTAAAGGGCAACGGGAACGCCGCTGCGGCCGCCGTGACTCCTGGCGTGCTTGAGAGGCGGTCCAGAACGGCACGAAAGAAGGCGATCTGCTTTTCCGGTTTGTCATATTGAGTTTGCGGCAAGGCCAGGCCCGAAGTCATCACGCCATGCGAATCGAAGCCGGGATTCACCTCCGTGATTCGAGCGAGGCTTTTGAGGAGAAGTCCAGTTCCAGCCAATAGAATCAGGCCGAGCGCTATTTCTCCGGCGACGAGAAGAGAGCGGAACCGCAGGCGAGTGCGGCTTGTGGTCGTGGAGCGGCCAGATTCACGAAGGGCGTCATAGGGCGATATATGAGACATCTGCCAGGCGGGGGCCGCTGCAAAAATCAGCACGGCAATCAGACCAAGCGCGACTGTGAAAGCTAGGACAACGCCGTTCAGCGGAAACGCGAGCGGGTCGGTCTGAAGGCTCGCGGGAGCGGCGAACAACAGCGCGCGAGTCCCGAGCGGCGCGACGGCCAAGCCGGCCAAGACGCCCAACAATCCGAGAGCAGCATTTTCACCGAGGGCCTGCACGATAAGCCGCATACGCGACGCCCCTAAAGCGGTCCGAACCGCCAACTCCTTCGAGCGTCCCGCGCCTCTGGCCAGCAACAACCCCGCGATATTCGCGCATGCAATCAAAAGCACGAAGGCAACGGCTCCGCCAAGGATCAGGATGGGCGTAGTGAGATCGCCGAAAACGAAGCTGGTAAAGGGCATAACGAACATTCCCCATTGCGAATCCTTGGCGTAGGTGGAGGCGGGATTATCAATCACGCGCTGAGAGAGAACCTTTACGTACGAATCGGCTTGCGCGAAGGTGATGCCGGTCCGCAAGCGCGCGACCGCGAGGTAGCTCTCGTTGAATGTGTTGTTGACACCAAATTCGACCGGAGCTAGTCCCAGCGGAGTCCAGAGGTCCGTCTCGGGGCTGGGCCAATCGAATCCTCGGCCCATGACGCCGATCACGCGATAATCTTGCTCGTTAAGGCGGATGCTGCGGCCCACGACGCCGGGATCGCCGCCAAACCATCGCTGCCAGGCCGGATACGCGAGCATCACTTCATAATTTGCGTTGGCCTGATCTTCGCCGGGCGTAAACACTCTGCCGAGAATCGGGCGTGCGCCGAACACATCGAACCATTGAGAGGAAACGCGGGCGCCAACAAGCCGCTCAGGAAAGCTGCCCGTGCTGTAGTTGAAGTCCTGGCCGCGCTCGATGGCAGCGAATGCAAAGATTTGCTTGCTGTCGCGCACAGCCGCAAAATCCGGGGCAGAGACCGCGATATTCGCCAGGCCGAGCTTGCCGTAGCGCACGCGCTGGGCGACGACGCGGCCCGGTTGCGACACACCGGGCGGATGGAGGAACAGGCCGTTTACGATCGAGAAAATCGCCGTATTCGCGCCGATGCCGAGGGCGAGCGTTAGAATGGCGACTGCTGAGAATCCTGGCGACTTCGCGAGTCCTCGAAATCCGTAGCGCAAGCTATCCAAAAAGGTTCCCATAAGCTTCTCCGCTTATTCATACGCGGAAGCCATGCACTTTGTTCCAGAGCCGGCCAGGTTTTACTACGCGGAAAGGACTGCGCTCGTAGACGGTGAGATGAATCATCCTTTCTTATGCTGACGCGCGCGAATTTTCGGGTAACATATTTGCGTTTTGAGTACTTCCACTGCGACATCCTCAGGGTTATCCGCCGGCGAGCCGAGCGGCGGCACGATTACGTTTTCGCTTGGCGTTATGTTGGCGATATGGTCGGGGAACTACGTCGTCGGAAAGCTCGCACTGCGGCACATCGATCCGCTTTCGCTTGTATCGTTTCGGATTGAGTTGGCTGCGGCATGCATGCTGGCGATTTATTTTTCGCGCGCGCGTGCGCCGCTGCGGCGAAGCGATTTGTGGACGTTCTTCGGATTGGGACTCTTCGGCGTCGCGATCAATCAGGGCTGCTTCACGGTGGGGTTGAACTACACGACGTCGACGCACGCGGTGATTCTGATCGCGCTCGATCCGATCATCGTGCTGCTTTTTGCGAGCGCAATGAAGCTCGAGCGGTTTACGACGGCGAAGCTCGTGGGCATGACGATTTCGTTTGCCGGAGTTCTGCTGCTGGAGACGGATCGCGCGGCGGGGCAGACCTCGTTTCATACGGGCGATTTGCTCACGCTGGGTTGCGTGATGGGATATTCGACATACGCCGTGCTCGGAAAGCGTGCGGCGACGCGGGCCATTGGCGAACACTATGATGCCGTGGCCGTGAATACCTATATGACGGTGGTGGCGGCGATTTTGTACGCGCCGCTCGCCGTGCGTCAGGGGATGGCGCTGGATTGGAAAAGAGTGGGATGGGTGGGATGGACCGGCGTGATCTATATGGCGGTGCTCGCGACGGTGATTGCGTACACGATGTTCAACTGGCTCTTGCGGCATGTGGACGCGTCGCGCGTGGCTGGCGTGAATTATTTGCAGGTGCCGATTGTGATCGTGCTCGCGGTGTCCGTTTTGGGAGAACGGCCGAGCGGACATTTATTGAGCGGGGCGGCGTTGGTGGTCGGCGGAGTGTATTTGGCGGAGCGGCATGCGGCGCTGTTTCCGGTTTCGCCGGGCGGATGAGCGCAGTTCGCAGAAAATTCTATGGCGATCGGATTCAATCGCAATCACGGCAGCTACAGCTTCAAGATGAGTACGCGGATGAGGGCGCCGGCTATCGTCGCGCCGATGATCGGGCCAACGATGGGGACGAACGCGTAAGGCCAGTCAGAATTGCCTTTTCCGGCGATAGGCAGGACGGCGTGGGCGATGCGCGGACCGAGATCGCGCGCGGGATTGATCGCGTATCCCGTGGTGCCGCCGAGCGAAAGGCCAATGCCCCAGATCAAGGCTGAAACGAGGTAGGCGCCGAGGCCCGGCGGAAGCGCTGATGGCGAAGAGACCGCCTTTGACACGATCGCGCCCGCTACGAATACGAGGACCGCTGAGGCGATGAGTTCGCTCGTGAGGTTTGCGGCGCGATTACGAATCGCGGGAATTGTGCAGAAACACGCCAGCTTCGACGTACTATCCGGCGTTTCCTTCCAGTGTGGCAAGAAATGCAGCCAAACGAGCACCGCTCCCACGAATGCGCCGAGAAGTTCGGCGACGGTGTAAGAGATCAGCTTCGAGTAGTGTCCGTCAGCAATCGCGAAGCCGAGCGTAATGGCGGGATTCAAGTAAGCGTCGTTGCTTCCGCAGGCGACGGCCGTAAAAATCCCGCCCATGACGGCGAAGCACCATCCTGTGGTGATGACCATCCACCCTGCCCCTTCGGCTTTCGACCGCTTCAGCAGCACGTTGGCGACGACGCCGTCGCCAAGAAGGATCAGGACCAGTGTGCCCATGAATTCGCCGATGAATGGTGAAGAGTTCACGCAAGCTCCTCCGGTAAGGTTTTGGGGTCGGTAGTTTGTAGCAGGTTATGAAGACGAGGTAAAGGAGGTAGCGGAGATATGGGAGGCAAAGAGCGGTTGCCCTTATTCGTTTGGCACGAAGAAGGCTCCGGGGATTCCGCGGTCGAACGTGGCAAAAATGGCTCCATTCGCTCGCGCAAGTTGAGCGAGGTGGCCGTCTGTTGTCTGCTTGGGAGTCCTCACCCATTCAGGAAGGTGCGAAACGTCATGATCATCGGAAATAAATGTGAAATGAGCGGGGGCATCCGCTTTTATTTGAAGCAACAGGCGTCGCGCTTGATCTATATTGAGTCCGTATTGAGGCGCTTGACCTACGACGCGAACAAATCCGAGTTCTGTAATTGCACAGGTCGCCAGTTCAGGAGCGCCGCTCACAGCCAGCTTGCTCAACCAGCGCATAGCGCGATCATGGAATTCATGATCTCGTACGCCAAGAGATACCAGCACACTCACATCGAGCAGAAATCTCATGGGAAATCGGCAAGGATTTCCTGAACTTGTTTATGAGTAAGCTTAGGGGCGTTGGGACCGGCCGTTAGAACCGGCCATCCCGTAAGGGGGTCCTTAACTATTCTGAATCGCCGCGATTTACCTTTCGCGGGAATCAAGGCGATGTGTCCGTCTACAATCTTAGCTTCGAGTGAATCGCCGGACTGAAGGCCCAGCTTCCGGCGAATCGGGCCGGGCAGCACCACTTGTCCTTTGGTGGATAACTTCGTTTTCATGTAAGACAATCTTACCATAAACGTGGGGGAAATCAACATCCGCACCTGAAATGCTTGGCGTAGAACAAACGTGAGAACTGCGGCTGAGACTTCTCAGGTATCATCGCTGCCGCTACCGACCACGATGAACTGATACGGAGGATTGCAAAATGCTGAACCTGATTTTTCTTTTGTTCTTTTTTGGCGCGGGGCGACCTGCGAAGGCACCGGCGGTGCCCGCAAGCGCGGTGGTGGTTACTTCGGCTGAGATGAAAAGCACGATGAAGAATGCGAAGCCGAATCCGGGAGCAATCCCGGGAACATATGACGTCACGGTGCGTTCAACCGATGCAGGAAACACAAACGTGGGAGTTGCCTTGGTGCGGCGCGTGACTCCCGAACCGCATGACGCGATTCTGCACGAGAAAGTTACCGAGATTTATTACATCACGGAGGGCGGCGGCATGCTTGAGACCGGCGGAAAACTGACGGACCCGAAGCCGTTCGGGACGGCCACGGGCCTTCCGGAGATTGGACCGAGCCAGCGCGGGACTGGAATTCAGGGCGGGTCGAGCAGACATGTGGGAGTAGGAGACGTGGTTGTGATTCCGGCGGGCATGCCCCATCGTTTCACGTCGATTGACGGGCCCGTGACTTACATCGATTATCGTGTCGATCCGGGCAAGGTGACGCCACTGAAGTGAGTTGACTTGGCGCGATGCGGCTCGCAGAATGTGGCGGGTTTGCGCGCCGGAAAGAGTATTTTGATGAGCGAAATCCACACGCGCCGGTGGAAGGGGGATTCATGAAAAAGGGAATCTTGATTGTGACGTTCGCTTGCTTTGC
>DATEGW010000186.1:0-10816 GCA_035279845.1 Candidatus Acidiferrales bacterium | reverse complement strand
TCGATCACGAATTGCGCAAGTCCCTCGGTCTGATTCCTGCCGGTTCGTCAAACGGCGATAAGAAGCCGTCCGCCGAATCGGAGAAGCCCGGCGCTCCGAAAGCTGCGGCTGCACAGGCTGGCAAATCGGGACGCTAGCCGCTCCAAACTTCAGGAGTAAGTCATGCCGACAGCGGCTGCCGAAAGGGATTTCGCGGCGAAGCATCTCGCGGAATCCCGCGACAGGTTGATGGCATTGGTCCGCAGGCTATCGCCAACGCAAATGGCGTACAGGCCGGAACCAGGTCGTTGGTCAATCGCGGAGAATCTGGAGCACGTGATTCTCGTCGAGTATCGCGGCCGTGGCTTCGTTGAGATCGCGCTTAGGCAGGCTCCCGATCCAGCCCGTCACAGCGGTTATCCCGGTAGTCCTGAAAGCCTCGTCGCGATGCTTCGTGATCGGACCCATCCTCGTCGCAGCGTGGAACAACTTCAGCCCACCGGTCGCTGGCCGCACAATCAGTTGCTGAAGGAGTTTGAAGCCGCTCGAAAGCGCACCTGCGAGCTTCTCGCCGCGACGACTCTCGATCTACACGCGCACTTTTCTCCGCATCCTATTTTTGGCGATCTCAGTTGCCTCCAATGGTTTCTCGTTCTGGCCGCGCATTGCGACCGCCATCGCGCCCAATCCGAAGAAGTGACGGCTAGCGAAGATTTTCCGCGCGCAGCCGCAGCGGTGTCGGAATAAAATAAGCCGCACTCGATGGATTCTTCCGCACCCGCACCGCAACAAGATCCGCAAGCCGAGTATCAGCGTCGATTGCATCAGCTTCGCATCGCGGAGGCTCAACATAAGAAAAGTGACACGCGCCTAGCTTTAGCCCGGTTCGGATTGATGTTTTTCGGCGCTGCGCTTGGCATTTGGCTCATCATTACCAGAGTTCATTCCCTGTACTGGGTTTTTGTGCCCGTAGTGCTGTTCATAACCTGCGCGGTCGCTCATGCACGAGTACTGCGGGAGCTAGGACGCGCCCAACGCGCGATCACGTTTTACGAACGTGGTCTGGCTCGGCTGGCTAATCGCTGGATGGGCACTGGTCAGGATGGCGAGCGCCTCCTGGATCCAAAGCATCCCTACGCACGAGACCTCGATCTCTTCGGCCCTGGGTCTCTCTTCGAATTGCTCTGCACCGCTCGCACACGCGCCGGTGAACAACTTTTGGCGTCGTGGCTTCTGGCGCCGGCACCGCCCGACGAAGCAGTCTCACGCCAAGTAGCCGTAAATGAAATGCGGCACGGGCTTAATTTTCGTGAGGACCTGGCAGTTTTGAGCACCGGCATCGATGCTGGAGTTCGCCCGGACGCCCTCGTCGAGTGGGCTGAAGGCACGCCATCATTCGAATCAGCCCGCCTGCGCATTGTCCTCCAATCGCTGGGCTATGCATGGTGGCTCTCCATTCTCGGATGCATTGTGTGGTTACAGCTTTGGCCTGGGGCCGCCGTTTTGACAATGGTCAATTTAGGAATCGCCGCTTGGTTGTGGAGCCGCGCTGGGGCAAGCGCCGCGTCAATAGAAGCAGCCACCCGCGATCTTGCACTCCTTTCGTCCGTAATGGCGCGTCTCGAACGCGAGCCCTTCTCTTCGCCGAAACTAGTTGCTTTGCAAACGCTCCTCCAGCAGCGAGGTCAACCCTCCTCACGAGCACTCCGGCGGCTGGCTCGGCTCGTCGATCGGTTAGCCGATAGGCATAACCTGATGGTTACGGCGTTCGACAGGCTCACCTTCAGAAGCATGATTTGTACGCTTCGGATCGAATCTTGGCGCAAACAATACGGTTCCGAAGTTCGCGGATGGCTTGCAGCGCTTGGCGAAATGGAAGCCTTATCCGATCTCGCCGGCTATTCGTATGAGCATCCGCATGACGTCTTTCCGGAATTCGCGACCGAGTCTCCGTGCTACGAAGCCGAAAGCTTGGCGCACCCACTTATGCCAGAAGGCAGCGCGGTGCGAAACGATTTGGCACTCGGCAGGGAATTGCGCATCGTGATCATTAGCGGCCCAAACATGGCTGGCAAGAGTACGTTGGTTCGTGCCGTCGGCGTAAACGCGGTACTTGCGCAATGCGGAGCGCCCGTCCGTGCAAAAAGACTCCGTATTTCGCCGCTCGCCGTCGCCGCGTCGGTTTGCGTCCTCGATTCCTTGCAAGGCGGCGTCTCGCGCTTCTATGCCGAAATCACCCGCTTAAAGTTGATCATGGACATGGCAGAAAAGCCCACGCCGGTCTTATTTCTTCTCGACGAACTCCTCTCCGGCACAAATTCTCACGACCGTCGAGTCGGCGCGGAAGCGCTCGTGCGCGCTCTCTTCCAGCGCAATGCGGTCGGCCTTGTCACCACGCACGACCTTTCGCTCGCCGAAATCGCCAAACTGCTTGGTGACCGTGTCGCAAATGTCCATTTTGAAGACCGCCTTGAAGACGGGAAGCTCCGCTTTGACTATCGCCTCACGCCCGGCGTCGTTCAGACAAGCAACGCGCTTGAGCTGATGCGTTCCATCGGCTTGGATGTCTGATATTCAGGGTGATGCGAAGGCCGTGCCCTTGAAATGTCCTGCTCCATCGCTCAGTTGTCTGTGAGGGCGTGTCTCTTGGAAAATCATCCGGGTTTTAGTGTTGCGGACATCCTTTCCGTTTCTTAAACTCTTCCTGTATCGGACCCGGGGGAAGTACTAAGGGTCGGCGGATTTAATGCAACAATACCCAGCCGCATCTCGTTTACTAGCGGTTCTCTGTCTAATCGCGCTTGCGTCCTTTGCCGTTCGTGGCGCAGGCGACTCAGGAACGCATTCGTCCAAGTCAGCGTCCCACTCCAGTTCTAAAAGCGCCGCAAAGCCATCGGCGCACGCGACCTCACGCACAAAGACACGCACGCGACGCTATTTCGCGCCCAATGATCCGACGAAAGGTGACGTTGTTACAGTCGACGATCCGGCTGTCCGGCAAGCCGCGATTGACGCTCTGGGACACGAGAAAGGCTCCGTTGTCGCCGTTGATCCGAGTGACGGCCGCATTCTCACAATCGTCGGCCAGAAAATGGCCTATTCCGCCGGATTCGAGCCGTGCTCCACGATCAAGCCCTTCATCGCTCTCGCTGGCCTAAAGGAAGGCGTAATCACCCAGGACACAATGCTTCCTATCGCACCGCGCCGGTATATGGATTTGACGGAAGCGCTCGCGCATTCAAATAACAAGTTTTTCGAAGAAGTCGGCTCGCGCCTTGGTTTTCAGCGCGTGATCCAATATGATGCCATGTTTGGCCTCGGGCAAAAGGTTGGTTACAACCTGCCGCTCGAACAGCCCGGCTCGCTGCCGCCTTCTCCACCGATTTTCGGGGGTGTCGCGCGCATGTCGAGCTTCGGTGAGGGAATTCGCATCACACCGTTCCAGCTTGCCTCGCTTGTCTCCACTCTCGCCAACGGCGGCACGCAATACTATCTGCAATACCCGCAGTCCGAAGACGAACTGAAGAATTTCCAGCCGCGCGTTCGCGACCAGTTTGACATTGCCGCCATCGTGCCGGATATCCAGCAGGGCATGCTAGCGGCTGTGCTATATGGCACAGCGCAGCGTAGCTTTGACCCAAATGGAGAGCAAGCGCTCGCGAAGACTGGCACCTGCAACGACGAACGCCTGGGCGGCCGCCTCGGCTGGTTTGTGTCATATGCCGATCAGGCCCATCCTAAAATCGTTATCGTAGTGCTCCTTCACGGCGGCGCCCGCATCATTAGCGGCCCTCACGCTTCAGAAATCGGCGGACGCATGTACCGCACGCTTTCCGAACGCAATTACTTCGCTGATAAAAACAACGATAATGGCTCGCGTGAACGCGCAAACGTCCCAAGTGACAACGCCGTGGCAGACAAACCCTCCGCCGATTCCGCAAGAGCGCAATAAACCTTACAAAGCCTTCCCCCTGATCTCCAGGTATGTTCCGTATTTTCCTCATAGCCTTGGTTAGATAGCCTGCCGAAGGGTTTTCGCTCTCGCGTCCGTCGTTTCGCATCGAGAGCGAAAATGCATCGTTATGACAACGATCTCCGCCGCACTCGGCCGGTTCATCTTACTGTTTGCTTTCCTCGGCGGAATTATACCTTCCGTATTTGCTCAAACGTCCTCCGTTCAAACAGGACCACGAGTCAAGTTGATCTCGGATCGCGCATCTTATCCTGTGACGCCGCAGCTCGACGACGGTAGATACGAGCCGATTACCGGCAAGCAGCGCGTCCGTTGGGCACTCGTCGATCCCTTTATTCCTGCCCATCTCGTCGGTGGACTCTTTTCTTCTGCGTTCGGAACGGCTGTGGATCATCCTAAGGAGTATGGGCCCGGATGGGGCGGATTCGCCGACCGCTTTGGCATGCGCTTACCCGGCATCGTGACGAGCAACGTAATGGAGGCCACTGCCGGAGCTCTCTCGGGAGAAGATCCGCGCTACTTCAGAAGTCCTGACGAACCCTTTGCGTCTCGCGTAAAGAACATCATAAAGCAGACATTTTACGCTCGGCATCCCGAAGGCGGCTTCGCACCGGCCTACGCGCGCTACATGGCGTATACGGGCAGTAATTTTCTTGCGAATGCATGGCTACCATCGAGTGAAGCGAATGCGAATGACGCATTGATTCGCACGGGAGAAGGCTTCCTTGGGCGAATGGCAGGGAATGCATTTTCAGAGTTCTGGCCGGATGTGAAGCAGCGTCTATTCCATCACACCCATTAAACGCACGCGCAAGCTACTGATGCCGGCTATCACCTTCCAACGGCAGCATTCTTCGCTTGGTTCCAAAACTCTTCCATGTGTTTGCGGGGGACATCCGCGAGACGTCGATTTTCGCGCGCCGCTGCACTCTCCATCCATTGAAAGCGCTCTTTGAATTTGCGATTCGCTTTTTTCAACGCGATTTCCGGATCGACGCCGAGAAATCGTGCCACATTCACAGTAGCGAAAAGCAAATCACCCACCTCTTCTTCCTTGCGTGCCGAATTGCTCATCGCCTCTGCGCCTGTGCCCGAGTTTGCACTGTCGCCTGTCTGCGGAGTAGCATTCACGAACTCAGCCAGTTCTCGTTTTTCCTCCTCGATTTTGTCGAATATCCCCTGCAGGCTGTCCCAGTCAAAACCGATGTGCGAAGCTCGTCGTGTCAGTTGATATGCCTCGAGCACTCCCGGCAACGATCGTGGCACGCCGGCAAGCACGGACTCTGCCGCTTCTTCTTTGTCGGCCGCTCCACGTTTTTCCGCCCGCTCCTTTGCTTTCAGCTCTTCCCATTTTTTCAGCACGACTCCAGAAGTTGCCGCCGTAGCATCGCCGAAAACGTGCGGATGTCGTCGCACCATTTTCGTAAAGATCGCTTCGATCACGTCCGAAATCGTAAAGCGCCCCGCCGCTTCCGCCAGTACGGAGTGAAACACGATTTGCAACATCAAATCGCCCAGCTCGGACGCAAAATCTTCGCCGTCGCCTGACTGCATGGCGTCAAGGACTTCGTACGTTTCTTCGATCAGGTATTTGCGTAAAGATGCGTGCGTCTGTTCGCGATCCCACGGACAGCCATCGGACGCGCAGAGCCGTTCTTGCAACGCCACCAGTTTTGCAAACCACTCGCCCGCCGCCCTGTCACGAGACGTCACCCGGATTTCAGCGCGCGAAGATCTGCCCTCTTGACGCGTTCCTTTATGCGATCTCGTTGCCGCTTTGCCGCCTCTTTTGCCAACGGATTGTTTGCCACGCTCAGCCAAAACAAGCCTCCGCCCAGACGTCGCTTGGACCACAGCTCATACGATCTTAGCAGTGGAAAGCCTCGATACGCTGATGCGAATGCGAGGGGAAATTGTTTGTGCCGCTCAAAAACACACGAAAGCAACCGCTGCAGCGTGAGCTGCTCCTCAGCGCGGTGCATCTTGGACTTCTGTGCTGCCTGGACCTACTGCTTGTCAAAAACGAGCGACGTATCGAAATTCCCCATTGACGTGCTCGCGTGGTCCGCGATCGTCAGCGTCTTCCCATCCGGCGAAAGCGAGTAGGTCAACTGCGCTGCGATGTCCACCTGCCCTTGATAGCTCAAATCCTCCATCAGCACGAGCGAGCCGCCGTCCAGCGTGGCCGTAATATCCTTCAACGTTAAGTTGCCCATGTTGGCTCCCGGTGAATCGGGCGCCACAGTCACTTTCTTTCCGTCGGCGGTAAACGTCAACACGTAGTCGTTTTCGCCCATCTGCGTCGTTGATGTTACTTTGTCCGTGAATTTTGACCCGTCCTGCGTGATCACTTCAGTGCGCGCGGAAGGGCCGTAATCACCCGGATTACTCTTCGAAAGGTTGAGTTTCCACGTGCCCGAAAAAGTTGAAGCACTCTGCGCCGCGCTGACGCTTGCCAGTGCGCCCAAGGCAATCAGCCCTACTAGAGCCTTTCTCAACATTTTGCCTCCCATAAGAAGTGTGTTGCAAAAACGGTAAGGATCAACGGTGGCCCCGATTATACGTACAAAGAACAAATTGAAAAGCGCATTCCATCACATCGCTGCGCAATCCGCTTACAACTCAAAATCGAGTTCTGCCAGTACTACGCGTCGCGTCAGACGTTTGTTTCAGGCGAGCGACTTCATTCCAAAAAGACCAATCGTCCGGAGTTGGCCGTATAAAAAGAAGCGGCTCGGAACCGAAGTTCCGAGCCGCGACTCCTCAGTCGAAGAATAAACAGCTTCAGCTAGTACGCGCCACCTGCTCCACCAGTGCTGACGCCACCGCCCGCACCGGTTCCGCTCGGGCCGCCACCTGTGCCGCCCGCTCCGGTGTTCGGAGTCGTACTGCCGGGATTTGCTCCCGTACCGCCCGGATTCGACGGGGTGCTCGGGTTTGGTGTCCGGTTTGGCGACTGCGGATTGGTCGGATTATCCCCAGGGTTGCCGGGGTACGTCGGATTTTTCGGGCCCCCGGGATAATTGGGATTATTCGGGCTCTCTGGGTTGCCCGGATTGTTGTTCGGCGGGTTTGGATTATTCGGCTGGTTGGGTTCACCGTTGGGACTGTTTGGACTGTTGGTGTTGTTCGGTTGTTCCGGCGTTGGTGAATTGTAAGGATTATTGGAATTATTTGGATTATTTGGGTTCGCCGGGTTATTTGTTCCGTTCGGATTGTTTTCCTGATCCGGATTATTCGGACCGGAAGGATTTGTCGGGCTGCTCGGGCTCTGCTGTCCGTTCGGAGAATTTGGCATGTTCGGACTATTGGGCGTCGTTTGCGCGCTCTCCGCGACATACACGGGATTCAAAGTGTTCGCGCCCGCCTGCGGGCTGGTTGCCGCAAACATTCCCATGCCTAGGAACGCAACCGACCATGCGACTTTTTTGAATTGCATCGAAGTTTCCTCCTGAGATCACACTAGCGGATCGTCGGCCGATGCCAAATCGGGCAGCTTGTGTAAGCGTGCTCTGAGATCTCTTTAGGCAGGCATATTGACGAGGAGTGGGGACAGGACCTTACAGATCGAAGCCGAGTTGCAGCTTCGCCGCATCAGACATGCGACTGGGGTTCCAGGGAGGATCGAACACAACTTCCACATTCACTTCTCGCACTTCCGGTACGCCGGCCACCTTCGTTTCCACGTCCCGCTTCAGCACGTCGCTCATGCCGCAACCCGGTGCGGTCATGGACATCTTTACATCGATTTTCTTGCCGCCCTCATCGAGCGGCGTGACGTCGCAAGCGTAGATCAATCCCAGATCGACGATATTCACTGGGATTTCCGGATCGTACACGGTTTTAAGTTGGTCCCAAACGAGCGCTTCGCTGAAGTTAGCGGCTCCGGTGGGTGCTTCAGTCGCCTCGGGGATAGGCAAGCCGAGGGCGTCCGCGTCTTGGTTGTCGACGCGGAACATCTGCCCATACTCCGTCATCACCGTGTAGCCCGTTCCAAGGTGCTGCATGATGCGTACGGATGTTCCGGCGGGTATTGTGGCTGAAATCCCCGTGGGAATTCCGATCACCGTGCAATTGCGGCTTACTGTGATCGGCTTATGGTTCATCGCAGTTCGTCTCCTGAAGAACTAAATCTTCTCAACATTAGTCGCGTATCCGGAAAACCCAACAGTGCATCGGATTAGCGCGTCGCCTCCGCCAAAGTCGCTGCGTCCCTGGCTGAGCGCCCATTTTCCATTGAACGCCGAATGATTCTGGGCAAAACTCGGTGTGGCAAGCAGCATCGTGGCGAGAGCGAGAAGTGAGAGTTTGCTCAACATGAGACCTCCGAAATCAGAGGTACTGTTAATAAAAGCGGTTATTCGGTCGTAACCGGTTCCTGTTTATCTTCCAGTGCAGCCTGCAGCGTGTGCCACGCGAGTGTGGCGCATTTCACGCGGGCAGGGAATTCCGCCACACCAGAAAAGACCGCCAGCTTTCCCATCTCCGCGGAATCGCCTTCCGAATGATTCTGGGTCGTAACAAACTTGTGAAAATTGTCGAAGAGTTGCTCTGCCTCGGCGATAGTTTTGCCCTTCACACTCTGCGTCATCATCGAAGCCGACGCCTTCGAAATAGCGCATCCGCTTCCTTCAAACGAAACGTCGCGCACTTTGTCGCCATCCAGATCTAAATATATGGTGAAGCGGTCGCCGCAAAGCGGATTGAATCCTTCGGCACGATGATTGGCGTTCGCAAGCTTCTTGAAATTCCGCGGCGCCTTGCTGTGCTCAAGGATCACTTCCTGATAAAGATCGCGTAGCTCCGCCATTAGCCCAATACCTCGCGAACACGCTCGATACCTTTCGTCAACGCATCGATGTCTTCGCGTGTGTTATAGATCGCCAGCGATGCACGCGCCGTGGCGGGAATTCCAAAGCGATCCATCACAGGCTGCGAACAGTGATGCCCTGTGCGAATCGCAATCGCTTCCTGATCGAGGATCGTGCCCACATCGTGCGGGTGAATGTCCTTAAGCACAAAAGAAAGCACGCCCGCCTTTTCCGCCGCCGTGCCGATCAGACGAAGACCGGCAATCGCGGAAAGCTTCCCCGTGCCGTATTCCAGCAGTTCGTGTTCATAAGCAGCAATCGCATCCATGCCGACATCTGTCACATAGTCCAGTGCTGCGCCCAGTCCGATTACACCCGCAATATCCGGCGTACCTGCTTCGAATTTGTAAGGCAGTTTGTTATACGTTGTTTTCTCGAATGTGACGGAGCTGATCATGTCTCCACCGCCCTGATACGGCGGCATCGCTTCGAGCAGCGCCGCTTTGCCGTAGAGGACGCCGATTCCCGTCGGCCCATAAACTTTATGTCCCGAAAACGTGTAGAAGTCGCAATCGACTGCCTGAACGTCAATTGCCATATGGGGTACAGCCTGCGCTCCATCGATGAGCACGGGAACGTGCCGCCGGTGCGCCATCTCCGTCATGCGCCGCACCGGATTGATGCTGCCCAAAGCGTTCGATACCTGCGTGAACGCGGCGATCTTCGTGCGCGGTCCCAGAAGGCTTTCGAATTCATCGATGAGCAATTCGCCGCGATCATTGATCGGCGCCACGCGCAACTTGGCGCCTTTTTCCGCGCAAAGCATCTGCCACGGCACGATATTTGAATGATGCTCCATCGCCGTAATCAGAACCTCGTCGCCGGGGCCTACGTGTGTGCGTCCATACGTTTGTGCTACGAGGTTGATGCCTTCGGTGGCGCCGCGAACGAAAATAATCTCGCTCGATTTCGCAGCATTCAGGAATCGCTGTGCGCGCACTCGCGAATTTTCGTAGTCTTCCGTCGCGCGCTCGGAGAGATAATGCACACCGCGATGAATATTGGCGTTTTCATCTTCGTAATAGCGCGTAATCGCATCGAGCACGAATCGCGGCTTTTGCGAGGTAGCGGCGTTATCCAGGTAGACGAGAGGCCTGCCGCGCACAGTGCGCTCTAAAATAGGAAACTCGGCGCGAATCGCCTGCACGTCCAACTCGGCATGCGCGTTTGGCGCACGAGCGGCCAGTCCGGCTTTTGCCGCCAACGTCATCCAGCCGCCTCCGACGCCTTTCCGTTCGTCGATGCACGAATCAAATGCGCCAGGCGATCGTGAATCAATCCCTCTACGTGCGTACGTGCCGGCCCTTCTGTCATGCGGTCCAAGCACTCACTGGCAAACGCCAGCAGCAGGAGCTGACGCGCGGCGGCCTCTGCAATTCCGCGCGAACGCAAGTAAAATAAAGCGTTCTCCTCGATTTGACCGATCGTAGCTCCGTGCGTGCACTTCACGTCATCCGCGTAAATCTCCAGTTGCGGCTTTGTATCAATTTGCGCCTCGTCGGAAAGCAACAGGTTGCGATTCGTCTGTTTTGCATCTGTTTTTTGCGCGTCTTTGTGAACAATGATCCTTCCGTGAAATACGCCGTGCGCGTGGCCGCCCAGAATGCCGTTGTAAAACTGGCGGCTGCCGCAATGCGGCTTTGCGTGTTCAACCAGCATGTAATTATCAAGATGCTGACGCCCCGTTCCGGCAAAAAGACCGTTGATCAGGCAATCGCCGCCTTCGCCATTCAGTACCGGATGCACGTTGTTGCGAACGATTCCACCGCCCAGGAGCACGGAATGCGAAGCGACGTTCGCGTTCCGTCCTTGCTCGATCCGCAGCGTCGATATATTGAACGCATCCGTACTCTCTCTCTCGATCATGTAATGCGAAATCGCTGCGTTATCGCCCGCAAACAACTCCGTTGCCGTGTTGCAGAAAACGCGCCCCTCAGCGCCGGGCGACGCGGGAAGGGAAATGTAGTCTTCTATGAGAGTGGCTTGGCTCTCT
>DATEGW010000185.1:0-2244 GCA_035279845.1 Candidatus Acidiferrales bacterium | reverse complement strand
AGGTCGATGCCAAGCAAGACCCAGAGAAGAGTGACGAATCCGAGCGAGGCAATCCAGAATGAATGCACAAATAAATGCACGCGGAATTTCCTCCACAGGTTGCAGGCGAACACGCTATGCTATCACGCAGAGGGATGCACGCAGTTCCGCACACGCGCGCAGCTTCCTCGATTGAAACATCCGGTTTGCAGGCCCCGATTTCTCATCAGGCATGCCGCGCCGATGCGCTTGTGGTTCCGAACGCGGTTTTGTCGGCTGCGCGAATCTCCATTGTGGAGGAAGGTTTGAAACATTTTCAGATTCCGGTAGAACACACCACGCTCGCCAACGGTCTGCGCGTGGTTGTCTCGCAGGATCGCACGGCACCCGTCGTGACCGTAGGCGTCTATTATCAGATTGGCTTTCGCCTTGAGCCGCAGGGCCGCAGCGGCTTCGCGCATCTTTTTGAACACATGATGTTTCAGGGCTCGGAAAACGCGGGCAAGATGGAACACATTCGCCTGATTAATTCCTCCGGTGGGCTGCTCAACGGCACCACGAATTACGACCTGACGAATTATTTCGAGTCGGTGCCTTCAAACGCGCTCGAACGCGTCCTTTGGCTGGAAGCCGACCGGATGCGTGCGCTGAAAGTCGATGACGAAAACTTGCGTAACCAGCGCGATGTGGTCAAAGAGGAGGTTCGCGTCAATGTGATGAATCAGCCGTACGGTGGCTTCCCGTGGCTTGATCTTCCGCCGGTGGCGTTTCGCAATTGGCAGAATGCTCACAATTTCTACGGCGATTTTGCAGATCTCGATGCCGCGAGCCTCGAAGACGTGCAGCGATTCTTTCACACCTATTACGCGCCGAATAACGCTGTGCTGCTCATGGTGGGCGATTTCGAGCCCGCCGGCGCATTTGAACTCGCGCGCCGCTATTTCGAAAATATTCCAGCGAATCCCAAGACGGCGCGCGCTGATGTGGCTGAAAAGGCGCAGACAGAAGAGCGTCGGGGCGACGTGGAAGAAAAATTTGGCCCGCTGCCCGCAATTGCGGTCGGCTATACGCTTCCCGAGCGCGGCACGCACGAGCGCAACGTAGCCGGGATCGTCGATCGTGTTCTTCACGGAGGCCGTGCCGGACGCCTCTATAGGCGGCTCGTTTTGGAGAAGCAGATCGCCGTTGAAACGGACGGCCACGCCGAGATCTTTGATACCAACGGCCCAACCCAGATGGTTACTCGCATCTTCCATAAGCCGGAATTCAGCGCAAATCAGACCATGGCGACCTTCGACGAAGTCATCGCCGAGTTGCATGAAAAGCCGATCTCGGAGGAGGAACTCGACGCCGTGAAAGTGAAGTTTCGCTCAGATTATTATTCGATGCTCGAAGGCGGCATGGGTTCTTACATGCCGCGCTTCGGACTGATGCACTATCTCGCGTGCTTCACGCTTTTTGACGGCGATCCCGACCGCATCAACACGGCACTTGACGGATTCCTTAAAGTCACCCCAGCCGAAGCGCAAGCTTTTGCGCGCAAATACCTGGTCGCAAAAAATCGTGCGATCGTCTTGCGTCAACCAAGTGCGCTGAAAGGAGCGGCGTGATGACGACGATAAGCACTGGGCCGCAAAAACCCTCAACCCCTCGGCCCACTGCTCCGAACCTCGCACCGGAGCGTCCAGTGCAATGGCCGCGCCGCGAAGCTCGGAAGCTCCCTAACGGGCTCCAAGTCGTACTGGCAGAGTCGCACGCTTTCCCAAAGATTGCCGCACAACTCTATTTCCGCGCAGGCAACGCGCTCGTCGCACATCGGTCTCCGGGCCTCGCGAGCATGACAGCCACAGTCGTCCGCACCGGAACTGCGTCCCGCAGCAGCAATCGCATTGAGGAAGACCTTCGTCGCATGGGCGCCGATTTGGGTGCAAGCTCGGGCGCCGATTCGAGTAATATTTCCGTTGCGGGCCTTTCCGAATTTTCCTCCGGCTTGCTTGAATTGGTCGGCGATCTCGCGCGCAATGCATCCTTTCCCGAGGACGAATTCGAGCGCGAACGCCGCCAGCGATTCGAGGAAGTGAAAATCGAGCGCACTACGCCCGGTTTTCTCGCGAATGAACGCCTTCGCAGCGTCCTTTTCGGTCAGCATCCCTACGCGATTGTCGCGCCGACCGAGGCGCAAATTGCCGCTTACGACCGCGATGATCTTATCGCTTACTATAAGCAGCACTATTCGCCATCCGATGCCTTGCTCATCGTGGTCGG
>DATEGW010000184.1:0-30886 GCA_035279845.1 Candidatus Acidiferrales bacterium | reverse complement strand
AGGAGATTCTGGTGCCAAAAGAGCCAATCGAAATTGAATTCATCAACGTGGCCCACGAGGTAGCCCGGCGTATCACCGTTTGAGAGGACGGCTGCCCTCGGATCCCCCTTCAATTCGACATCGCCGAATGGCCCGTTTACGGGGCCGCCTTGCTGATCGAGTTTCACATCGAGTGGAGTGGTTTTGCCAGCTTGGACATCAACTTGTTGTGAGGACATCTTGTAGCCGTAGTTGGCCACTACTACGGTATGGTTTCCGGCGGGCAGGGTAATCGTGTGGCTGCCTTCGCGGATGGCTTGGCCGTCCACAAACACGTAAGCCTGCTTCGGGGAAACCTTGACCTTCAACTTCCCATCCTGTGCGAAGCCCGAGGTCGCGCCTAGCGCGATGGCTAGAGTGAGGGTGAGGAGGTATCCGAATCGTCGCATCTGCAATTCTCCTGACATGTGTAGGCGGATTCACGATGGCTCCTTCGCGCCCAGAACGAAGGAGCTAGGCTAGGACCACTTCCAAGTTAACGTCCTAAACCTCAATCTGTCAATCAGATTGAAAGATTTTTCGGCGTCTGGGATTGGAAGAAAAAGAGAATCGGTGACGGAATTTTCAACTCTAAGTGTGCGGAAGGAAGATTCCTTTATACTGCACGGGAATGTTCGGCGAGAAGGTTCTGAGTCATTTTCGCGAGCCGCACAACGCCGGTGAGCCGGCGAACGCTTCGCATGCGGGCGAGGTGACGAATCCCGTGTGTGGCGATGTGCTGCGCCTCACGGTCCGGGTGGAAAACGAGCGGATCGTCGCGGCGTGTTTTAAGGCGCAGGGATGTGTGCCATCGATCGCGGCGGCGTCAGCGATGACTGACATGCTTGTCGGCAAAACACTGACAGATGCGAAGCGAATTTCGCCCGCGGAGATTGCGTTGGCGCTCGATGGATTACCCGAGTCGAGCACGCACGCTGCGGAACTTTGTTGCGATGCGATTGCCGCGCTACGCCCCATAGGCTGACCCTCCTTTCTTGGCGATTATCTTCTGATAGGTGGCTTGGTCGTCCACGTTGAGGATTACACCTTCGTCGTCGGTCGGAATTTGCTCGACGTCATTCGCGTGAGCCCAAACGACCTGACGCGCGCCGATTTCGAGCGAGGCGGCGAGCAATTCGTCATATAAAGCCGCGCGGAAAATTACCGGATGGCCGCGGCGTCCCTTATATGTGGGTACAATGATCGCTTTTTTGCTGCTGTCGAAGCCGGCTATGAGTTGCGCGACTGTTTCGTGGGAAACGAGTGGATGATCGACCGGGCAGAGCATTAAGCCTTCGGTTGCTGCGGGCGGCAAGCTGCGAATCGCAGTCTGAATTGAAGAGAGTTGGCCGCGCTGCCAGTGATCGTTGACGACGATTGCTTCGGGACTCACGGCAATTTGCGGGCGAATGTCGTCCGCCTTCGCACCGAGGACAACTCGCAATAAGCCGATACGGGGATGTTGGGTCACGTTGATGAGGTGTTCGACGAAATTCTTGCCGCGGTAGTCGAGAAGAGCTTTGGGAGTGCCCATGCGACGGGATTCGCCTGCGGCGAGAATTGCGACGGCGAGCATGTGCTAGTCGTGGGAAAGAGCCGCCGCTTGCGCTAGAGTGGCAGATTTGCTGAGGGCCGTTTGCGCATTGCGGCGAACGGCAATGAGTTCGGCGGCGATGCTGACGCCGATTTCTTCGGGCGAGAGCGCTCCGATTTCGAGGCCGACGGGCGCGTGCACGCGTTCAAATTCCTTTTCGCTAAAGCCTTCGCGTTCGAGCGCGCGATAAACGGAAATCACTTTGCGACGGCTGCCGATCATGCCGATGTAACGTGCGTCGGTGCGAACAGCCCAGGCAAGGACGCGCATGTCGTCCTTATGGCCACGCGTGACAATCAAGAGATAAGTGGAAGCGGTGGCGCGAATTTTTTCAAACGCATCGTCAAAGCTAGTGTGGATGGCCGATGCCATCGGGAATCGTTGCGCGTTGGCGAATGCTTCGCGATCATCTACGATCCCGATAGCGAAGCCCGCCGAGTGAGCAACGTTTGCAGCGGCCGCGGCTACGTGGCCTCCGCCGAAGATATAAAGCATTGGCTGCGGGAGAATCGGCTCGATAAAGATTTCCAGTGTGCCACCGCAGATGAGGCCAGCATCGTATGCGGCGTCATGATTGAGATTGAAGGTCATTTTGCGCGGCTGCTCGCTGCGGATGACTTCTTTTGCAGCGGCCCAGACGTCCGCCTCGACGCAGCCGCCGCCGATTGTTCCCGCGATGGAGCCGTCTTCGCGGACCAGCATGCGCGAGCTTTCGTAACTGGGGATTGAGCCGTTGGTGTGAACGATTGTCGCCAAGGCGCCGTGTCCGCCAGCCTGCCTCATGCGGACGACTTCTTCGAAAAGGTCCACGGGAACTCCTGATTCAGCAGAGTATAGCACCGGCGTGCGCCACTGTGCCCAAGCGGCCAAGGCATGTGAATTGACGCTAGTCCCAGTGCGTTGTACTGTGTTTCCACTTCGACATGCCGCCCATGACGGGAGGATGGCGTGTTCCTTCCTACAATTCAAGGATCGGGCCCGTGCGACCCAGGCGCTGGACAGCGTGAGCGGAGCTTGATGCCTCGGCATAAAAATACCGCTACGAAAACGCACCGAGGGCTCCTGAAAAGCGCTGCACGTTGCTTTGTCGTTATTCTGCTGCTCGCGATCAATGGATCTGCTGTTTGTGCGCAGGATCTGTCCGATCCTGTGGTCGTCTCGCAAGGTGGAAATCCGACTGGAATGCTGATCGTTTATCTCACGGGGGACGATGGAACTCCCGTCACGACTAGCGGAGTGGTGACGATTTTCCGGGCAGGGGAAGTTTCGGGGCGTCACGAGAATACCGGATCGAACGGCGTGGTTCGATTCATTCAACTGGCGAATGCGGCTTACACGATCGTCATATCGGTTCCGGGATACAAGGATGCACGGACGGAGGCTGACATCACGCCGAACCATAGTGCGGCCGAAGTTACCGTCACGATGGAGCGGCTGGCTGGAGATGCTGCGGACGAAGGGAATGCAAAGGGAATTGTTCTGGCGCCAAAGGCAAAGAAGGAGGCGCAAGACGGAATTGATGCGATGCGCGCCGGGAAATATGAGGAAGCCGAGAAGCATTTGAAAGCGGCGTACAAGCTGGCGCCGGGTAATCCCGATGTGAATGATCGTCTGGGCGAACTTTATCTGGAGACGAGAGATTATGAGAAAGCGGATTCTTACCTGAAGCAGGCTCTTTCACTTGATCCCGATAACGCGGGTGCACTGACGGATATGGGGTGGCTTCGGATGCAGCAGGGTGACGATGTCGCCGCTGAGACCGCTTTAGAGCATGCTATATCGCTCGATCCGCAGCGCTGGTTCTCGCACTACGTGCTTGGCGTGACATACCTACGCGAGCGCGATTACGAACGAGGTCGTTCCGAGGCGGCAACCGCGATCAAAGTGGGGAAGGGGGCGGCTGTGGATGCGGAATATCTGTTGGGCGAGTGTTTGGCAGCCTCGGGACGAAATGATGAAGCTGTGAAGGAGTTGCAGGAATTTCTCCGCGATGGGCCGAACAATACTAATGCGAAGGCGGCTGAGAAGCTCATTACAAATCTTCGCGCTGCGGGGCCGCATGCGGTGACACAAGCCACGGACGGCGCGAAGCAGGGTTCGGCTTCTAATGATACGAAGCCAGAGAGCCATTGACGGCAACGTTCGGCGGGTATACGGTGTGGGGCACAGCTTGCATTCAACCACGCTTCGCCACGGAGACCGTGTGATGTTTGCACCCGATAAGAGAGTTTGGGCGCAACGAATCACCCTTCTGTGCGCTTCTTTTGGAAGTTTCCTCGCGCTATTTCTCGCTTTCCCTGGAACGACCCATGCGCAGACGTACCCTGGACAAGCGACGGGGCAAGGCCAATCGGGCCAGCGCGGCGCCACGGCGGTGGTTATCGTAACCATTGTGGGCGAGGATGGCGGCCCGACGGGTGCGGGAGCCGAGGTGACGCTCTCTTCGGAAGGCGACAATGGCCGCACTGATATGGCCGGGAGCGACGGAATGGTGCGCTTCATCGGCATTGGCCGAGGCTATTACACGATCAGAGCGCATGAACTTGGCTACGACGACGGCTTTGGCAACGTGGACGTGGCAACCAGCTATGGCACGTTTACGGCGACGGTGTCTCTGCGAACATTGCCTTCCACAGATAGCCGAGGGAAGGGAATGGTGCTTGCCCCGAAGGCCAGGGAGGAATTGGATAAAGGTGTGGATGCGATGCGTCATCAGCACTACGACGACGCAAGAACACATCTTGATGCCGCCTATAAACTCGCTCCTGGCAATCCTGAAGTGAATGACCGGTTGGGCGAATTTTTCATGGTAACCAAGGACATCGAGAAGGCACAGGATTCGCTGCAGAACGCTCTCTCGCTCGATCCAGACAATATCAATATTCTTACAGATCTCGGCGAGCTTCGCATCGTGCAAGGCAACTATCCGGCCGCGCAAAAATCGCTAGAACAAGCTATAAACCTCAATCAGCACGCTTGGTTCGCCCATTGGATGCTGGGTGTGGTCTATTTGCGTGTGAATGAGAACGACAAAGCGCGTGTGGAAGCTACGACCGCGATCAAGGAAGGCAAGGGGAGCGCTGACGACGCGCAGTTCGTGCTCGGCGAGGCTCTTGCGAAACTGGGACGGACCGATGAAGCGATCCGTGCGTTGCAGCTGTTCGTTAAGGGATCGCCCAAGAATTCCTACGCGCCTGCCGCTACTGCAATGATCGCAAAGCTAGAATCCGGTGAAACGCCCATCATGCCGGACGACGCGCCACGGGCCGCGCAAACCGCAGCGCCATAATCTCAGAGGGCGCCGTCTTTTCCTCAGGAGGCTTAGTGAAGTTCCCTCGAATCGCAGCAATTGTCGTCTTGCTACTTCTGATGACTGCGAACTCGCAGGCGCAGTTTGGCGGAGGCGTGTCCGTGGTAGTCCGCGTCACTTCATGGGAAGGCGGGCCACTCGACGTGGCTGCGGACGTGATGCTGGCGCCGGAGGGGCAACAGGGCTTGCACGAAATTACTGGCCCTGTTGCCGAGGCGCAGTTTGATCACGTGAAGCCCGGCCGGTACGACGTGGAGGTAAAGGCGCTTGGATACAAGACCGGCCACGCCACCGTGGAAGTAGACACAGGGCAAATGGCGTTTGTTGTGCCCGTGAGCCTGCAAGCGGATTCGGAAGACGCTCAGCCTGTCAATACAGGCACTTTGCTTGCGCCCAAAGCGCGAAAAGAGATGGAAAAAGGCGATGCGGCGCTTAAGGCCGGCAAATTCGCGGAAGCCGAAGAACATCTGAAGATCGCTTACAAATTGGCTCCGGGCGATCCAGACATCAACTACATGCTCGGTTACGCGTTGATGGGATTGAAGCAATACGACGACGCGCAAAAGTATCTGCTCGCGGCGATTTCGCTGAAACCGCAGTACGCGCTGGCTCTCGTGGCGCTAGGGCGACTGCATCTTCAAATGGGCGATCCGAAGAGTGCATCCGAGCCGCTGGAGCAGGCGATTTCTTTTGACGCCTCAAACTGGCGGGCGCACTGGCTGCTGGCCGAGGCGTACCTGAAAGAAAAGAGTTATGAACAAGCGGTGCACGAAGCTGAACTGGCGATAAAGGCCGGAAACGGCGCCGGGGAGGGAGCGCAACTCATTCTTGGCCAGGCTCAGGCGGCGTTGGGCCGAAATGGGGAGGCGATCGCAGCACTGAATGCATACCTCACCGCTTCGCCAAACGATCCTTCGGCCAGCACCATACAATCTGCCATCGCCCTGCTACAGCAAGGGCTGGATGCACAGGCTTCCCGCCAATCCGTTTCGCTCTCGAAAGATCCTTCGCCCGACGCAGATGCCGCACGTGCCGGAGCAGAAAAAGCTAACGGTTTCGCGCCGGTTCATTCCGAACCTGCTCCTGCGGCGGTTGCCTGGGCGCCGCCGATGGTTGACGAGACGACGCCTATCGTCGCGAAGGGCGTCGCGTGCCCCGTTTCGGAGGTAATAGAGAATACGGGCGCTCGCATGCAGGAGCTGGTAGCCAACTTCAATAATATCGACGCCGTGGAGGAGATGGTTCACGAGAGGCTCGACGGCATCGGAAAGCCGATTGAAACGGTAAAGCGCCGCTTCGATTATCTCGTTTCCATATCCGAGGCAAAGCCCGGCCTGCTGGACGTGGAAGAGTTGCGCAACGGAACTGCTAATCCTTCGATTTTTCCGGCAGATATCGCGACAAGAGGTGTGCCGGCTCTCGCGCTCGCGTTCCATCCGGATTTTCGCGCGGACTACGAGATGACGTGCGCAGGGCAGGGGCAACTGCAAGGACGCAGCGCATGGATTATTGACTTCAGGCAGAAGGACAATCGCCCAAGCCGGCTGCGTTCGTACAGGATCAATTCGAGGACTTATCCCGTGAGCCTCGAAGGCCGTGCCTGGATCGATACGGAAACGTTTCAGGTGCTCAGATTGGAGACAGACATGATTCATGCGATGCCTGAAATCCAACTGCTGCGCGATTATATTCGGGTGGATTATAAGCCGGTGCAATTTCAAGGGGAGAAAGTTGTGCTCTGGCTGCCTTCAACCGCCGACATGTACTTCGACTTTCATCATGAGCGGTATCATCGGCACGAGAATCTTTCGAAATATCGATTGTTTTCAGTAGGGGCTACACAACAAATCAAGCAGCCGAGCAGCGCGCATTAGCCCATTGTGAGATTGGTTTGCTGTGAGCGCGAGCTTGAATGGTTCGATGGGGCATTGAGAGCGGCTCCGCGATAGTGAGAGGCATTCGGTCGGTGACCGGCTGAAACCCCCTACGGGGGCAAGAGAAAGCCGGTCGCTACGAAACCGTGCTCGCAGTTCTTCAGCCCCTCTGTTAAAGATGCTCGCTACTGGACGCGTTCGTGAGGGTAGCCTGCGTCGTCGAGGGCCTTCATGATCTCGGTCACGTGATCGGGTCCGCGAGTCTCCATGGTGATATCAATGACCGTATCGCCCAGCACGACGCCGTAATAGGCGCGATCGTGTTTCGTTTCGACGATATTCGCTTTCTGATCTGCGATTACGGTCGAGAGCCTTTGCAGCGCGCCCGGGTGATCCGGCAGATGGATGCGCAAGCGGACCAGGCGTCCATCCTTCACCAGTCCGCGCTCGATGATGCGAGAGAGCAACGAGACGTCAATATTGCCGCCGCCGACGATGACGCCAACGTTTTTCCCGGAGAAGGGAATTTTCTTTTGCAGCACGGCCGCCGTAGCGACGGCGCCCGCACCTTCCGTCAGCGTCTTCTCTTTTTCCAACATCAATAAGATGGCGATCGCGATCTCTTCTTCGTCGACCGTAAGAATTTCGTCCACATATTTTTGAACGAGCGGAAACGTGATTTCTCCAGCTCTTCGCACGGCGATGCCATCCGCGATCGTTTTCTTCGCCGGGATGGTCACAGGCTTTTTGTGTTCGATAGCGGCTTTCATGGATGGCAGGCGCGAGGTTTGGACGCCAATGACACGAATTTTGGGCTTCGTCTCTTTCAGTGCACAGGCGACGCCGGCAATCAGGCCTCCTCCGCCGATTGGCACGACGACGGCGTCGATCTCCGGATGCTGCTCGAGCATTTCAATACCGACGGTACCTTGGCCGGCGATCACGGATTCGTCATCAAAAGCATGAATAAACGTCAAATTGCCTTCGGCGGCACGATGGAGCGCTTCCTGGCAGGCCTCGTCATAAATCGTGCCTTTGAGCACGACTTCGGCGCCAAAGCCGCGAGTTGCCGAGACTTTTACGAGCGGCGTGGTGAGCGGCATACAGATCAAGGATGCGATCCCGCGTTTGGTGGCATGAAATGCTACCGCTTGCGCGTGATTTCCCGCCGAGGCGGCAATCACGCCACGCCGCTTCTCTTCGTCGGATAGGAGCAGGATCTTGTTCAAAGCGCCGCGTTCTTTGTAAGCGCCCGTCATTTGGAGGTTTTCAAGCTTGAAAAAAATCGAGTTGCCGCTGATCCGGGAGACGGTTTCCGAGCGGACAAACGGCGAAAGATACACGGAGCCGCGGATGCGGGCAGCCGCATCGCGAATGGATTTGAGCGTCACCATTTCGGTTGAGAATTATCTCGCAAGCGAAGTCTTGCGCGGAGCGCACAGATGCACCGCTGCAAGCCGCCTATTTTAACCCGTTCGCGGGAAAATATTGGAAGCAATCTGGAGCAGGTGTCTCGGAGCGCTACCCACTGTGTCGAGCGGGATGCAAAAAGTGCTTCTTCCTTGACGGGACGATCACTGCGGCTGCTCGCTCCAGCACTTTCATGAATTCGCGTGCATTCGTTGACAGAGGGCGGCTGCGGAGATGGATCACATCCAGGCTGCGGTGGAGCGGTTCTGCGTCAATGATTTCGATTGCGCGCAGCTTTCCGTTGCGCAATTCATCAGCGAGCGCAATGAGCGGCAAGAATGCAAAACCGAGCTTGCGCTCGACCATTTTTTTTGCCGATTCGATCGTTTCCACTTCGAGGACGGTATTCGGCAGCCAGCCTTCGCGGCGAAATTGCCCTTGGCTGAAGGTCCAGTCGCTCGATCCGCGGTCGTAGAAAATCAGCGGCCATGACCGGACCTCTTCGAGCTTAGCCTGGCGCTTGCGGCAATTTGGGTGCGCGGGATGGCCGACAAGGATAAGAGGATCGTCGCGCAGCATTTTCGTTTCGATCTCCTGGTGGTTGACAGAGCGCACAAGGCCGATATCGGTTTCGCCTTCGAGCACCATTCCGAGAACTTTCTGCGAATTTCCGGAGCGCAGATTCACCATCACGTTCGGATGGACTTCGCGGTAGGTCTGCATCACCTCCGGCAGAAAATAAGTGCAAATGGAAAGGGCCGCAGCGACGCGCAGGGCGCCACCCGAGGAAGGCTGGAGTTCATGGACCGCTTGCCGCGCCTGGGCCGCTACGCGCAGGAGTTCTTCCGCCTGCGGGCGGAAGGCTTGGCCCGCCTCCGAGAGCATCGGCGCGCCAATGCCGCGGTTAAACAATTTCACGCCGAGAGAGTCTTCCAAGGCCCGAATACGTCCGCTTACGGCAGGCTGGCTCACGCGGAGTGCTTCGGCAGCGCGATGAAAACTGCCGTAGTTGAGAACGGCAAGGAATGTCTGGACCTGATGGATTTCCACGGATTGCTCCGGCCTAGAGATACATTCTGTAATGGAATTCAGCCTGCGCACGATAAATCTAGCTTATCAGGGCGATAAGCACAATCAGTTTGACGAACTATGGCGGTTCACCCACAATCCGTGGAACCTCGCTGAGCAAACGGTCCGGGGGATTGCTGGCGATCTCCGCCACCCTCCCCACAGAACGGGTTGCGGGCAGCAAAATTGCTTGCCTGTAATCTCCCGGCCGAAATGATCCAGACGATTCGCAGTAAATTCCTTCAGGCCAGCAATGCGATTTTGCGAGGACGTGTTTTCATTCCGGCATTGTCCCGCCGCTTATAGCGTCGTAATCTGATGGGCGGAAAGGTTCGAATGTATCAGCGACTCGTTTGTCTTTTGGGCATGAGTTTGTTTGTTGCTGCTTTTGCGCCGGCCGCAGCCCTGCACGATGCTTTCAATCCGCAGCAGGCATACGCGTACACAACGCAGGTTGCCGGTTTTGGCGAGCGATGGCCGGGATCGCCCGGGCACCAGAAGACCGAAGACCTGATTCATCAGGTGCTGGAGAGAGATGATGCGCAAATTGAAGCCGACAATTTCACGGCGAACACGCCGCGCGGGCCTGTGCCGGTGCACAACATTATTGGCAAATTCAATGTGACCGCCGACGCAAGCCAGCCCATTTTTATTTTGGCGGGGCATTACGACACGCTTTTCAGGAAGGGTTTCATCGGCGCCAACGATGGCGCGTCAAGCACGGCAATTCTGCTCTCTTTCGCGGATGCGCTGGCGCATCAGAAAACCAAAATGCAGATCTGGCTCGTCTGGACCGATCTCGAGGAAGCTATCGAATCGTTTACGAACGGAGACGGTCTCTACGGCAGCACGCATCTGGCGCAGAAGCTCGCAGATGAGGGACTCGTTCCTCGGATTCGCGGGTTCTTTCTACTGGACATGATCGGCGACAAGGATTTGAGCGTTGCTCGCGAGACCAATTCATCGGATGTATTGCAGAAGATTATCTACCGGGCAGCCGATCAACTCGGCTATGGCAAGTTTTTCTTTAAGTACGATGCGAACATCATCGATGATCACGCGCCGTTTTTGCAGGTGGGCATCCCGGCCGTCGATGTGGTGGATGCCGAATATGGGCCCGTCGGCCCCGAGTACGATGCAATGGGCGAGTATCACCACACCAATTTGGATACAATGGACAAGGTTTCGGAGCATAGCCTGAAAGTTGTGGGCCGCACGATTCTTCTTACGGTTGAGCTTATCGATGCTCAGAACTGATCGGTAGGCGAGACTTTCTTTGCAAAAGTTGGCGCAAAAAGGCAAAATAAAGTTGTAATCAGGAGCGTTTTGAATGGCCACAGAACTTGCGAGAGGCGTGACGCTGGAAAAGCCCGAGGACGTGCAGAATTTCCTGAAGGATGAGGGAATTCTGTTCGCTCAGCTCGATAAGGTTGTCAATTGGGCGCGCCGGAGTTCGATTTGGCCGATGACTTTTGGTTTGGCTTGCTGCGCTATCGAAATGATGTCCATGGCCGCGTCGCGATACGATATCGCGCGGTTCGGTGCTGAGACATTTCGTGGGTCGCCGCGCCAAGCGGATTTGATGATTATCGCCGGCCGGGTCTCGCAGAAAATGGCCCCAATCATCCAGCAGCTATATGCGCAAATGCCCGAGCCGAAATGGGCAATTTCGATGGGGGCATGTGCCACTTCAGGCGGAGTCTTCAATAACTACGCGGTCGTGCAGGGTGTGAACCAGGCAATTCCCATCGATGTATACGTCCCCGGTTGTCCGCCGCGCCCTGAAGCGCTGGTGTACGCAATCATGCAGCTTCAGAAGAAGATCGATAACACGCGCGGTAGCTTCCTGGGTTCGCTGAATTTCTCCAAAAGCTAAAGCAACGCGTCAGCTATTGGGAGCCGCCGATTCCGATTTGTTCGGCGTTGGCGCCGGTGCGCCGCCCGTGCCGGGTTGCGTCATTTCAATGTCGAGGGTGATACTTACATCGTCGCCGACGATTATCGGGTCGGCTGTGATGCCGAAGTCGTTGCGGTTGATCGTGGCGGTGGCTTCGGCGCCTCGGCGCATGGTGCCGTTTTGATTGATTGCAGGCGTTGGCCCGGCCACGTCGAAGACGACTTCTTTCGTCACGCCGTGAAGCGTTAGATTACCGGCCATTTTCGCTTTGCCATCGCCAGTAGACCAAATTTTCGTGGATTCGAACGTCATAGTAGGGAATTTGGTCGCGTCGAAGAACTTCTCGCTTTTCAGATCATTGTCCCGTGCGTTGACGCGCGTATCGACCGAGCCCATCTCGACGGAGGCGGTGACGCTGGATTTCGAGATGTCGCTGTCATCCAGGTGAACCGTGCCGCTGATCTTGGTGAAATCCCCCTGAACGTTGGATATGCCGAGGTGCCGCACCACAAACTGGACTGCCGAATTGTTCGGATCAACTTTCCAGACGCTGTCAGCCGCCATCGTGGAAACGGCCATGAGCGACGCCAGCGCACCTGCTGCGATCCACCTCGTCATGCAATCCTCCAGTTTGGCTCTTATGGAACGCCCTATTATCTCCATTCTTTAGACGCGCGGGCAGAAGATTCTGCTACGTAAAATTTACAGCCATCAAACTTGAGGAATGAATGCCAGTTAGATTGAGCGGGAGTTGCTATCCGTGTTGCTCGGGGATCGCGCCGCCGAGAAGGGCGTCTGCCTCTTGTGGTTCGGGTGCGAGGCTGAACGGAACACTTGCCTCTACGACGGAACCATTTCCATCTGATGTCAACTCAAGCCGTCCGCCTAGGTCTCGTACGCGCTCTCTCATTCCGGCCAAGCCAACGCCCAACCCTGCCTGACTTTTCTTGAAGGTGTCAATAACACTGGCAGGTATGCCTCTGCCGTAGTCAGTGATCCGAAGCGACACTTTTGATCCGTCTACCTTTACGCAGATATCGACTGAGGGACTATCAGAATGCTTGTGAATGTTCGTTAAAGCTTCTTGTAAGATTCGAAAAAGCGCCAATTCAATGTCCTGCTCCATGCGAGGGAGGCTTTCAGCGACCTCAAGTTTAACTTGAATTTTGCTGCGCTGAGAAAATCCTTCAACAAGCCATTTTGCCGCCGCCACAAAGCCCATTTCGTCGAGCAGCGGGGGATGGAGAAGATGCGAGAGTGTGCGGGCACCGGAGAGTCCCATCTCAAGTGCCGTCTTAGATTCTGTCAATAGCTGCTGAACCTGCTGCGGATCGCTTGTTGTGAACGTTCTTGAGATCATTTCGAGATTCATTTTTAGTACGGCGAAGACTTGGCCGATGCTGTCATGAAGTTCGCGAGCAACGCGGCGACGTTCCTCATCCTGCACGCGGAGTATACGGCTGCTCAACTGTTGTACAGCGCGTTCGGCTTGGTTGCGTTCCTTTAGTTCGCGGGCTAAATGATAAAAGTTGATCATCAGGAGGAGGACGACAACGGCAAAGGAGGCAATCAAGACAATCCGCACATGCCGGTAGTTCCGGACCGAGATGGTCTGGCGAACTGCCATGAGTCGATCCTCTTCGGCTTTCATGCGATCCAGAATTGTGAGTGTTTGATCTTTCAGCGCAACGCTGTCGCGGGTCCACTGCTTTTGTTGCTCTGTGTCGGAACCCGAATTCTCGCGCAAGTTGATCGATTGCTCGAGCAGGCTTAAGCGCTGACCGACTACCTGGCGCAACTCCCGAATATTGGCCTGCTGTGTCGGATTGTCGGCCGTCATCTGCTGGAGGTTTGAGAGTTCTATCGGGATGGCGACTTTTGCGCGGTTATAGTCTGCGAGGGCAGTGGCATCGCCAGTTGTGATGAAAATTTGACGCGCATCGCCCGCCGCCACGAAATCAGCGCGTGTTTGTGCTGTGGTCGTTTCCACCTCATGCGTGTGCACGACCCAATATTGTGCGTTTGCGAGGCGAGTTGTGACTGAGTCAGAGGCGACTGCTACGGCCACTAAGACGCAGAGCGCCAAGGCGAACTCGATCCAGGGCATTCGCTGTGAGATGCGCCGTAAACAGTACCCGCCGGCCAAAACCAATTCCCCTCAGTTAATGATATTTATGTTTGACGGCTCCATTTTGAATTGGATGCGCAGATAGGAGCTTGATTTTTACTTACGCATGAAATTCAACTTCTTCTGAATACTTCAGATGCAATCTAAATCTTGCCCGGAAGGTTGAATTGCGTCTCTCGGATCGCGACGTGTTGTGAGGTGGCCTTCACACTGCGTCTTAGATGTCGGCGCGCCGACATTTTGCTTTCAAGGGCAGAGCGACTATTGCTCCTAAAATGAAGCCGCCAATGTGCGCCCACCAGGCGACTCCTGCGGTGCCAGTCGCGAGATGCGGATCGAGTGAATTCATGCCGCTGAGGAACTGGATGAGAAACCAGAGGCCGATAAAAATGAAGGCAGGCAGCCGAATTGTCCACCAGATGATGACGAGCGGTACGAGGGTGAGGATGCGTCCTCGCGGAAACAGAATAATGTATGCACCAAGCACGCCGGATATCGCACCGCTTGCACCAATGGAAGGGATGTGCGAACCCCACGATGCCAGAACTTCAGTGATGCCTGCTCCAATGCCGCAAAATAGATAAAAAAAGAGGTAGGGAATCGGGCCAAAGGTGTCTTCTACATTCGCACCGAATACCCAGAGGAAAAGCATGTTGCCGATAATGTGCAGAAAACCGCCATGCAAGAACATGCATGTGAAGAATGGCAGAAAGGCCTGCTGCAACGAGTAATGCCTGCCTGAAAGCGCCAAGGCGATCTTATGCGGCACGAGTCCATATATATTGATAAGAGATTCGCTTGCATGCGAGGAAAGCGACAGTTGATAGGCGAATACGGCGACGTTTGCTGCAATGAGGAACAGCGTCATTACGGGGAAGGATCGGCGCTTCGTCATGTCCTTTAGAGGAATCATTGAATAAGGGTCACGTGTCCGGCGGAGTGGTTGCGGCAAATTTTCATCGTGGATTGCATCTAAATGTAGCGGACCTCGCGGATTTTTCCAATTGTCAGGATTATTGTGAGTCAAAAGCAGTGTGGTCCGTTACGCGGCTGCTGGATGGTGTGTTACTATTTGCGCGTAAGCGCAATCGTGTGATACAAAAACACGTTTCGACCGATGCCACTGCATGAGTCCGAAGCGATCGTCCTGCAAAGTTACCCGTTGGGCGAGGCGGATCGGTTGGTCAGTTTTCTCTCCCGGACGATGGGACGAATGCGTGGCGTTGCGGCTGGGGCTCGGAAGCCGAAGAGCCGTTTCGGTGCGACACTTGAGCGGTTGTCGCACGTTCGCATCTGGTTTCACGAGAAAGAGACACGGGAACTCGTCCGGATCAGCCAGTGCGAAATCATCGAGTCATTTATCGACGCGTTTCGCGATTATCCATCGAGCATCGCCCTAGCGCTTTTTAGCGAGATCTCGCAGGCTGTATTGCCTGATCGCGAAGCCTCCGATGCAAACTTTCGATTGTTACTGCTCGCATCGCAGGCAGTGAAGCGAACGGGTAAGCCGGAATTGGCCCTCGCCTATTTCGCGTTGTGGTCTGTGAAGCTGGGTGGCTGGCTCCCGGCGTTGGACCGCTGTGCGAAGTGCGGGCGCCTGATTCCGGCCGGTGAATTAGTGTACTTTTCGCCGCGAGCCTTGGCGGCGTTTTGCGGCAGGTGCCGGCAGTCCGGGACGCGGACTCTTCCGGCGGAATCTCTGGCTGCAGCTAGGAAGGTTCTAGCTGAGAAGCTTGACCGCATTTCAGAGGACATCGCAGCGCCGCGATCGCTACGTGAATTAACGGACTGCATGCTCGACATTGTCGAGCATCAAATTGATCGTAAGTTGGTGTCGCGCGAATTACTTGAGCCGCCCGCAACGTGAGGGCACGCGAAAGGGAAGAGTTAAAGCATTACATGAAGATTGAAAATAAGCCGAGGGGACTCACCTTTCAGGATTTGGTTTTTAAGCTTGAACAGTATTGGGTCAGTCGCGACTGCATCCTGCAGCAGCCTTATGATGTGGAAGTAGGCGCGGGCACGATGCATCCCGAAACATTTTTGCGCGTGCTCGGCCCGACGCCGTATCGAGTGGTTTATGTGCAGCCGAGCCGCCGGCCTGCGGATGGCCGGTACGGCGAGAATCCGAATCGCCTCTACAAGCACCACCAACTCCAGGTGATCTTGAAACCGTCCCCCCTTGATATTCAGGACCTCTATCTCGACAGCTTGAAAGCCGTGGGTATCAATTTGAAGGAGCACGATATCCGGTTCGAAGAGGATAACTGGGAGTCGCCGACGCTGGGCGCGTGGGGGATTGGCTGGCAGGTGCTTCTCGATGGTCTTGAAATCACTCAATTCACTTACTTTCAGCAGTGCGGCGGCATAGATCTCGATCCCATTTCCGTGGAATTGACATATGGACTGGATCGGATCGCCGCTTACTTACAGGGCGTTGACAACGTTTTCGACGTGCGCTGGTCAAAGTCAATCACATATCGCGAGGTTCGACTGGCGGAAGAGCGGCAATTCTCAGCTTACAGCTTCGATCATGCGGACGCCGTGGCCACACGTAAGCAGTTCGATATTGTTGAAGCTGAAGCTGGGAGGTTACTTGCCGGCTACCGAAACTTGAAGGGAATGGAGCGCGGACGATTTCCCGTTTTGCAGGCGTACGATTTGACGCTCAAGTGTTCCCACCTTTTTAATTTGCTCGACGCTCGTGGCGCGATTTCCGTCACAGAACGTGCTGCGATGATCGGTCGCGTTCGCAAACTCGCGACTCAAGCGGCGAAGGCGTGGCTCGATCAGCAGTCACCGAGCGAAAGCATTGTTGAGGTGGGCGCATGAGAAGCAGCGCGAAGAAGGCGCCGCCTACCGGCGCACCCATTACTGCAAAAGTCCCGAAGCCGAAGATGGGCGATCTTCTTTTTGAGATTGGCTGTGAAGAAATTCCGGCGGGGATGATTCCAAAAGCGGCCGAAGAATTAAAGTCCCTTCTGAAAGCTCAGGTTGCGAGTAACGGTTTGGTCGGCGCGCCGACATTTGAAAGCACGCTTGAAGTTTTTGGCGCGCCGCGAAGGCTCACGGCGATTGTGAAGAATATTCTTTTGTGCCAGGAAGATGTGACCCGGGAAGAAAAAGGTCCGCCGAAATCGATCGCCTACGATGCGATGGGTGAGCCGACTCGCGCCGCCTTCAGCTTCGCCGAAAGACAAGGCGTTCCGGTTTCGAGTCTTGTGCTGATCGACGGACCAAAGGGTCCGGTCGTGGCCGTTCGCAAGGTTGTGGCCGGAGAGTCGGCTTCGAAAATACTTGAACGTGTGCTGCCGGAAGTGATTCGCGAGATTTCTTGGCCGCGCTCCATGTACTGGACTGGCCTGCGTGGCGCCCGGTTTATTCGCCCGATTCGCTGGATCGTCGCACTGTTTGACGGCAAAGTCGTCCCCTGCACGTATGCAGAAGTGAAAGCGGGGCACCGGTCTGATGGTCATCGCTTTCTTGGCAAGAGATCGATTCCACTCTCTGGCCCAAAGGACTACGAGCCAAAATTGAAAGCGAGTTGCGTCCTTTGCCGCCCGGAGACGCGCCGCAAAAAGATTGAGAGCGAAATTCAGTCCATCACGTCGCGGAAGGGACTCAAGGCGCACGAAGATCCCGGTCTTCTTGATCTTGTTACGTATTTAAATGAGTATCCGACAGTGATCATGGGCAGTTTTGACGAGAAGTATCTCGGCTTGCCTGAGGAGATTCTGATCACGGTAATGCGCGACCATCAGAAGTATTTCGCGCTTGAGTCGCGCCGTGGTCAGTTGGCGCCGCACTTTCTTGCTGTCATTAATCTTCCGCGTGATCCGAAGGGGCTTGTGCAAGCCGGCCATGAGCGTGTGTTGCGGGCGCGTTTTGCGGATGCTCAGTTTTTCTGGGATACGGATCAGAAGACCAAACTAGGCGATTATCTTCCTCGACTGAAAGCCGTCACATACGAATCGCGGCTTGGCAGTTATCATGACAAGGTCGAGCGCATGCGTTCGATTGCGCGATGGCTCGCGGAACAATTGTTCAGCAGCGGTATTAAGGAAGCGGATGTAGCAGGTTGCGATCGCGCCGGAGAACTGGCAAAGTGCGACCTAGTGACAGGGATGGTTGGCGAATTTAGTGAATTGCAGGGCATCGTCGGTGGTCTCTACGCCCACGCGCAGGGCGAGGTGGATGAAATTGCCGACGCGGTCTACGATCATTACAGACCGCAGGGCTTGGAAGAAGAGATTCCGCGCAATCTAACCGGCTGCGTGGTCTCATTCGCAGACAAGCTTGATTCGATTATGGCGTGTTTTGCCGTTGGCGCAATTCCTACCGGTTCCAGTGATCCTTTTGCCCTGCGCCGCGCTGCGCTCGGCATCGTAAAAATGGTTCTGGAGCGGAGCCTGCCCCTTTCGATCTCAGCCGCTGTTTCGGCCGCGGCTAAGACTCTTCGCGAGCAGCCGCCTCGGATTGCGGCTTCCGAGGAGGTGCAAAAGCAGGTGCTCGATTTCATTCTGGATCGCGCCAAGTTCATCCTGCGCGAGCGGCGTGGATTTGCCTATGACGAGATCAATGCAGTCTTTGCATCGGGAGCTGATGATCTGGTCGACGCCGTCGAACGCGCGACTGCCGTGAGGGCTATTCGGAACACGAGAAACTTCCCTCCACTTGCTGCGAGCTTCAAGCGAATCCGCAATATTCTCGAGAAGTCCGTCGGAAGCCAGGACAAGTCCTACGGTGGCGTGAGACAAGATCTCCTTAAAGATGATTTCGAACGTCAGCTACACACCGCGGCGCAGCGCATTGGTGAAGAAGCAGGCCGCCGGAGACGCGAGAAGAAATATAAAGCGGCACTTGAGAAAATATCCGAGCTGCGCCCAGCTGTGGACATGTTCTTTGACAAGGTTCATGTGATGGCTGAAGACCCAGAGGTTCGCAAGAATAGGATTGCGCTTCTTGGGGGACTGCTCAGGGAGTTTTCTACGATTGCCGACTTCTCGGAATTGGGCGGAGAAGAAGTTAAAGAAGGCCGTGATGTGCGAGTTTAGCTTGGCTAGAGATCGAAGTTATATGTGAGATGTCGGCGCGCCGACATTTGAGAAATTAAAAGCGAAGCCGAGTTGTAGATTGCTAGGTTCTGGGATTCCCTCTTTGGCACAACGGTGTCTTGCGGTATTGAAGTAGAGCGTTAGATGTCGGCTCGCCGACATGTTCGCTTAATTCTTTAAGATTTTCAGCTCGGTTGTGGGGCCGAGTCGCGCAGTTCGAATAATGATGTTGAGCCGGAACAAGGAATTGAATTCATCTCAATCAGCGAGGAACGGAGCAAAATGAAATACGTTTATTTCTTTGGAGCGGGGAAAGCAGATGGCACGGGAGACATGCGAGAGGTTCTCGGCGGTAAGGGTGCCGGGCTCGCGGAAATGACGAAAATCGGCCTTCCGGTTCCCGCAGGCTTTACGATTACAACGGAAACGTGCGACTACTTCTATAAGCACGATAAGAAATACCCAAAGGAACTGCGCGAACAGGTTAAGCAAAATGTCGCGAAGCTCGAAAAGCTCACAAAGAAGAGGCTGGGGGACGCAAAAGATCCCTTGCTTGTGAGCGTTCGCTCGGGTTCAGCGCGTTCCATGCCGGGCATGATGGAGACGATCCTGAATTTGGGTCTCAATAGTAAGTCTGTAGAGGGCCTTGCAAAAGCCACCAATAATGACCGCTTCGCCTGGGACGCCTATCGACGCTTCGTTCAGATGTATTCGAGCGTGGTGATTGGCCTCTCAAAGGAGGAGTTGGAGGCGCGCCTCCGCAATATGAAGCAGTACCTTGGCGTAAAGGACGACACGGACGTAACTGCGCAGGGCTGGCGGCAGTTAGTGGGCGAGTACAAGGCGTATTACAAGGAAAAGACGGGGCAGGATTTTCCGGAGGATCCGTTCGAGCAGCTATGGGGCGCGATTGGTGCGGTGTTCGGTTCATGGATGGGCGAGAAGGCTGTCACATACCGGCGCGTTGAGAAGATTACGGGCCTTCTGGGCACGGCTGTGAATATTGTGCAGATGGTCTTCGGCAATACCGGCGAGGAATCCGGCACCGGCGTCTGCTTTACTCGCGATCCGAGTACGGGCGAGAAGACGTTTTTTGGCGATTTTCTCTTGAATGCGCAGGGTGAAGACGTGGTAGCGGGAATCCGTACGCCGATGCATCTCAGTGAGCTGTCGAAGAAGATGCCGAAGGCGTATAAGCAGCTCGAGAAGGTTCGCGACAAACTCGAGAAGCATTACCGCGATATGCAGGACATGGAGTTTACCGTTGAAGCGGGCAAACTCTATATGTTGCAGACTCGCACCGGCAAGCGCTCGCCTGCCGCGACGTTCCGCATTGCTGTCGACATGGCAAATGAAAAGCTCATTTCGACGAATGAGGCAATTTCGCGTGTCCGGCCAGAAGACATTGAGCGGCTGTTCTATCCCGTCATCGATCAATCGATCTCCAGGAAAGATCTCGAAAGCCGCAAGATTGCCGAGGGAATTAATGCTGTGCCTGGTGCCGCGGTCGGCAAAGCTGTGTTTACTGCAGAAGAGGCGGAGCATTGGGCTCAAAACGGCGAAAAGATAATCCTGGTTCGCCGGGAAACGAGCCCTGAGGACGTCGGCGGTATGTACGTTGCGCAGGGCATTCTCACAGCGACAGGCGGCAAAACCAGTCACGCTGCCGTTGTGGCGCGCGGCTGGGGCAAGTGCTGCATCGTCGGGGCAGACAAGATTGATATTGATGTTAAATCGAAGAAGCTTAGTGTGAATGGCCACGTCATAAAGCAAGGCGATTGGCTTACGCTCGATGGCGGAGACGGATCGGTCTATCAAGGGGAAATTCCTCTTACCAGGCCGCAACCGCCGAAGGCATATGAAACGTTGATGAAATGGTGCGACAAGGTTCGTACGCTCGGCGTTCGCACAAACGCAGATACGCCAAACGACGCGCGCGTGGCCCGCGAAATGGGAGCCGAGGGCATCGGCCTGTGCCGCACAGAGCATATGTTCTTTAAGGACTTTGAATTTCCCGAGAAGAGCATTGAGCGCCAGGAAGCGATCCAGGAAATGATTCTCGCGGATAGCCCTGAGGCACGGCGGAAGGCTCTCGACAAGCTGCTGCCGTTTCAGCGGCGGGACTTCATCGGAATTTTTGAGGCAATGAACGGGCTTCCGGTAACCGTTCGCTTGCTCGATCCGCCGCTACACGAGTTTGTGCCCCACGATCCGGCAAAACAGGCCGAATTGGCGAAAAAGATCGGGATTTCAGCCGAACAGGTGGCGCGCCGAGTCGAACAGCTGCATGAAGCGAACCCTATGCTAGGCCATCGAGGGTGCCGTCTCTCGATTACATTCCCTGAAATTCTTGAAATGCAGGTCAGAGCGATCATTGAGGCGGCTATAGATTGCCAAAAACGAGGAGTTAAAGTTTTACCTGAGATTATGCATCCACTTGTTTTGGATGAGAAGGAGCTGAAAATCCTCGAAACGGCAACAAGGCGCGTGGCGGACAAGATAATTTCAGAAGCTAAAGTAAAACTTGAATATCTCGTTGGCACCATGATCGAGCTCCCCAGAGCCGCTCTGCTTGCCGCGCAGATCGCGAATGTCGCAGAGTTCTTCTCTTTTGGCACAAACGACCTGACGCAAACAACGATGGGGCTGTCACGCGATGATGCGGGCCGCTTCCTGCCCGAATACGTGGATGAAAACAAGGCCGGAATTTTCAAGTCTGACCCGTTCCAGACAATCGACCAAGTCGGCGTGGGGCAGTTGGTCGAATCGGGTACGAAGAATGGCAGGAAGACTCGTCCTAAACTGAAAGTGGGCATCTGCGGTGAGCACGGAGGAGACGCGGAAAGCGTGCGATTCTTCCATAAGGCCGGCCTGAATTACGTCAGCGCGTCGCCGTTCCGCGTGCCGATTTCGCGTCTGGCGGCTGCGCAGGCCGTAATCGAATCAAAGAAGAAGTAAATTACCTGGCACAGGCAAGCCTCCCAGATGGCGATCTGGGAGGCTTTTTCTTTGTGGAAGCGTTCAAAGAGCAGCGATTGAATGGTTCAGTGTGGTCCGTGCTGCGCCGCCCTATGAATTTTTTCGATCAGCTCCGAATCCAGTGCGCTTTTGTCGAGAAAATCCGTCGCACCTACTGACATTGAAACGCGTCGATAAGGTTCAGAGCCCATTGCTGTAGTCATTATGATGCGCACATCCGGACAATCGCGCAGAATCCTGCGGGCGGCGTCGAGCCCATTCATTACAGGCATAGAGATATCCATCACAATCACGTCCGGGCTTAACTCGCGCGCGAGAGTGGTCGCAGCTTCCCCGTTGTCGGCCTCCCCAACGACGCTCACCTTGGTGTCGCTTTCGAGAAGTAGGCGGGCGAAGCGGCGGATTCTTGCTTCGTCATCGACCACGAGCACGGTGATGGGTTTTTGTGTCATGCTTCCACGGCTCCGTTCGGGCGATGGCCCTCTCAGGACTCGGCGGTCCTGAGGGCCGCAGCGGGTCCGAAAACGCGCTGCACACAGGCGAGGCAGCTTCAAGCTAGCATTCGGGCGTCAACTGCCACAATACATACAGGAATTGAGAATTGTATGCAGCATAACGCTAAGTGTCCTTCGTGCATGGTGGTAACCTGAGCAGGTCATGCCTTTCGTAATTGCTTGTCAGGCAAAGGCTTGCGTGGGCTGTTTGGCCACAGCGACGGGTATGCGGACGTTTATCGTCGTACCTGTAGCACTCGACTGGACATCGAAATAGCCACCCTGCTCGCGGACTCTCTCGCGCATGCCAGCCAGACCCACACCGACGCGTCCGCCATTTGCGCGAAACTGATGTAGGACGACCGGCGGAATGCCCTTACCATAGTCTCGGATGCGTAAATTCGCATCGGTTGCGGAAATGGCGAGCGAAACATCAACTCGCTTGGTGCCGGAGTGACGGTGGATATTGGCGAGGGATTCCTGAAGTACGCGGAACAGGGCCATCTCGATAGCCAGGGGCAGGCGCTCAGAGTTGTCCGGAATATCGACCTTTACTTCGATGCCGCTGCGCTCGGCGAAGCCCTCCAGGTACCAGCGCGCGGCGAAAAGAAAGCCCATGTCATCCAATAGGGGCGGGTGCAGGAGGTAAGAGATGGTGCGGGTTTCCGCGATGCTGCGGTCCAGCAGATCGACTGTCTCGTTCAATAACTCCGAGTCGCCAGGGGTGGTACGCGCGTAGCGACCCAGATTCATTTTCGCGAGGCTAAGGTATTGGCCGAGCCCGTCGTGGAGTTCGCGCGAAAATTTTCGACTCTGTTCATCCTGCGAACGAATAAGCCTCACGCTGAGCAAGCGAAGCGTTTCCTGGCTATCGATTGCCGAGCGTTCCGCGCGGCGGCGAACGGCCAGTTCGTCGGCTAAAAATCTATAATTCAAATACAGCAAGGCGAGCGACGCAGTGAACGCAATCCCCATCACCCATACAATGGCCGCAAAGAATCGCTGCGACGCGATGCGCCCGTCGGTGGCGAACTGCTGTTCGAGCTTTTGCAGTCCTTCGAGTGACCCCTTTATTTGGTCCGCCACATCCACGATCTCGCCTGTATACGCATCCTGAGCGGCATCGTCGCTTTTGCCGGCTTCGACATCGAGAACCGACGAACGGATGATGTCCATCCGGCGGTGCACCAATGTCGTGAGCTGTTCGTATGAAGTGCTGTGTGCCGAAGTATCCGATGTCTGGGAAAGAACGTCGCTCAGGCGGTCATTGGCCGTGAGCATGCGCGATTCGGTTTCTGCGAGATATTGCCGGTCGCGCGTTCTGATGTAAAGCGAGCGGGCGCGTCCGGCAGCGGCAAGGGTGGACTCCAGATCTTCGAGAGAAACTTGAACTCCGAACGCATGCATCACGCGCCGATTCGAGTCTTCCACGCGAGAGATAAGTATGCCAGCGGCGAGAGCGCTCGCTAACAGAAGAGAGGCGCCGGACACAAAGGCCCAGCGTGCACGGTCCCAAGCGTTCATTTTCACTGAAGACAGCACTGCGTCTGTTGTTCAGCAGAGGCGTCGCCGCTGCCGGGGTCGGGGCGCCGATACAGTAGCACAACGCGCTTTGCAGGTTTCAACAAAAAGAGACGATGCCCGCGACGAAAGCGCGGGCGTGCGGCGGAGTGGTATGCTCGATTTCAGAGAAGATATGCGTTCGTGGAAGATCATTCTGGCCATCAACTGCGCGATGATTTTATCGGCGGCATATGCCTACGGCCAGCGGCCTTTCCGGGAATATTTCGGAATCGAATATGGCGAACCGCCACTGCCTCCGGATTGGCAGCGGCCCGGCGAATGGACTTTTGCGCGGCTGATGTATCCGCAGGGTCCAAATGACGGCTACGGCTACCGAGATAGCGGGGATTGGCGCGAAGGCAGGTCCGAGTGGACACAGGATGGACCGCCCGCCGACCGCTCGCTCGCCGCCGCTGTGCGGCGTATCACGCGGATCGATGCACGATCGGTGGGGCAGCCCATCAACCTCGATGATGGCGACGACGTCTACAATTGGCCGTGGCTCTACGCGGTGCAAGTGGGTCAATGGGGACTTACGCAGCATGAAGCGGACGTTTTGCGCGATTACCTCCTGCGCGGCGGATTCTTCATGGCTGACGATTTTCATGGCGCGTACGAACACCGCATGTTTGAGCAGCGCATGAAAATGGTATTCCCAGATCGGCCCATCGTTGAAATCCCAAACGATGATCCCATCTTTCGCACGGTGTTCGATCTTGATGATCGTTATCAGATTCCAGGAGCGGAGCACCTAAGGACGGGGTACAAACCACCGGATTATCCAGAAGGCGCTAATGACGGGATAGGCGCGCATTGGCAGGCGATTTACGACGATAAGGGCCGCATTATGGTGGCGATCTCTTATAACTCCGACCTAGGCGATTCGTGGGAATGGTCGAATCGCGCCGATTATCCGGAGAAATATTCCGCGCTGGGATTTCGCATTGGGATCAATTACATCGTTTACGCGATGACACATTGAAGGCTGAGGCGGAAGAGAAGTCCGAGACGCTTCGGATCGGCGCGATCAGCAAGCAGGATCGGGAAAATGTCCCCCGTCTCCGATTTAAAATATGCGTGTCTGTTGACAATGCCGAGGACTTTATACACGTCGCTACGGAAAGCTTTGCCCGCGCGATTTTGGGCCTAACCGTGAAGGCGGGCGCTGGAGCGGCGTCGGGATAATAGATAAAAGGCGGCTAAGGCGTGAGAGCCTTTTTTACGGCGGCGCGCGTTTTCTGAAGGCCGGTGCGGGCGTTTTCCTCGGCGCTCATTTTCCAATATTCCTGGTTGAAGAGTTCGAGCGAGAGGACGCCGCGAAAGCCGTTGTCGCGCAGGTCACGGAAAATTTGGCCGAGAGGTGCGACGCCGTCGCCGGGATAAACGCGGTTGGCGTCGGTTAGTTTCGCGGGGTCGTCGGCCGCGGGATAATCGTTCACGTGCAGAACGTGTAGCCCTGCGCCGTTGACCTGATTCAGGCTGGCGAACGACGTTCCGCTTTTGTAGAGATGAAAAATATCGAGCAGCATGGTTGCGTCGGCGCGGCCGGTTCCGATGGAGACATAGGCGCCGTGTGAAAGTGGTCCAAGAACGGCCGAGCGTCCCCATAGTTCCAGCAATGGTTGCACGCCCATTTGTTGGCCTAATTCGAGGGCGGCCCGATAGTATTCGATGGCGTGATCGAGAGAGACATTTTCGCCATTGTTGCCGGGAGGAGTGGCGATGCGCTTGCCGCCGATCTGTGTGACGATGTCCATCTCGCGCTTGAGATTCTCCATGCTTTTGGCGCGGCGCGCATCATCGTCGTCGAGCCAGGAATTGAAGGCGATCACGTCTTCAACCGTCAGACCTGAATCGCCGATACGCTTGGCAAGGTCTTTCAGCGTTCCACCATGCGTCGTGTGGGCTTCGATGTCGCGTGCCCAGGGCTCGATTGCGTCATAGCCCGCTTTGGCCGCCACGTTGATCTGTGCGGCAATATCGAGATTGTTGCCGCGGATCGTGCTCGTATTGAGGCAATAGCCGAAGGGCTCATTTGCCGGACGCTTGCCCGTGCGCTGCGGCGCTGCAGAGGCGCCTGGGCTAATGCCAGCGCCCATTGCTGTCCCCATAAAAGCCGCCGCGGAGCCTAAAATCTCCCTTCGAGACAGATTCATGCGAGCGAGTCCTCTCCTGATGGATGGAAAAATGTAGCATGCGCGAGAGTACTTGCAACGAGAAGAGAATTGCAAGGCCGCGCGTCACGGTTCGTCAAACGCGCGAGTGCAAATGGGCGATGTGCTGGTAAGATGGCGCGAGTTCATGCGGATCGGAAAGGCGGCGCGGCGATGATTGCGAAGCGGAGTTTTGGCAAGACGTCCGATGGGAGGGAGGCTCACCTTTTTTTGCTCATTAATAGCGAAGGCGTTGAGGCGCAGATTACGGAATACGGCGCCACTCTCGTTGCGCTGAAGACGCCGGATCGGCAGGGAAATGTGGCCGATATTACGGCCGGCTACGACAACGTGGCGGGCTATGAGGCGGGCAAAAGCTTTTTTGGCGGGACAGTGGGCCGCTATGCAAACCGGATTGCGAACGCGGAATTCACGCTGAATGGAGTGAAATACACGCTTGAGAAGAATAATGGCCCGAATCATCTGCACGGGGGATTTAACAAGCGGTTGTGGTCCGTTGAGGACGTGTCTTCGCCACAGGAGCCGCGGCTGCGTCTGGGTTATTTGAGTAAAGATGGGGAAGAGGGTTATCCGGGGAATGTAAACGTGACGGTCGAGTATGCGCTCACGGAAGCGAATGAGCTGAAGATGGATTTCGAAGCGACGACGGATAAGGACACCATTCTCAATCTTACGAATCACTCGTATTTTAATCTTGTGGGTGCGGGCGATTGCCTCGAGCATGAGCTGACAGTTTTCGCCAGCCATTATCTTCCGGTCGATGCGACGCAGATTCCGACGGGCGAGATTCGGCCAGTCGCGAGGACACCGTTTGATTTTCTGCAGCCGCATGCTATTGGAGAGCGGATTGACCAGGACGATGAGCAGCTAAAAATAGGCTTTGGATACGATCACTGCTATGTGCTCGATAAGGGCGATGGGACTGCTCCGGGGCTTGCGGCAAGGGCGCACGATCCGAAATCAGGGAGGATTCTGGAAGTTGCGACGACTGAGCCGGGAATGCAGCTCTATACGGGGAATCATCTCGACGGGACTAGCCATGGAAAAGGCAGAACGTACACGCCGCGAACGTACTTTTGCCTCGAGGTACAGCATTTTCCCGATTCGCCGAATCACCCGAACTTTCCGACGACGGTGTTGCGTGCAGGCGAGAAACGCCAGGCCCGGACGGTTTACAAATTCTCCGCGAAATAGGCGAGAACTGGTTCCTCTGCTTGATTGACGGCTTAGGGCATGGTAGTTTCGCTTCCGTAATGTAAGTACTTTCATTTCTTTATGTCCTCATCGGTTTCTGGCTCCGCAAATGAGATGAAAACCAGGGCGCCGGATGCTTCTCCGGCGGAAGTGCGCGGGCGTGTCTTCTGGCGGGTCGAGGGAAGTTTGCTGGATTTGACGGCTGTGCGACCCGTGGGGTTCTTCAGTTGGAATGCGCAGACCTTCCTTGAGCGATGGAGCCGGCGCGGCGCAATGGGTGTGTTGGCACTGGCGCGGCCCGTGCTCTATTGCACCAATCGCGTGTTCGCTACGCGCGTGTTGCATATGGTGCTGCGTGGGGTAAGCCGCGACCGGCTGGACCTGCTCGGCGAGGAATATTTCGAATATGAGCTCAAGCCGCGATTGAAGCAGCGGGGCGTGGCGAAATTGCACGGCGTATTGGCTGGCGGCGTAGAAGTGGTACTGGTAAGCCAGGGGCTCGATCACATCATGCGGCCGCTGGCGAACCATTTGGGCGTAAAGTTCTTGGTTTGCAACCGGCTCGATTTTCGCGAGGGGATATGTACTGGGAGGCTTTTGTCTCCAGTGATTCGGCCGCGGGGCTTATTTGCGAGACTGCGAGGGCATCAGCCGGACGGACGCATCGAGCGAGGGCGGTTGCTGCGGCATTTGGGATTCGCGAAACAGCCCGAGAGCCTCGATTTCGCGATACAAAGGGCTGCGCGGCAGGTTCCGAAGATCGATGTGCCGGTGGTGCATTTCGACGAAATCAACAATGGCCGTTATCAATCCGTTCGGGAAGCACTGCGCGGCAAGCACATTTTGCTGATCGGGGCGACCGGCTTTATCGGAAAGGTGTGGCTTGCGCAGTTTCTTAGCGACCTGCCTGAGATTGGCCGCGTTACGTTGCTGATCAGGGGGCACAAGACTGCTACGGCGCGGGAGCGATTTCAGAGGATTGTGGAAGAGTCGCCCGTGTTCGAAACGCTGGCAGTACGATATGGCGACAGGCTCGCAGAATTTTTGTGCGACCGCGTCGATGTGGTTGACGGCGATTCGAGCAAGCCAGGGCTAGGCCTGGCGGCGAATGACCGCGCGCGGCTTGCGTCTTCCGTGGATGTGGTGATCAACAGCGCCGGGCTGACGGACTTCAATCCGGATTTGCGCGATGCGCTCGCCTCGAACGTCCGTGCGATGGCTTACCTGCTGGAATTTCTCCAGAGCTGCGATCATGGCACGCTGCTGCATCTTTCGACCTGCTATGTGGTTGGGCGGCGCGATGGCCGCGTGCTGGAGGAGTTGCGGGCGAATTACACACCGCGCGAGGTTCGCGGCTTTGACGCGGTGAAAGAGTGGGAATCGCTGGAGAAGTTGATTGCGGACACGGAGGCGCGCGCGAATTCGCCTGAGATTACGAACGAATTGCGCCAGTTTGCGTTGAAGAAAGAAAAAGCGGCGAAGGACCTCCGTGGCGCGGCACTGGAAAATCAGATACGCAAGAATCGCGTGCGCTGGCTACGCCAGACGCTCACCGAAGCGGGAACCCGGCGCGCAAACGAGCTCGGCTGGCCGAATACCTATACACTCACGAAGAGCCTTTCCGAATCGCTGATCAAGAATTATTTGGATGCCACACCCGGCGCTGCGATTGCGGTCGTGCGGCCCGCGATTGTGGAATCGTCAATTGGAGAGCCGTTTATCGGCTGGAACGAGGGGATCAACACTTCTGCCTCGCTCTCGTACCTACTCGGCACATTTTTCAGGCAGCTTCCCACGAACGAGCATAAGTGCCTCGATTTAATTCCGGTTGACTTGGTGTGTCGCGGGATGAATCTGATCGCGGCCGCTCTCGCGACTCGTCGGAACGCAGAGGTCTATCAATTGGCTACGTCCGTCGCAAATCCCTGCGATATGCGGCGATCAATCGAGTTGACCGGACTGGGCCATCGGCGTTTTTACCGTTCGCAGAACGGTTTGCAGCAGCGGCTGCGCGCACATTTTGACGCCATTCCTGTTTCAAAGACGCGTTACGACGCTTTTTCGGCGCCGGCGCAGAAAGCGATCGTCCAAGCCATAAATCGAAGCATCGAGCCGATCCCGTTCGTGCGGTCGCCATTTGCAAGGCAGGAGCGCGACCTGGAAAAAGTGATTAAGCTGGTTGCGCTATTCGAGCCATTTATTTTGCACAATAACCATATTTTCGAGGCCGCGAATGTGGAGCGTCTGAGCGCTGCACTGCCGCCCGAAGAGCGCGCAATCTTCGGCTATGACGCGCGATCGCTCGATTGGTGGGACTATTGGATCAATGTGCACATTCCGGCGCTGCGCAAGTGGTGCTATCCTCTGATCGAAGGACGACAGCCGGAACCTTATCCGAGGCGCAGTGTGTCTCTAGCAGGCGCGAACGGCGCGGGCGGGAAAGGCACGAGCGGCCCGGAGCGGGCCGAACGCGGTGACGAGAGCGCTTCCGCGACTGCGTCCTGAGACCAAGACACTGTGGCTATTTTCCTGACCGGCTCGACCGGATACATCGGCGCGCACATCGCGTCAAATCTGCTAACGGAGCACGGCGAGCATTTGAATCTACTCGTGCGCGCACGTGACAGCCAAGAAGGCCGCGAGCGCCTATGGCGTTCGTTGCAGTTGCATATGGACTTTCCGCAGTTTGAGGATGCGCTGCACTCCCGCATCCGCATTTTCCTCGGCGATATCACTTCTTCACGTTTTGGACTTGCGGGCGGGGAATACACGGAACTTGTGCATTCGACGGACTCGGTGATTCACTGCGCGGCATCGCTTAATCGCAAATCGGAAAAGATGTGCCTCAACGTGAACCTGCGTGGCACGCTTGAAGTGGTTCAGTTGGCGATGCGGGCGCGAGATAATCACGGACTGCGGCGGTTCAGCCACGTGAGTACGGTAGCCGTAGCCGGGCAGCGCAAGGATGAAGTTGTCGAGGAAGATACCGCGATCGATTGGAACCGCTCGGACTATGATCCTTACGCGCGGACGAAGAAATTTTGCGAGCACATGGTGCGGCAGCTCCTGCCGGATGTTCCGAAAACGATTTTTCGGCCGAGCATTGTGCTTGGCGATAGCCGCCGGCCCGAAACGAACCAGTTCGATATGGTGCGCGCGTTTGTGTTTCTGGCGGGACTTCCGGCGCTGCCGTTTCGCCCAACAGACAAAATCGATATCGTTCCCGTCGATTACGTGGCGGCCGCTGTCACCACGTTGCACCAGAAAGAGAAGCCCGCGTATGAGACTTACCACCTTTCATCCGGCACGGGATCGGAGATGTTCGTTCAGTTGACCGATGCACTGGGCGCCGCGCAGGGAAAACGCGGGCCGGCTTTTGTGCCAAGCCTTGAAGGCCCGTCATCAGCCATGATCAATGCTCTTGCGGGCCGCGCAGGCAAAAAGATCGGCGGACTCGCGACGCTGTTAAAGGTTTTCCTGCCGTATCTCGTTTGGAACACGGTGTTCGACAATACGCGTGTGGCGAGCGAGATGGGCGCAAAACCCGCGCCATTTTCGCAATATTGTTTTCCGCTGTTGAGATTTAGCCGCGAGACAAACTTCTCCTATCCTTATCGTGCATGGCCTGCAGTAGGCGCGGAGGTGCGTCCATGATCGATATGGATGCGGTGCTTGAGGTGTGGGCCAGCGGCCTCGTTGAACTCAATAAATTCGAGTGGATGCTTGGCGTCGGCGATGCGTGGCGGCCCGGGGAGAAGCTGAAGCTGCTTTTTGCGGGCTACAACGGAACGCGCAACACAGGTTCTGATATTCGCGTGCAGGAAATCGTGCGCCAGTTACGGCAGATTCTGGGGCGGGAAAACGTTGACGCGAGCGTGATGAGCCAGAACTTCGATCTAACTCGCGGATATTTCGAAGGCGCGCGGCAGGTGCGTTTACCGGACGTGTTCCCTCCGTTTGTACATCGAGAGATGAGAAAAAATCACGGCGTGATCGCGTGCGAAGGATCGATGTTTAAGAGCAAGTTCGCCAATGCCGTGACCACGATGATGGTGGCCGGCTTGGGAATTGCTTCCGCGCAAAATAAGTTGAGTGTCGCCTACGGCGGCGAGGCCGGCACGATGGATTC
>DATEGW010000183.1:0-16412 GCA_035279845.1 Candidatus Acidiferrales bacterium | reverse complement strand
ATCGAATCTGCGCAGCGGGCCGACGCCGTGATTCACGTCATCCTGATTTCCGATCCAGGCGCGAGCATGGGATACGGCTATGGCGTAGCTGTGCAGATGGCACGAGACACCGGCGGGCGCGTGATTCCCGTACATAACGACAAAACGATGAATAAGGCATTCGACGAGATTGCGGAAGAGTTGCGTTCTCAATATGTCCTCGGATACATCCCATCAAATACCGCGCACGATGGGACGTATCGCAAAATAAAAGTGGAAACCACGCAGGCGGGAACGAAAATCCTCTCACGCAAAGGATATTACGCGCCGAATAGTTATTGAACCACGTGCTCCAGCGATAGCATCTGGGCGCAGCAAGCAGCGCCCCTACGGTTTTAGTGGCCGGGGGTTGCCGCGGCTTCAGCGGCTTTGGCGTAGTAGCCTTTGCGCGTGCGAACGACTAAACCCTTGCGATCAACCTGAACGTTGATGGTGTGATATTTGCCGTCCGGGGGAAGCGTGGGGGTGTAAGCGATGAAGTACTGGCTGCGCAGCTCCGTGCCAATCTGAACGAACGATTCGCCCAAATCCTCCACTCTGTACGGAAAAAACGTACGCCCTCCGGTTTGATCGCTGAACTGCATCAGGATCTTGTCGCCTTCAGTGAATTCATATTTGCGCGGAGCGTCGCCTTGATCGAGTGTGATCCAGTCTGTGTTCGTGCTGATGGCGTAGACAGCGGCGCCGGAGCGAATGACGGCTTCGGTGGCATCGCTTGGAGCGCGGTCGCTCAGATTGTCATTGCCGTCGCTGATGAGCACGACCACGCGGCGAACGTCTTTGTCGGTTCCTCTGGGGAGCGGGGCATTGACGAGCTTTTCAGAAGCCATGTAGAGCGCGTCATTCAGGGCGGTTCCGCCGCCTGCGCGCTGATCTCGTATGGCATCGCTGAGAATTCCGATATCGTCGGTGTAATCCTGAATGACCTGGGGCTCGTTATCGAACGTCATAAGGAACGCCTGATCCTTGAGGGGGCGGATCACGCGATTGAGGAAGTCAATCGCGGCGTCCTGTTCGAATTGAAGGCGCGGGCGGATGCTGTTGGAGGTGTCGATGAGAACGGCGATGCGAAGAGGCAGGTCGGTTTCCGCCGAGAAGAAGCGGATGTCCTGAGGCACACCATTCTCGAGGACGCGAAAATCGCTTTGGCTGAGGTCCGTAATGAAATTGTGCTTTTTATCCGCGACGGTGATCGTCAGCGGCACAGTCTGCGTGGTGACGCGGATCGCGGGGTTGGCTTTCTGGCCCGGGCCGACTTCGGCGGGCGCTTGGGCTGTGTCTGCGCCCGGGGTTGCGGAAGCTTGCGGTGACGAAACCTGCGCGCGCACTGCCGCCATCGCAAACAGAGCTATGACGATAAACGCGAAAATGCGAAGGGATTTCACCCGCAAGGATTATAGGTACGCGTGAAGGGCGGCGTCAATTGGGGTTGAAGGAGTGGCTGTGGCGCGGGCGATCGCGTGGAGATAGTCGAGGAGTTCGGCGGGCAAGGGGGCCTGGAATTCGAGGCGTTCGCCGGTGCAGGGATGCGCGAAGCCGAGGCGAGCGGCGTGGAGGAAATTTCGACCGAGTGGCGGCAGCAGCTCTTTGCCGACGCGCTCTTCGCGAGGCGCGCCATAGACAGTGTCGCCCACGATAGGGCACGCGAGCGCGGAGAAATGGACGCGAATCTGGTGCGTGCGTCCGGTGTGCAGGTCGGCTTCAACGAGAGTGAAATTGCCGATGTGGGCCAATACGCGCCAGTCGGTGCGGGCCTCGCGGCCTTCGCGGCGGCGCGTGGTCATGCGCGAGCGTCGGTGAAGATCGCGCGCTATGGGAAGTTCGATGCGCCCGGATCTGCCGTGCGGTTTGCCGTGCAGGAGCGCGATGTAGGTCTTCGCGACGAGGCGGTTGCTGAACGCGGCGGCAAGTTTGGCGTGCGTCGCGTCTGTGCGAGCCACCACGATTGCGCCGGACGTGTCCTTGTCCAGCCGATGAACGATGCCTGGGCGAAGAGGTTCGCCGGTGGAGGAGAGCCCGGTTGGCGCATCGTGGGCAGGTGCGTTAGTGGCGCTTGCGTTTCCGGGCTGGCGAAAATGATGCAGGAGTGCGGCGACGAGCGTTCCAGTCTCTGCGCCTACGCCAGGGTGAACAATCATGCCGGCGGGCTTGTTGATCACGGCGAGATCGTCGTCTTCGTAGAGGATTTGGAGCGGAATCGGTTCGGGCTCGACGGAGCCGGAGGGCGGCGGCGGAAGGCCAATGGCGATTGTTTCGCCGGCGGCGACGCGGTGTGAAGGCTTTTTCGCGATGCCGTCGACGAGGACGTGGCCGTCATCCATTAGGGACTGAATGCGATTGCGGCTGAGGTCGGGAAGTTGCGAAGCGAGAAAGCGGTCGAGGCGCTGGCCGACGTCTTCGGCGGAGACAACGAATTTAGAGGCGTCGGAATCGTCGGGGAGCTCGGCCATTAGGATGCTGGTGCGGCTTTCGGTTGGCGCAACGCGCGGGACCACAGCGCAATACCGGCGCAAATCATGGCGAGGCTCACAATTTGCATCAGCGAGACGGCACCGTTAAAGAGCGGCGTGCGTCCGGGATCCGCGCGCAGAAATTCAAAGAGGCCGCGTTCGGTGCCATAGAGAATCAGATAGGCGCCGATGGATTGGCCGGGAGTGCGCCAGCGGCGTCCAACGAAATATAAAAAGAGAAAGTTGAGAAATTCGGCGGCGGCTTCGTAAAGCTGCGTGGGATGCAAAGGAACATTTAACGGCGTGCCGGAGAGTCGCGCGGCAACCTGGCTCGTGAAGGTAACTCCCCAGGGTAGGGAGGTTGGCTTGCCGAAGCAGCAGCCGGCCATGAAGCAGCCGACGCGTCCAAGGCCGTGACCGATGGCAAGGGGCGCGGCACAAACGTCAAACGTGGAAAGCAGCGGCAGTTTTTCGCGGCGCGTGTAGAGGATCGTCCAGAGAATGCCGCCAATTACGCCTCCGTAAAATGTGCCGCCGGACTCCAGCGTGGCGGAGCTGAATATTTCGGCGGGACTCGCGGCATAGAAGTGCCAATCGCTGAGGATCAGCCAGAGCTTCGAGGCGACGAGCGCCACGATAATTCCGTAGATGCAAAGGTTCCAAATTTTCACCGGCGGGAGGCCGACGCGCGGAGCGTCACGCGCCGCCAGCCAGACTCCGATGAACACGCCGATTGCGACGAGAACGCCGTACATGTAAATGGTGAAAGCACCGGATTGGAAAAGAATAGGGTGCACGAAAATCTACGCGTGTTCGCTGGTAGGACGCCAGTCGCGCAGCAGTTCAATTACGACGAGCGCCGCTCCAACCACAATTGCCGAGTCGGCGAGATTGAACGTGTACCAGTGGTAGGCGCCCAAGTGGAAATCGATAAAGTCGATCACGCTATGGCGAAGGGCGCGATCGAGCACGTTTCCCGCAGCGCCGCCCAAGATCAGCGCGAGTCCCCATTCGCCGAGCCAGCCGCCGGCGCGTCCGGTAGCAAGCAGCCACAGCAGCAGGCAAATCACGGCAATCGAAAACGCAATCAGCAAGGGAGCGAGCATCGGACTGGCTGAATCGGCAAACAATCCGAACGCAACGCCCGGATTTGTCGTATGAACGATGTTCAGCAGGCCGGGTATGACAGGGTGGAACGATCCGGGCGCCGTGAAGCGATCAATCGCATATTTGCTTGCCTGATCAACGAAAAGCACAAAAAAAGACAGGATCGTGAGGGCGAACCAGCGTTTGCGAGGGTCGGCTAGTGAATACATTAGAGGGCCGGCTCCTGATGTGATGTGACGGATGTCATCATTTGTTGCTTGCTGCCGCAGCGGCATCTCCTTCGATTTCATCAAGAGCAGCGACGCATCGTTCGCAGAGCGCGGGATAGTCGGCACTCTCTCCCACGTGAACGGAATAGTTCCAGCAGCGTTCGCATTTGGCGCCGTGGGCCTTTTCCGCACGTACTTTCAAGTCGCCCAAACCCGCAGCGGAACCGGAGCCATTCGCGGCACGCGTTTCAATTTCGACCTGCGACACAATGAACAGCGCCGGTAAAAACGCCGCGTATTTTTTGAGCAACTCGGCGAGATCGCCCGAAGCCGAAAGTGTTACGCGCGCTTCGAGGTTCGCTGAAATTGTTTTAGCCACGCGAAGCGGCTCAAGCGTTTTCAGAACTTCTTCGCGAACTGCGTGGAGCGTATCCCAATTCTTTGCGCGCGCGTCATCTAGCGCGTGTTCCAGCTTTCCGCCATCCGGAAAGAGGGCCATGTGGACGCTTTCGGGTTCGCTAGGGACACGGGGCAAATATTTCCACGTTTCCTCGGCCGTGAAAACCACGATGGGAGCGATCAGCCGGATCAGCGCATTCGCGATGCGATAAACAGCAGTCTGTGCGGAGCGCCGTCCGCGATTTCGCGGCGCGAACGTGTATAGGCGATCCTTTAGCAAATCGAAATAAAACGAACTCAAGTCAACCGCGCAGAAGTCATGGATCGCGTGGTAGGCGCGGTGGAACTCGAAGCCTTCGTACCACGCGAGGCATTCGCGAACGAGCGTGCCTGTGCGACGCAGCATCCAGGCGTCAATCTCCCATAGATCCGAATCGGCAATCGAATCCCGGGCAGGATCGAAATCCGGAATATTCGACAGCGCAAACCGAAACGTATTGCGAATTTTCCTGTATGCATCCGATAGCTGCGTCATCATCGCTTCGGAAATGCGCATGTCTGACGTGTAGTCCTGCGATACCACCCAGATGCGCAGCAGATCGGCGCCCCATTTTTCGCAAATCTCGGCGGGATATATGGCATTGCCGAGCGACTTCGACATCGGATTGCCTTTTTCGTCGAGAGTCCACCCGTGGGTCACCACCTGCTTGTAAGGCGCAGCGCCGCGCGTTCCGATGCCCACGAGTAGCGAGCTCTGGAACCAGCCACGAAATTGGTCAGGGCCTTCGAGGTAAACGTCTGCCGGCCAACGCAAGTCTTTGCGCGTAAGAACGGCGAGGTGCGTCGAACCGGAGTCGAACCAGACGTCGAGAATGTCCGATTCCTTGCGCCATTTCGATTCGCCGCAAGAGCACTTGTAGCCGGACGGGAGCAATTCCTCAGCGGAATGCGTAAACCACGCGTCGGCTCCCTCACGCTCAAAAAATGGAAGCACATGCCGCAGCGCCGCGGCATCCTTCAACTGCTTGCCGCAGGCCTCGCAGTAAAGGACGATGAGCGGAACGCCCCAGAATCGCTGGCGAGAAATGCACCAATCCGGCCGGCCCGCCACCATCTCCTGCATGCGGTCATGCCCCCAAGCCGGATACCACTTCACCTTTTCGACTTCCTCAAGCGCGCGCTTGCGCAGCGGCGGAGCCATCGGCGCGGGAATGTTTGCCGCGCCTTCGTCCATTTGAATGAACCACTGCTCTGTGGCGCGAAAGATCACAGGATTGTGGCAACGCCAGCAGTGGGGATAGCTATGCGCAAGTTTTCGCTCGCCGACGAGCATTCCACGCTGCTTAAGAATTCCAATCACAATCGGGTTCGCTTCGAAAACGGTCTTGCCCTTGTATTCCGGCAAGCCCTCAACAAACCGCCCCTCATCATCCTGCGGCGCATACGCTTCAAGCCCGTATTTTTGCCCGGTGCGGAAGTCGTCCGCGCCATGACCGGGCGCGGTGTGAACGATCCCGCTGCCTGCTTCGAGCGTGACGTAGTCCGCAAGTACGCCCGGAACTTTCATCTCCAAGAACGGGTGCTGGAATTGCGCGCCCTCGAATTCCTTGCCCCTCCAGCCACCTTGCACATCGCGGACTTCAATTTTCAGCTCGCTCGCGAACGCATTCAGCCTGTCTCTGGCAACGAGCAACTTGCCTGAGGAAGTATCGGCGACCACATATTCATAATCCGGATGGAATGCCAGCGCACGGTTTGCGGGCAGGGTCCAGGGCGTAGTGGTCCAAACGAGCGCCGAAAGATTCTCGCCCGGTTGCAAACCAATGGAGCCAATCGCTGACGCCAGCGGGAATTTAATCCAGATCGACGGGCTCTCGTGATTTTCATACTCGACTTCGGCTTCGGCGAGCGCCGTGCGGTCGAAAATGCACCAATAGACCGGCTTCAGCCCGCGATAGACGTACCCCTTGTCGAGAAAATCGATAAATGCACCCGCGATGGAAGCTTCGTCCCGGGGGTCCATCGTGAGGTATGGGTCATCCCAACTGCCGAAAATACCCAGGCGCCTGAATTCGCGCTTGTGAGCTTCGACATAGCGCGCCGCAAACTCGCGGCACTTGGCCCTAAACACAGCCGCAGAGACCTTTCCTTTGCCGCCAAGCTCCTTTTCAACCTTTGTCTCGATGGGTAGTCCGTGGCAGTCCCAGCCGGGAACATAAGGCGAGCGGAAGCCAGCCATAGTTTTGGTCTTAACGATAAGATCTTTCACTACTTTGTTAAGTCCGGTCCCAAGGTGGATTTCACCGGTCGGATAGGGCGGCCCATCGTGAAGCACAAACAGCGGGGCATCAGCCCGCGATTCAAGAATGCGCCGGTAGAGTCCGGCAGACTCCCAAGCCGCGAGCTGAGCGGGCTCGCGCTCAGGCAACCGCGCTTTCATCGGGAAGTCCGTGCGCGGGAGGTTCAAGGTGCTTTTCAGGTCAATGAATTTCGCCATTACAGGGGAGCCGGAGCCCTCTTTTCAAGGAATGTAACCGAAACAGAGTACCAAGAGTCGTATGTTACAATGAATCACGCAACGATGTCAGCCTTAGGGCGCATACATCCTTTCCAGAGGGATAGCGTCTAATTTATTTGATTATGGCGCGCTACCGAAGGCGCACCCCGGCGGCCGGCCAATGCCCCATCCCAGTGACAGTGAGACGAAACGAGTGATCCTGGATTCCCATTTGGAAACTTTGCGTCCAGCAACGCACCAATGGCTGTTTGCAGGTCTTCTATCGAACCTGGGCGATTTCCTGTTGGAGCGCCCCGCGAAAGTATCGAGGGCGGGTGCGGCCTTCTTCTCGGCGGGTGGCTTTGGCGAAGGCGTAATCGACAACTTGCGGGAGTTTTTCAAGGCTGCCCCGCGCGGCAAGTTCAAATCCGAATTGCTGACCGAGTGGAGCTGCGGCTTTGTAGGGTTTAGACAGAACCTGAACGAACTTTTTGTTCGCAGTGAGGAAGTAATTTCGGCGGGGAGTGCCGACTCCTTACCGGAAATCTGGTCGAAAAATCCGCGCTTTTCGCGGGCGCAGGCCTTTTCAGTTGCGATTCATGCGGGTTTGCTTGCCTTGCTTCTGCTGCCGCTGCTACCGATGTTTCACTCGGTGACTAAGGAGAGCTCAAGCAGCAAAGAAATGGCCGTAACGCTCTCGCCATTTCATCTGATGGCGCCGCCAGCAGACGTAATGAGAGGCGGTGGCTCGTCGCATGACAGGACGCCCTCAGCGCGCGGCAAGGCGCCGAAGTTCGCAGTTGTGCAGTTTGCCGCACCGGCGTCGCACCCTGTTCTGAATCCGCAGGTCTCGCGGACGCCGACGGTGCTGGGAGACCCGGACATCACGCTTCCCAATGTGAATGCGTCGAAGTGGGGTAATCCGCTTTCTAATTTGGTGGGCACTTCACTGGGCCCGAACGGCGGAAACGGTATCGGCGACGGGCCCGGCAATGGCTTGGGCAAGGGTGACATGTACGGAGCGGGCCAGGAAGGACCGCCAGCCGGAAACAGTGGCTACGGGTATCCTGAATGCGTTTATTGCCCCAATGCCCAGTACTCGGATGAAGCGGTGAAGGCCAAGCATCAGGGAGTGGTTCTGGTAGACGCCCTCATAACACCTGATGGACGCGCCACCGACGTCCACGTGATAAAGAGCCTTGGTCTCGGGCTCGACGAGAATGCCGTGGCGGCCGTCAAAACGTGGCGGTTCAGGCCGGCCACTGGGCCAAATGGTAAACCGGCAGCCGTGGAGCAGACGATAGAGGTTGAATTCCGTTTGATATGATAGAGTGCGTCTAAACTTGGGCGCGGAAGAGCGACGATGCCAAACCCCCACGAAGAAGTTTTGACTAAAAAAAACCCGCTTGGAAACCTTCGGTCGCCAGTGCAGGAATCGCGGCTAAAGGTACTCTATTCGAACCTGCGCGATTTCCTGGTGGAGCGGCCTGTAAAGGTGAAAGGCGCCGCCGAAGGCGATCTCTTTGCGAGCAGTGGATTCGGCACGGGTGTAAAAGAGAATTTCGAAGAGTTTTTTAAGCCTGCCCCTCGCGGCGCCGTTAATTCACGGCTGATTACAAACTGGAACATGGGTTTCACCGGCTTTTGGCAGAACGTGAAAGATCTGATCTCGCCTCCAAAACTGCCACCGATGGAAGTGACCGGCGAGCCGATACCGGAAATCTGGTCGAAGAATCCGCAATTTACGCGGGTGCAGGCGCTCTCGCTGGCCTTTCACGTTGTGGTGCTGGCGCTGATAATCGGCCCGCTGCTTCCCGCGCTTCTCGCGCCTCCGACGACCAAGGCCAACAATACGCCGCTGACCGCCATGACAATTACGCCCTACATGGCGCCTCCTTCCGTAAAGAAGGCAGGCGGTGGTGGTGGCGCGCGCGATCTGACACCTGCTTCGCGCGGCCGCGCTCCCAAGTTCGCGGCGCAACAAATCGCTGTGCCAATTTCCCATCCAGTGGAACATCCTCAGATCGCGATGACGCCCACTATCCTGGGAAATAAGGACCTTACGCCGCCGAACATCAACGCGACCACTTGGGGCGACCCGCTCTCGCACGTTCTCGGCGATTCCATGGGCAACGGAAAAGGCACCGGAATCGGAAACGGTAACGGCGGCGGCCTCGGAAACGGTTTCGAGAACGGTACAGGCGGCGGCTATCCGACGGCGGGTATTGGAGGATATGGCACACCGAGTTGCCTCTATTGTCCCAATGCGCAGTTCTCTGATGAAGCGGTAAAGGCGAAATACCAAGGGACGGTGCTTGTTTCCGCCATCATCGGCGCGGATGGCCGCGTGCTCGACGCCAAGGTTGTGAAGAGCCTCGGCCTTGGCCTTGATGAAAACGCTGTGGCAGCCGTAAAGACCTGGCGTTTCAAGCCGGCGCTCGGGCCGGATGGCAAGCCCACAGCCGTTAGGCAGACGATCGAGGTGGTCTTTCATCTCTATTAACGCGTTATCGAACCTGCCGGCCTGTCAGTCTAAGTTCAGCGCAATCGGCTAACGACTTGCACCTGAATTAGCGCTTTTTTCAAGAATTCGGCGTCCGGGAAAATCACTGTGCGTGGTTTCTCCTTTGCCTCATATGCCTCGTTTATCTCCGCCACCTCACGCTTTGCATTGTCCAAAGCGGTACTCCCGCATTCATTTTTCCGCGTTTTGATTCCGCCACGCAGCCGCCTTCTGCTACCATGACCCGCATGAAGAAGTTCGCCACTTGGGTTGCGGTCGCTTGCGCATGCGCTGCGATTTCCGGCGCCGCTGCCGTACACGCCGCGGCGCAAACCGGTTCCATTCAATTTGCGATACACGTAAGCCCTACGGGCGGATTGGAAGAGCCAGTCCGCGGTTTTCCCGTGTTTCTACTCAGCAAGAGCTACGAGGAGATTCAGAAAGAGGGGGAAGCGGCTTACCCGAAAGAGAATCTCGACGATTTCATTGATAGTCTGGACTGCTCCAAGGAATTGAAAGACTGGATGAAGAAAAATAAATGGATCACGTTTTCCGGCGTCGATTTCATCAAGAAGCTGAAAGCCGAAGACGTGATGAACATTCCCGAATTTCATAAAGCCTATATGGACCGGAATGCGGGCGATCGGGCTTCCGGTTTTCCTGTTTCAACCGTGAAGGAATCCGACAAGCAGAAGAATCCGAAGAAATACGAGAGCGAAAAGTCGAAGTACGACGAAGCGGTCCGCCGCTACATCGAGCAGGTGCCGGAGAGCATCAACGGCATCGATATGAATCTGCAGGATATCGATCCGAGTCGAAAATGGAACGCGCTGGAGGCCAAGCGCAATCCGGAGGTCCAACGCCGCATACTCGACCTCGCCGAGGGCAAATATCTCGTTGGCCGCACCGAAACCAATCTCCAGGGACAGGGATTTTTCCCCAACGTCTCGCCGGGCACGTATTACCTGAGCACGTTGAGTACTCCGGCATCTGTGGGCGATGTGCGTCCTCGCTGGGACGTGCCGCTGACGGTGCAGCCGGGCCAAGTCGCCTACGCCGTTCTGTCCAATGTAAACGCCGTTCAAGATGCGGCGCATGTCACTCCCTGAAAATTCGCCGCCAACCGGCAACCTCATCGCTCAACTGATCGATGAACTCAGTACGTCCGATGCACGCGTGCGCGAACGGGCGGCGGCTGAAATGTTTGCTCTCGGATTTGCTCGTGCGCAGCAGTGCGTTAGCGGCTGGCTCGCCGATCCCGATTTAGCTGACTGTTTCATTTTCGGTGAGTATGGAAAGCAGGGCAGATTTCCGCGAACAACGGTCGGCATCGCTATCGAGCCAAGCAGATTTTCTCGCATGCGCGCGGCAAATGGGTCGCCGAATCTTGCCAATGTGCCGCCTGATCTGGACGCGGAAGAATTTGAAATTAACGTCGGCGATTGGGCGCGTGTTGACATTCTAACTACTCGCAATCGCAATGCAGACGGGGCGATTGCGCGATTTCTGCAAAAACATGGCGAGGGAATTCAACAAATTGAGCTGAACGTTCGGAATGTGGACAGGGCAGCGCAGCTTTTGCGCGACCGTTTTGGGCTCGCACCCGTTTACCCGCAGGCTCGCGAGGGAGCGGACGGCGCGCGGGTAAACTTCTTTCTGGTGTCTGCACAAGTAGGCGGCAAATTACTCATCGAGTTAGTTGAAGAGTCGTTTGCGCACGCCTGACTGTTAGTCGAAGTAGCAAATAAAAGAGCCCCGCCGGTTTCGCCAGCGAGGCTCTTTGCTTGCAGGATTCTTGTTATGGCTTCTTGGTGTTGCCAGGCCCGCTTGGATGCGCCGGTGGCGTGGTGTGCGGAGTTGAAGAAGACGGCGCAGTCGAAGACGTCTTCGCTGGATAGGTTGAATCGTAGAGCGAAATAATCGGCTGGGTAATGTTGACGTCCGGTGCCGCCCAAACGACTGTGCTTTGTTGCGAACCGCCGTCGATCACTATGGTGAAGCCGTTTTCTTTGGCGTATTTGTCGACGACCTGCACCATTTTCGATCCGATTTCCTGCACGAAATCCTGTTCGCGGGCGTTCATATCGTCCTGCAGGTCCTGCAGCTTTCGCTGGCCTGACGTCTGAACCTGGTTAATCTGGCTCTGCAAGCGAGCTTTTTCGTCATCGCTCAGAGTGTTCGCTCCGGTGCTAAGCTTGGTTTGCAGATCCTGGCCCTGTTTTTGCAGGTTGGCCAACTCCTGCTGGCGCGGCGCGAACTCGGTTTGCAACTGGGCCGCATCTTTTTTCCCTTCGGCAGTGCTTGCAATGGCACCCTGAAAATCGATCACGCCGATTTTGGCCGGTGCATCGGCGGCCTTTGACGCCGTCTGCGCTCCCGCGATCGACGAGAACGCAAGAGCCGCAAAAACGGGTACTACGAATCGCATCTTCATTCTGACTCCTTCACATAAATATGGCGCTTAAACACGAGTGCGGGATTATAGCTTCGACGCAGAAGCTGGTCAATTCGAACCGGCACAAGGTACAACGAAACCGCGTTCCCGTCCACGGCAAATTCGAGCAGGCTTCCCGCGTCTATGCCCCGGTCGGATGCTTAGACGCAGACTAGGGTTGCCGGTGAGAAACAATTTTCCTGCCATGCTAAAGATAACCCAACGCTAAAGATCAATAGAGAAGCGGAATCAGGAGCACGCGGTTGTTTTCCGAATCGACCATCACGGCCACGTTCAGAAGGGGATCGATATCGATCGTCTTCGGCCCTAACGGCGCTGTGGGAGAAATCTGCGACCCCACCAGGCCAATCGCGTCGCGAACCTGCGGCGCGGTACACGCCGGCTGACCCGCCAAGGGCGGACACACGTAATCGAGAACGGATAGCGTGCCCGTTGCGCCATTCACAGTTGCGATCGTGCTCGTTTGCGAGTTGTATGCAATCGAAGACGGGTTGAAGCCGCCTCGAACCGCAACTGGAACGAACGTAAGCGGATTGACCATCACGATGGCGTTGTTGAGGCTATCCGACGCAAGGAAAACGCGGTTTAGCGAATCGTAAACGACACCCGCGGGCTGAACGACTCCTGTGGTGCGGCCCACTACGAGCTCCGACGCGGTATTCAGAAAATCGATGACGCTTGTCTGCGCCGAGGATGCGATTGCGGCATACGTCAAAAATGGATTCGGATTGTTCACCGGGTCAAACGGGTCAAAGGAAGGCGCAATGGCCAAGTCGCCCGGCGTCTGATCGACGGGCTGCGGCGTTCCAGGATTGCCGATCGAAGCGGCTGAAGTGGCCGTCGGCGGCGTGACGGTGCCGAAGGCCACGTCGCTATTCGCAGCACCAATATTCGTATCCGTGACGAGGAACGCGTCCGTATCCTGGTTGAATGCAACGCCAGCCGGCCCCGTGCAAACGGTAGTAGCGGCGCATCCGGGGACTGCCGGAGGAGCATACGGACCCGGCATATTTATGTTGGAATAGTCGACTAGTGAAAGATCATTGCTGTCGTAATTGGCCACCACGGCGAGGCCAAGGCGCGGGTCGACCGCCACGGCCCGCGGATTCAGATGCGCGGGAAGCGGACTGCCAATCACGCCGACAGCTCCAAGAGACTGCGGAGAAGAACTCGACGGCGGCGCGATGGACACAAGAGAAATATTGCCGCTACCCGAGTTCGTGACTACTGCAAGATCGTGATCCGGGTCGACAGCGACTCCAGCAGGCGCCGTGCCGACGGAAACGGCCTGAACTACTGTCAGCGGCTCGACGTTGGAAACAGAAACGGCGGCACCCGCTGTGTTTTGTACCTGAACGGCAAAGCGCCGCGCTGAAACGAGAAGGCTCGCAGGCACGCTGACCTGAATCTCCCGTGAGTTCACGACCGTGGCGCCGGAGACAGGCGTTCCATCCAGCAGAACTGTCGAACTGACGTCGAACCCCATGCCGTTGATCGTCAGAGAAAGAGGAGTGGCAGACGTGAATGCGATGGACGGGTTCGATTCGAGGATCTGCAGCGGCTTTGGACTGGATGCACCAAGGGGCATCACGGTAACCGTGCCCGCGGCGGAATTAGCGATAAGAGCTTCGTTGGTGGCAGGATCGACGGCCACCGCGTCCGGCGCGCCATCCTGGCTAGTAAGGCCTGTCACGGTCTGAAGCACGTTGTGATTGCCGAGGTCGATGATCGAAGCTGTGCCCGTGCCTTCGGAATTGATGGCGATGCCGATGTTTTGCAACGGGTTCACGGCAGCCACATTTTCTTTTGGCAGCGCAAGGGCGGCACCGAAATTCGTGACGGAGTTCACAGTGTTGTCAAGCAGGCTGTACGTGGTGACATTGCCCGAATTGAAATCGGTGAAGAGCGCTGTGTGCGTTTCCGAATCGATCCCCACACCTTGCACCGTAGTGGAGAGCGAGAGCGATGCAATCACCGCAGGCGCGCGGCCACCGCTGCCGGGATTAGGACTTCCGAAACCGAGATCCACAATGTTGATCGAACCCGCGCCGCCCGGCGTGACGAGGGCCCAGTTGAGTTGCGAGTCGATACCGATCGCGGGGCTTCCACCTGTGCTGTAACCGGTCGAAGTTCCTCCCACAGCGATGAGAGGGCACGGCGCGGTGGTACACGCGGGATCGATATTCGTATTCGTGTTGACCAAGTCGATCACCGTCGCCAGATTCGTGCTCGCATTGGCCACGATTGCACGATGGGTCTGGGAATTGATCCCGATTGAAACCGGATGACTGGTTGTAGGCGTAAATCCGGCGAGAGAAATCGTTTTCGTTACTGCTCCAGTGCTCAGATCGATCACGGAGATACTGTTATCGCCGCTATTGACCACCAGCGCGAGATGATGAGGCAGCAGATCGTCAATGGCGACACCGGTAGGCGTCGTGCCGACGGGAATGGTCGCGGTAACGGTGCGCGACGCCGTATCGACCAGTGCGACCGCGTTCGCACCTTGCTCAGCAATCACGGCGATGCCGGTTCCCAAATCGACGGCAATTGAGGAAGGCTGCGAACCTCCGCCCAGCGAAATTGCGGTCGCACCACCGGAGGGCAGCATTGCAGAGGTGGGAGTGACGGCAATATTGGCCGCGGACATCGATGGCTGGCCCGCAGCGATCCCGGGGTTTTGAGCTGTGATCGCATACAGTCCGGGGACGCTCAGCGCATTGGCGGGCAACGTCACACCCAGGCGTTGAGATGGATGCGCGCTGTCGATTGTTGAAAGTACTGCCGCGCCTTCGTTGCCGCCGTCAAACTGAACTGCCGTCTTTGCCGACGCGCCCTGCAAGAAAAATCCGCCCGTAAGGTTGACGGTCGAGGCCGCGCCTGTTGCCGTGAAGCTGCGCGGAGAGTACGCCACGATGGAAGGCCGAACCGGAACGATTGTGAGATTTTCCGCATTCGAAAGCTGCCCGACCTGTGGGGGAATCGGTTGCAATTGAAACTGGACGGGAACGGCGCCGGCCGCAGTTAGTTCGCTTGCGGGAATTATGGCGCGCAGGAGCGACGTGCTGAGGAATACAAACGGTACAGACGTGCCGTTCACAATCACCGAACCGTTGCTCGTGAAATTCGTCCCGGCGAGATAAACTTCCTGCTGCGATGAGCCTTGCCCGGCGACTTGTGGCTCTATTCCGGTGAGCGTCGGGGTTGCATCCACGAGACTGATGGTGGCGGTTCCGCTGGTGGCATTATCCGCGCCCGATACCGCTTTGATTGTGACGGCAGAAGTACCCGTAGGCGGTGCTGTGTAAAGCCCGCCCGGAGTAATTGTGCCTCCGTTATTTGGATCGCCGCCGGCAGTGCCGTTAACCTCCCACGTGACGGAGGTATTAGAAGTGCCTGTAACAGTGGCAGTGAACTGCTGACTGCCGCCAGTACCGATCGTTACGGCCGTGGGCGTGACTTGAACGCGGATTCCTGAATCGATCGTAACCGTGAACGTAGCAAAAGCCGTAAGATCCACCGGACTCGTGGCCAGAATGACAAAACTATTCGGATTAGGAATCTGTGCCGGCGCAGTATAGAAACCGTTCTGATTGATGCTGCCGTATCCTGTGAGCACCTTGCTGCCGGGACGCGCCGTGACCCCGGGGATTGCGGTACAAGTCGTCGGAATCTGACGATTCGATACGGGCGTCGCTAAACACACCTGCCAATAAACCGTGGTAACGGAAACTCCGGTGACGCTCGCGGCGAACTGCTCGGTACCGTTGACCGGCACGGTCACCGAGTTCGCTCCCGTGGTGGTGCTGGCAGCCGTGATCGTAATACCAGCGTTCGTGCTGTTGCCGCCGCACCCCGCTACGAGCGCGACGAAAAAGAGTAAAACCGCACTCGTCGTCCACCGGTTCATTCCAATTCCTCCAACCCCATATCCTGTTTCACCTCACGCACCCGGGTCATCTGCGTGCCTTTGCCTGACGATATTGTCTTTCCCGCATATCCGGGGCATGACATCTTGCCTCAAACCAGCCACGGAGTCGCGGCTTTTCTGCCATTCCAAATCGCTAGAAAGTCCGGCTCACCGTGAAGTTCAAGGTATGGGCCGGCTCGAGCAATGTCGGCGGAATTCTCTGCTGTGCCTGATTGCTCTGCATAATCAAATTCAACTCTGGCCGAATCTGCGAATTCAACACACCGGCCGGCAGGCTGGCGAAACCCGAATACGTGCATGCCTTCGTGGCATCCGCGCATGGATACAGGCCGAGGGGTGGCTGGATCGCATCTCTCACTCTCAAATAATTCCATGCGTAAAACACTCGAACGGGCGCCCCAATAATCGGCAATTGGACGACGACCTGAATCCCGACCGACGTGTGCGGCGTGAAATTCGTGCCCGGCATAATCGTGGGCCGCGTCGACGCATTCGGAAACTGCTCATGCAGCGTTGCGACGGCCGAGGGGTCCAGGGCCAACTCAGAAGTCTTCAAAATTCCGTTCACTCCAAAATCGTGGAACAGATCGAACTCCACCGGCCCGGCTATCGGGATTCTATATTCGATATTCGAAATCGCTTCCAGGTCGCCACCAGGGCGCGTGGGGATGAATTGCAGGGTGGGCACGGAAATCGAAACGGGCGTTGGTTGACCGACCGAGTTGATTCTCGTCGGATCCAGGAACGTCACGGGCGTGCTCGTCTGATAGGGAAGCACAACGAAAGGTGAAATCGTGTAGAGATAGAAGCCACGGACGTCGC
>DATEGW010000182.1:0-28630 GCA_035279845.1 Candidatus Acidiferrales bacterium | reverse complement strand
GGGCTCTCATTGCCTAGTATTTGCAAGCCTTACGTGCACGATGGGAGCGTGCAGACCGTGGTGCTTTGGAACACGCATGATCTTGGCTACGCGACCGTCTATGCGGCTTACCTCCTTGCAAACAAAAGGATTGCGGCTGGGGCGAAATCCATTGAGGCGGGCCGGCTCGGGACGCTGCAGATCAAGGGCGACCAGATCATTTTGGGAGCGCCGCTGATCATTAACAAGAGCAACATCGATAGCCTCGATTTTTAGCGTTAGCAGGGGTTAAAAAAGTCCCCCTTTTTCTCGATTAGAAATCCATTTGGTGTTGATGCTGTTGGATTTAGAGCCAATTCTAATCGGGGCTTCTCGATTAGAACTTTGCGGTGCAGCCTCGACTGGAATTGTTTGGACGTTGTAGATCGGGACCTCAGCCGGCATAGCGTAAAACTCCAAACCAAGTATACCATGTCATGACTGTACTTGCAAGGAATTTCTTCCGTCGATTTCGAGACACTCGCCAAGCTGAACGGTGTGTCAAAATTGCCCTGAAATCGCGGCTAAGCGCCATTAAAACGTGCAATTTTGGTGCGAAATGGGCGGGCTGGGCACCGCAAAATCGGAACGGAAATGGGGTGTGTCTGATTTACAACGAATCTGCCGCGAGCGAACCAAAAAGCGCCTGACTCAACCGCAAGTCGGCGGCTACATAAACCGTTGCAAGCGCAATCAATTCAAAGGCGCCGGCTAGAAGCCGGCGCTACAAAATAAAACCAGCGAGAAAGGCGCGCAAAATTCGCGCGTGCCCTTCGCGTGCTCAGGAAAGGACGGTGGCTGCGACGAAGCAAAATTCGAAGACGAGCGTAATTCAAAAGCACACAGCCAAGAGTGGCTGTGCCACCGCGGAAGGTGAGCAGGGAGGGCACCGAAGAAAAAACGGCGGAGCCGAAGCTCCGCCGTTGGACAACATCGCGCAGGGGCCGCGGTGGGGCCACGGCCCTGCGCGGAGTGGGTTTAGAAGTACAGCTTTACGGCCAACGCCATGATTCTCGGTGGCTGAGCGGATGAAACCTTACCGAACGACGAGGTGTTGCTTGCGTTCAGGTTCGAGCTGCTCAGGTTGGCGAACTGCGTGTGGTTAAAGGTGTTGTATGTCTCCCAGCGAAGTTGAATGTAATGCGACTCGCTGGAGCTGTATTGGAAGTTCTTAAATAGGGAAATGTCCCAATTGTTCACACCGGGCTGAGTGAAAACATCCCTGGGTGAAGCGTTGCCGAGGCCGCACGTCGCAGGCTGATTCAGAACGCATGTGCCCGATCCGTTCGGTGCCGCTTTGAACGCCGCAGCGTTGAGGAAGTTCGTTGCGGAACTCCGCGATCCGTACACAGACTGGCCGGAAACCAGGCTGGGCTGTGTGGGGCCACCCTGGTTGCCGCCGTTCGTCGCTCCGTTTGGATCGCCGTTGTAAGACCAAGACACTGTTCCGGGTGCGCCCGCAATGAAGGATGCGACTCCTTGCACCGTCCAACCATTCGTCGCCAGCTTGGCGAGCCGATTCTCGAAGTGGCTGTTCGGCAGAGTGTAGGACCAGTTGATTGTGAGGTTTTGCCTGCGATCCTGCGAGCCGGGTCCGTAGTAGTAGCGGGCGGGTAGCCACCGGTTGCAGCAACCACCTTCATCGAGCACTTTCGAGTACGTGTAAGCTGCGCCCGCCGTTAGCCCCTTACCGAAACGTTTGGTAACGGTCGCTTGCAGCGAATTGTAGTTCGAATTGGCGTCGAATGTGGCGAACGGTTCGCTGTTGTATCCGCAGATGAGTTGCGAATCCATGCAGCGGATGACGTTGGCAGGAAGCGGCTTGTTTCCGCTCTGCGTCGGATCAATAAACTGCGACTGGAAGTCCTCGCCGTAAGGCAAGTTGGTGAGGTCCATGGTCCGGCGTCCATGACGAGAGACATTGCCGACATAGGAGACGTCCAGCAAAACACCGTGCGTCAGGTCGTGTTGCACGCCGAGGTTGAAGTCATAGACCTGCGGACTGCTGAAGTCGCGCAGGTTACCATAGGCCGTCTGAGGTCCAATAAACAACTGGCTGGGCGGCGTTGCAAGCAACTGCCCGATTGAGCCGTTGTAAATGGACGGTCCGAGGATCAGGGGCGGCTGGTCGACCTGCGTCAGCACGTCATCGATGCCGCCGGTGCGGTCATAGAATATGCCGAACCCGCCGCGAACGGCTGTCTTACCGTTTCCGAAAACGTCCCACGCGAAGCCAAAGCGCGGACCGTAGCCGATTGGAGGCGTGTTATAGGCCTTTCCGGGAAACGTGACCATGCCTTGGTACGGGCACTTTGCGTTGCCAGTGATGCTGCAATTTGAGGCATAGGTGGTCGGATCGAAGAGCCCGATCACACTGGCGGAAACGGGTGTGCCATTGCTTTCGCAACCCATGCGAACGGCACCTACGAGACATGGTTGAATTAGCCCCGGCTGAAGTGCTGCCTTGTAGACCGAGGGATTAAATTGAGCCAGGGTCTCGCCGTTGCGCAGATAGTCCGGAACCATGATGCTGAACCGGATTCCGTAATCCAGCGTCAGACGTCGAGTAGCTTTCCAGGTGTCCTGGGCGAACCACTCGATGTCATAGTTCAGCCCATGTGCGTTGCTGCGAGCGTTGTCCTCGGCATAGCGCTGGTAGACGCCCGTGTATGCATTCGCGAACGTGTTGCCTGTATCCAACGGATTTGCAGTGCCAGAGGTGAAGTCGACGATTCCGTTGAATTGTGCGCCCGTTCTATTGGAATACGTCGCCGTGGTGCGGGAAACATGTTCGTAGAAAATACCGAACTTCAGGCTGTGCGCTCCCTTAACCCACGAGAGGTTGTCGGTAACAGTCCAGTCGCTGTCCGTACCGAAGAAGGGATACCGCGATTCGAAACTGAAGCCCGGGGCATTAGAGATCGTCCCTTTGGCCACGGAATCGCTTCCGCCGACCGAGGCGTTCTGGAACGTGAAGCCTCCGAAAGTGACATTTGGAATCAGGTCGTGTTGATTGACCTGTTTCGATTGTGCACCGCCGTTTGTAGCATCGGGGAAGAGAACCGGAAGAACGGTCGGCCCGAGGCCAAGCGCGGCCCGGTTGTTGTTATCGAGAGCGGCTTGATTAAAGGGATCCACCGTCTGGAGAGCGTAGTTGGTACCCAGAGTCGCCTCATTAACGAGGTTGGAGCGGAGGGTAGAAACCAAAGTGCCCACCGCGCCATCGCTGTGGATGGTGTAATTGATCAGCGACTGTGGCCAACTCCCGGAGCCGCCCAAGAATCCGAACTGCCCCTGAGTCTGCTCGTAGTTCTTAAGCAACCGGATATAGAACGTCTCATTGTTTGAGATATTGAAATCGGTGCGCATCGTGTCGTTCCACCACGGATGCGGTGTTACGTTAACGTAGTTGAAGTTAAAACTGTTGCTCGGACAAGCCGGCAAGCTGGCAAGCGGGGCATTGAGGCCGGTTGTGCTGTCGCCCAGCCTCCTGCAGGTGGGTAGCGGCAGAAGGCTAAGAAATTTCTGCCCTGCCGTGTTCATGTCTGCAGCGGGGAACGTGCATGTGATGTTCGGGGTTGTTCCACTGCAGGTGGGAGCCACGCCTGCGGGATCGGTAAGGTTCTGGGTCAAGTTCGTGAAGACTCCCGCACGCTCTGCCGGAGTTGGCATCGACTGGTTCGAGGGATTCGAGGAAACCGTGCGATGCAGATTGTCGCTAGAGATAAAGAAGAAGGCCTTGTTCCGGCTGCGGTTCCATTGCGTAAAGGGCAGCAGGATTGGGCCGCCGAGCACTCCACCGAAGTTGTTGAATTTGTAAGGCGCCGGATGGCCGCTGATTGCGGGATTCGAATTCTGGTTCCGGAAATAATCGTTGGAGTTGTAGAAGTTGTTGCGGTTGAATTCGTATAGGTCGCCGTGGAATTGGCCGGTGCCGCTCTTGGTGGTGACGTTCACCGTGCCGCCGGCGCGGCCGCCGAATTCGGCGTTTTCATTGCCGGTCTGAACGCGCATTTCCTGAATGGAGTCTACGCTGGGTGAAATATAGCCGCCGTTGGTTGGTGCGCCCGTGTCCTGGCTGGCGATACCATCAAGCTGAACGAGAACGGTACCGGAATCGCCGCCATTAAACTGAACAGCACCCGAGCCCCATCCGGGGGCGTCGGTTTGGCCGCCGCTGACGGTTCCAGGCAGCAGCTGCAAGTAATCCTTAAAGTTGCGCCCCTTGTCGGGAATGCTCGTGATTTGAGTATCCGTTACGAGGCCGGAGTGCGCTGAGGAGTCTGTTTCAACGCGCGCTGCCACTGCCGAGACCGTGACCTCATTCGTCACCGCGCCTACCTGCATCTGGATCTGGTGAAGAGCCAGAGCCTCGCGCGTTCCGAGGATGACGTTCTTCTGGTCGTAAGTACTGAACCCAGACTGCGTAATCTGGAGTTCGTAGGTTCCCGGGACAACGTCGGTAAACTGAAAATCGCCGGACGTGTTAGAGTTCAAGGTGCGAACCTGCTGGGTGAGGGTGTTGGTGAGGGTGACTTTGGCACCGGAAATCACGGCTCCCGATGGGTCGGTGACGGTGCCGGTGATCTGGCCTGTGACCGTTTGGGCGGCGCCAGGACCTGCCAGCATGCCCATGAGAAGGACGAAAGCCGCCGCGAGATATGCGAGGCGGTGAAGTCCAACTCCCTTTCTGAAGCACAGACGTTCAAATTTCTGCATCATCTCGCTCCTTAAATTAAGAACTACGCTTGACTTCGTTTGATCAAAACACATCACCAGAGGCCAAAACCGCAAGCATCCCGCCCCAGCGGACAAGCCGTTTTATCATCGAGGTGCGAACAAAGAATGTGCGATTGAGAACAGAGCCCCACCCCGAGCCATTTTGGTGGGTGGAACGTACATCCGTTGATACGGGGAAGTCAAGGGAAAATAACTTACTTTCCTAATGAAATTGAGCTTGGAGTGTAATTGCAACGGGATGGAGCGGGACCTACGGGCCGAATCCGTTTCTCGCGAAAACGCGGGCACAAGTGCGGAGAATGGTTGCGGAGAGGCTTGCGTTTCGTATTTGGAACAATTGCGCTATTGCAATTACGGGGCGGCGTGAAGTAATGTTTTCTGCTGCTACCGCGAGGAAGTCTTCAGAGAGCGCAGGGATAGCCTGCTTGCCAGCCTTCGGGTGACCATGAGGAGTAAACAGGCAAGAGGCGATTTGGCGAGTTGTGCGGCCTTGATGTGTAAAGCCGCTAGTAAGCAACATGAAAGCCGATGCACAGAAGCCGTCTGTGCCGGACCTCCGGCGCTCCTAAGTTGTGCCGCGCCTACGGCGCTCAGTCTAAGTGAGCGTTTAACTCCGCGCTGAAAAGTGGACGCGTCGACATTTTGTTTTGGGGCAGCGAGGCACGTTCGGCACGCGATGAAAAGGTCACAAGTTGTTGTAGGCTGTGACCAATTTGCGATCGGATTGAGGTCGGGAACGAGAGAAAGGCAAGAGGGGTCCTTCGCCGCGCCCCTAAGGCCGCGCAGCTCAGGATGACGGCATCTTGAAATTACGAAGAGTTTTGCGCCCCCGAATTTGAAGTCAGGAAGATTGCCATGTCAACGAGAGGAATTGCGAGAATGAAGACACTTGAACAGCTTCGCTATCTTGAGGATCGGTGGAACGATCAGGAGGCGCAGAAGCTCGACGGCCCCGATCAGCTTCGCTATCGATCAAACCTGCTCGGTTCGGATCTGCGGATCACGAATTTTGGCGGCGGAAACACCAGCTCAAAGATAACGTGCAAGGACCCGATTACGGGCGAGGACGTGAACGTGCTTTGGGTGAAGGGAAGCGGCGGCGATATCGGAACGATCAAGCGCAGCGGATTCGCGACCCTTTATATGGATAAGCTGCATTCGCTGGAGCGGCGTTATCGCGGCGTTGAGTTCGAGGACGAGATGGTGGGGATGTATCCGATGTGCACGTTTGGCGAGAACCCGGTGGCTGCGTCCATTGATACGTCACTGCATGGGTTTTTGCCCTTCGAGCACATCGATCACTTGCACCCGGACTGGGGTATTGCGCTGGCGGCAGCGGCGAACGGGCGCGAGAAGATGGAGGAATTTAACAAGCGGTTCGGGCACAAGCTGGTTTGGCTGCCGTGGCAGCGTCCGGGATTCGAATTGGGAATGATGCTGCGGAAGGCCGTGCAGGATAACCCCGGCTGCGATGGAATTGTGCTTGGTGGTCACGGACTTTTCACGTGGGGCGACACGCAGCGCGATTGCTACGTGAACACGATCACGATCATCGATCAACTGGGGCAATTCGTGATGGAACACGCCGAAAAGAAGGGTGAGAAGGTGTTCGGCGGGCAGACATGCAAGCAACTGACGAATCACCGCGAGCTGGCGATCGATATCTTCCCTTATATCCGCGGACGAGTTTCGGCGCAGACGCGGTTGATTGGGCATTTTAACGATTTGCCCGAGGTGCAGCGGTTCGTCAATTCGAAGGATGCGAAGAAGCTGGCGCATCTGGGCACTAGCTGCCCGGATCATTTTATCCGCACGAAGATTCGTCCGCTTTATGTGGAGTGGACACCTTCGCAGAATCTGGAGGGATTGCGCGAGAAGATTGATGCGGCCCTGAAGACGTATCGCGTGGAGTATGCGGAGTATTACAAGAGCTTTGCACAGGCGGAGTCACCGGCGATGCGCGATCCGAATCCGACCGTGGTGCTGGTACCGGGGATCGGGATGTTCAGCTTCGCGAAAGATAAGACCGAAGCGCGGATCACGGGCGAGTTTTACACGAACGCGATTCACGTGATGGAGGGCGCGACGGCGCTCTCGACGGGCGCTCCGCCGAAGGAATTGCCGCAAGCGGGCAAGGCGGCCAAGACGGACGCGTTTACGGTTTACGAGAATTACGTGGCGCTGCCGCCTTCGGAAGCGTTTCGGATCGAGTATTGGGCGCTCGAAGAGGCGAAGATTCGGCGGCGTCCACCGGAGAAGGAACTGAGCCGTCGTGTGGCGATGATTGTCGGCGGCGCGAATGGAATCGGGCGTGCGAGCGTTCAACTCGCAGCGCAACGCGGCGCGCACGTTGCAGTGGCAGATCGGGAAGCCGGCGAGGCAAAGAAGGCAGCGGAAGAGGCGCAGAAGGTGGTCGGCAAAGAGGCCGCTTTGGGCGCAGCAATTGATATTCGCGACAGGGCCGCGATCAAGCAAGCGCTGCGGGAGGTGGTGGCAACTTACGGCGGCGTTGACATCATCATTAATACCGCAGCAATATTCCCGTCGTCGCCGGATGGAAAAATCAGCGATGCGCAGTGGGACACGACACTGGACATCAATGTGACCGCTAATCACAGGCTTGTGGATGAAGCGGCGCAGATTTTGAAGGAGCAGAACCTGGATGCGTCGATCGTGCTGACGAGCTCGGCGAACGCAGTAGTGGCGAAGAAGGGGAGCGAGGCGTACGACGTGAGCAAGGCGGCTGTGAGCCATCTGGTGCGCGAGATGGCGATTGCGTTTTCACCGAAGATTCGCGTTAACGGGATCAGCCCGGCGACGGTGGTGAAGGGGTCGACGATGTTTCCGCGCGACCGCGTGATTACGTCGCTGAAGAAATATGGGATTGAATTCGATGCGAAGGCGACGGACGATCAATTGCGGAACCATCTGGCGGAATTTTATGCGAAGAGGACGCTGACACATCAGCCGATCGAGCCGGACGATTGCGCGCAGGCGATATTATTTTTAGCGGGGCCGCACTCACGCTGCACGAGCGGGCACATTATTCCGGTGGACGGAGGATTGAGCGACGCCTTCCTTAGATAGGAGGCGCCAGTTCGACGTGCGGGATGATGTGGTTGATGCGGATTACACGGGATCTGGCTCGGGAGAGCGCGTGACAGAAAAGGCGCTGGTGGCGGTGGATTTGGGGGGCGAGAGCTGTCGTGTCTCGTTGTTGCGGAGGGACAAGAATCGGCTGACGCCGGAGTTGATTCATCGCTTTGCGAACGGGCCCGTAGCCGAAGGGCGCAGGCTTTATTGGGATATCGAGCACGTCTGCGCGGGAGTGGAGAAGGGAATTCGGTTGTGCGCGGAGGCGGCTGGCGAAGGGATTGCGTCGATCGCCGTGGATGGGTGGGGAGTCGATTACGTTCGCGTGACGGCGGATGGCGGCGCCGCAGGGAAGGCTTTTTGCTATCGCGATGAGCGGACGGTGGAGGCTGAGAAGCAGGTTCATAGGATTATTTCGCGCGAGCGGTTGTACGAGCTGACGGGGATTCAGTTTCATCGCATCAATACGATTTATCAGCTTTTCGCGGATCGCGCGGACGGCATCGATGAGCGTTTGCCGTGGCTGCAAATTTCGGAGTATGTGACGCACTGGCTGGGCGGCGAGGCCGTCTGCGAATACACGAATGTGACGCACTCGGAGCTTGTGGAACGGAAGACGCACAACTGGTGCGACGAGATTTTTCAGGCGACAGGAATCGATCGGGGCGCGACGCATAAGATTGTGCGGCCAGGATATGTTGCGGGGCCGTTGAAGGCGGCGCTGGCTGAACTGCCGGCGTTGCGTGATGCGCAGCTGATTGTGCCGGCGTGCCACGATACGGCGTCGGCGATTGCAGGGATTCCGGCGGAGGGCGACGATTGGGCGTTTATCAGCTCGGGGACGTGGTCATTGGTGGGGACGCTGCTCGATACGCCTTGCGCGACGAAGGAAGCGTTCGCGAGTAATTTTACGAATCTGGGGGGCGTCGGCGGGAAGACGTGCTTCCTGAAAAACGTGAACGGGATGTGGTTGCTGCGGCAGTGCCTGGAGCAATGGAAGAAGCAGGGATACGATCTTTCGATTGAGGACTTGATCGTTGCTTGCGAGAAGCTGCCTGCACCGGATCATTTGATCGACGTGGACGATCCGGAATTTTTGCTGCCGGGCAATTTGCCGGCGGTGATTAACGCGCGACGGGCGAAGTCGGGGCACGGCGCGTTGACGAACGGGCGCGACGGAATCGCGCGCATGGCGAATATCGTGTTGCACAGTTTGGCGGCGCGTTATGCGCAGGTGCTGGCGGACGTGGCGGCGATCACGAAGAAGAAAATTCGGAGGTTATATATCGTCGGCGGGGGCGGAAGGAACGAGTTGCTTAACCGCTTGACGGCGGAACGCACGGGGCTGGAGGTTGTGGTTGGGTCGGCGGAAAGCTCAACGGTGGGGAATTTCGCGGTGCAGATTGCGGCGCTGGCTGGAGAGTATGATACGGCGAACGGTGTGAGATTCGAGGCAGTGGCGAAGTATGCGGACGCGATGCTGGGGAACTCGCTTGAGGGTTCGTTGGCCTCAAAATCCAGCCGATTGTGAGGCCGATTGGATTAAAATGCGTCCCGTGAGAGGGGCGAGATGAAAGATCAACAGATAGAGGCGGTAGGCAAGGCGCTCGACGAACTACAAATTGAACTTCCTTCCTGGGGCTTTGCAAATACCGGCACGCGATTTGGGAAATTCATACAGGCCGCGGCTGCTACATCCATAGAAGAAAAATTCAGCGATGCGGCGCAGGTGCATGCGGTTACGGGGGCGTGCCCGACGCTCGCGCTGCACGTGCTCTGGGACGTGCCGGAGGGATCGGCGGGCGCGGGCAACGTGCAGAAGATTGCGCAGAAATACGGCATCCGCGCAGGTGCGATCAATCCCAACGTTTTTCAGGACCGGGAATATAAATATGGGTCGCTGGGAAATCCGGATGCGAGCATACGAAAAAAGGCACTCGATCATCTGAAGGAGTCGATCGCGATTGCGGCGGCGCTCGGCTCGCGCGATATTTCGCTTTGGTTCGCCGATGGATCGAATTATCCGGGCTCGCAGAGCATTCGAAAGCGCATTGAATATTTTGAAGAAGGACTGCGGGAGGCGCATGCGAGCATGCTTCCGGGCCAACGGATGCTCGTGGAGTACAAGCCGTTCGAGCCGGCTTTCTATCACACCGATATTGCCGACTGGGGCATGGCGCTGCTGCTGGCAAAGGCGGCTGGCCCACAGGCTGTGGTGCTCGTAGACACGGGGCATCATTATGCGGCGCAGAACATCGAGCAGATCGTAGCGTGGCTCCTGCATCAGCGGATGATGGGCGGATTTCATTTTAACGACCGGAAATACGCAGACGACGACTTGACGCTTGGTTCGATTGATCCTTATCAAGTGTTCCGCATTTTTCATGAGCTGCATGCGTACCGCGCGGAGAAAGGTAAGCCGGCGGATATCGCGTTCATGATCGATCAGAGCCACAATTTGAAGGGAAAAATTGAAGCGGCGATTCAGACGGTTTGCACGGCGCAGGAGCTTTATGCGAAGGCGGCACTGGTGGATCAACAGCGTCTTGCGGGGTTTCAGAAAGAGTGCGCGGTGGTGGATGCCGAGGAATGTCTGCGCAGTGCGTTTTGGATCGACGTGCGGCCGATGATTCGCGAATGGCGGCGAGGTCGCGGATTGCCTGAAGAACCGATGAAGGCATTCCGGGAGAGCGGGTATTTGGAGCGCATTACGCGCGAACGGCGCGATCGGAATATGGGTGCGAAATCGACGTACGCCTAGAGCGAAGCTGACCAGAACGCAACGGAAAATCTTTGCCCATTCTTTAGGCAGTGCCAGACATTCCCTTGCGTGATTTGTCTGTACGTGAGAGCGTTTATGCTTACATCCTTCTATGTTTGCCGATCGCACCGACTGGAATCTGGAAGAAAACCGTCTCACGCGCGCACTGGCGCGGCGGCGCGCTGCGGGCGGTGCGATCCTCGATCTGAGCGCCTCGAATCCGACGACCTGCGGATTTTCTTTTGATGATGGCGCGATTCTGCGCGCATTCAGCGATCCTTCAATTTTGCGCTATTCGCCGGATCCGCATGGACTGCCGGCAGCACGAGTAGCTATATGCGATTACTATGCGCAGCTTGGCGGTAAGATTTCGCCAGAAGAAATTTTCCTCACGACGGGCACGAGCGAAGCGTATTCGTTCATTTTCCGCACGCTGTGTAATCCCGGCGACGAAATTCTGATACCGACGCCAAGCTATCCGCTCTTCGACTACCTCGCGGAAATTCACGACGTGCGCCTCGTGAGGTATTCGCTGCTTTACGATCACGGCTGGCATATTGATTTTTACAGCCTGGAGCGCGCCATTGGGCTGAGAACGCGCGCCGTTATAGTCGTCCACCCCAACAATCCAACGGGGCACTACGTGAAAGCCGCCGAAGCTGCGCAGTTGGCAAATATCTGCGCAACGCAAGGCATGGCACTCATCGCAGACGAAGTATTTTATGACTTCTTTTTTTCCAAAGAGCGTCCGCCGAGTTTCATAGGCAATTGCGATGCGCTGACGTTTGTTTTAAGCGGCCTTTCTAAAATATGCGGATTGCCGCAGATGAAAGCGGGGTGGATCGCGACAACGGGCTCTAACGAGGCAAAAGAAAGAGCGCTGGCCCGCCTCGAAGTGATTGCGGACACGTATCTTTCGATGAATGCGCCCGTACAGTGCGCGCTTCCGTCACTGCTGGGACTACGCGGTGATTTTCAGATGCAACTGATGACGCGGGCGGCCAAAAACCTCGCGGAATTGGACGCACAGCTCGCGGCACATCCGCGCTGCAGCCGCCTGGAAGTTGAGGGCGGATGGAATGCCGTGTTGCGTGTGCCAGCGATTCGATCGGACGAAGACGCAGCGATCGATTTGCTCGAGTCGCGTGGCGTCTACGTGCATCCGGGCCATTTTTACGATTTCCCTGGCGACGGACATATGGTCGTGAGCTTGATCGTGCCGAGTGACGAATTTGCGGAAGGGATTTCGCGGGTTCTTGAGTTCTTCTAAGCCGCGTCATTTTGCGCAGTTTGCGCACGGCTTAAAGAGGCTGCGGAAAAAGCGGAAACGAGGCTTCAGGGGCTAAAGCCCTGTTCATTAGGCTGCATTTTTACGGCGGGGCTCGAAGCCCCGCCCTTCCAATCCGGCCATCTTTCCGCAGCCTCTATGCACGAAGTCTTCCACCGTTCGAGGTCAGTTGGACTGCGAATCGCTTGTTGGTGTCGACCTGGGCATTACCGTGATTGTGGCCGGCTGGTCGAGTTGGAAATCGAGCTTCGTTTCGGACGGGATTTTCACCTGCTGCCCATTTGTGGCTCCCTGATACACGCCGCCAGCACCGGCTCCCGCTGCAGCTCCAATTGCGGCGCCTTTTCCGCCACCCGCAATCGCTCCGATGATGGCGCCGAGAACAGCTCCGCCACCGACTTTCTTCTCCGTGTCCTTAGTGCGGGATTTTCCAGACTCCGTATACGTGCCGCTGACCAACGGGAACGAACCACCCTGGTACTCTACCTTAACAAGCTGCAAACGAAGCTCGCTCTGCCCCGTCATTTTCCCAGCTGAAGCCGCGCTTGTAAGCCGGACATAAACATTCGCGCCCTTGGGCACCACGACTTCGTTATCCACAACAATCGGTGCATCGAGCGAGGCCTGAAAGACTTCGCCCGCCTGGTTGACGGACGAATCGATGGAATCGATCATGCGCACCGACACCGTTGAGCCGGCGGGAACGACATATTGCTTGGGCTGCTGAGGCGGCGGAGGCACAGACTCGGTTGCCGGCGGAGCGGCTGGCTGTGGCGTCATTTGGGGACCAGATGCGATCGCCTGCGGAGGTATTTGCTGTGCGCTGGTTTGTGGAGCAGGCGTGGAATCATCCGCCAGTTCAGCATGCGAATTGTCCCGTTCGTGCCGGTTGGCCGACGCATGTCGGGTTTCCGGCTTTGCGCGGTCCGCGTGCTTTTCCGAAGCAGGCGCCGGGTCGGGTGCCGGTTGCGGCGCCGGGGTAACAGCTTGTGCCGCGTCCGTATCGGTGGTTGCCTGTGCGCCCTGGTCCTCGACAACCATCTGATCATTCACTTTTGTCACGCCGGGAGTTTGCGTCGCGATCTTAAAGGCTTCCAGATGCGCCGCGTCATTGGGTACGGTTCCCTTGAGCGTCACCTCGCCGTTGACGGCGGCCACTTGTAAATTAGCGCTCTTCAATTGCGCATCGGCAAACATCTGCGACTGAATCGTCGTGACCAGCTGCGTGTCTTTGGGTTTGGACGAACAGCCGCTGCTCAAAACCAAGATGAACAAAGTGCTTGCGGCAAGCGCGGTCATGAGGCTCTTTGAATGAGACATGGTTTTCCCCCTCAGGCAGAATCGGGTACCAGAAACAGGATGAAGCGTGCTTTCATTTTACTACGATGCGCGGAATGACCTAAGTGCTGTCTTGGCATCCGTATAGCCCTTCGTTTTGGCGAACACGGAGTAAATGTGCCACGGTGAAGCAACTTTTTTGTAGCGGCTGTGTTCTACTCGCAGCAGCCGAAATGGGGGTTGCGGTTCTGAAGTTCTTAGTAATTATCCATTCTTAGAGAAGGAGATTTTCAATGCGGCCTTTCAAAGGTACGGGTGTGTTCGCTTGTCTTCTTGCCGCTTTTGGACTCGCAGCGTGCGGCGGTGGGTCGTATGGAACAAACGGAGGAGGCGGAGGCGGCACGCAGTCCGCTTCAGTATTTACAATCGGCACGGATGCGCCACTGCCAAGCGTCGTTTCCTGCCTAGTCACAGTAAGCGGCATAACGCTCTCCAACGGATCAACAGACGTGAGTGTGCTCAGCTCGCCTCAGGTGGTCGATTTTGCGCAACTGAGCGGACTCCATCAACTGATCGATTTACAGTCCGTGCCTACGGGAACGTATACGTCGGCAACGGTGACGCTCTCTGCGGCGCAAATCGGCTACATCGATACAACGCAAAGTCCGCCAGCGATTTCGACCATAACGGGAACGCTCTCTCCGGCTTCAGCGACGGTGACGTTTGCCGAACCGTTTGTCCTCCAGAATGCGGACCTCGTCGGCCTGCGCATGGAATTCGACTTGCGCAAGTCGATTCAGGTGGATAGCGGCGGAAACGTGACCGGCGCAATCAATCCCACTTTCGAGATGGCACTGCGCGATGCGGCGGATGCGGAAGTCTCGATCGACGACTTCGATGCCGGCGTGACGAGTGTCATCAGCCCGACAATGTTCACCGTGCAAGGTCCGGCCGGCCGGACATGGACCGTACAAACGGCCCCGACGACGGCGATGGACGATCCCGCTATTCCAGAGAACTCTTTTACAACGAACACGATCGTTTCGATTTCGGGCACTCTTGACCACGTATCGCATTACATCGATGCGAATGAGGTGGAGGTTGTCTCGAACGATCACTTCGTGCTGGGCGGATTATTCACGAGTATTCGCCCGCCAAGCGGAGCGGCCACGGCCGCCGATCTCTACGTTCGGCGCGAATTGCCCGCCATCAATGGAATCAGCGATGGCGATATCACGACGTTGACACTTGACGGGAGCGAAGTCTATCGAATCGGGCACATCAACCTGCCGCTAACGACGCTGCTCTTTAACAACTCAATGCTCGCGGCGGGCCAGCGCGTGGACGTGGGCGGCAAAGTAGTGACGACGAACGGAACGACGACACTCACGCCACACCGCGTGGTGTTGCGACGCCAGGGGCAAGAAGGGAATCTGCACGCCAACAGCGTCGTGATCCAAAGCGGAAATGTGGGCAGTTTTGGATTGGATGACAATGGCACGGCCGGCATTCTGCTGCCGTCACCACTGACAGTGATGACGACGAACCAGACCATTTTCGCCGGTGTGAGCGGCCTCTCCGGACTCACGGGCACTGTTCCATTGCGCGTCGTTGGATATGTCCTCGTGAACTCTCAGACGGGGAAAGCTGTGCTGGTAGCGACTGCGGTCGAAGAGCTGACGGCAGTTTCGTAGGGTTGTAGCGCTGAACGAAAAGGCCGCTGATCCGCTTGCTGGAGCGAATCGGCGGCTTTTTCTTTTCGCGCGAAAGGGCCCTCCTACAAGCGATTTCACGGCATACGATGTATCCATCAATGGCATGAAATCGCGGACGATTCGCATCTCAAGCAGGGCGAACAATTTTGACGGGGCGGCGAGCCACATATTCATGCAGGTTGGCGAGAATCAGCAGAAGCTCGAGCATCCTATCGCGCTGATCGGCATTGCGTTCGGTTGGTTCGTCATCCAGGTTATTTACGATGGTCAAAGAGTCGGATAATAGCCACTCCACGCCCAGCGAATCGATAGGCTGGCCAGCACGGCAACGCTGAAGCGCCTGGTCCGTACGTGCAAATGCTTCATCGAGAAAGTGGTCCAGGCAAAGTTGTTCGGAGACTAAACTGGATGGGATTGCATTGCCGCAGGATGTCTTGCGGCACGCTCCCAAAACGGAAGATCCCATTGCGCACCCCACTTTTCGATCGGTCGATTGCTGGGGAGACTACCACAAAACCCGTCAAGCGGGGAAAGTTGCGGCGTTAAGTTTCGATGGCGGAAATTGGGCAGGATGGATGGGGATTGCGCTAGCAGGCGCGCTGCCGCGTTCTATGCCTCAGCTCCATGGCACTTCTTGTATTTTTTGCCCGAGCCGCAGGGGCATGGATCGTTGCGTCCGACTTTAGCTCCTGCGCGAACGGGTTTTGGAGCCTCTGCAGGCTGCGAACCAGCCTGGAACTGTAGATTTTGCTGCTGTCTGCGTTGGCGCTGTTCGATCTGCCTGGCAATGGATGACGCGGGCGTTTCCTCGCGCTGCGGGGCAGCGGCCGAACCATCGCCTCCAACTGCCGGCGCCGAACTGCTGCGAGGCGCCGCGACAGCTGCCACTTGCTGTGGCTCAGCCGGACGCACAAGGAATAGGAATCTCACCGATTCGTTGTCGATGCGATCCATGAGTCCTTCGAACAGATTAAATGCTTCTCGCTTGAATTCGACGAGCGGATCCTTCTGCCCATAACCGCGCAGGCCAATGCCTTCTTTCAAATGATCGAGCGTGAGCAGGTGATCTTTCCATTGCGCATCCACGATATCGAGCAAAATGTGGCGTTCGAGCCAACGCATGGTGGGCGTGCCAAATAGCGCCTCTTTTTGCTCGTAACGCTCGCGAACCTTTTCCACCATCACCGCGCCGAGTTCATCGTGATTCATCGCGGCCGGATCGACACCGATGGATTTCAAATCCATGCCGTATTGGTTCAACACCTCGTTCGCGAATTGTGTCACGTTCCATTGATCCGGATGCTGCTCGCGCGGACAATACGTCTCGACGAGACTATCCATAATCATTTCCGCGCGCTCGAGAACGAACTCCTTCTGATCGCGGCCTTCGAGGAACCCACTGCGCAGCGAATAGATCGTCTCGCGCTGCTTGTTCATCACGTCGTCGTATTCGAGCAGGTGCTTTCTGGCTTCAAAATGCTGCGCTTCGACGGCTTCTTGCGCATTCTCGATGCGTTTGCTGATCAGCCGCGATTCGATCGGCACGCCTTCGGTCATGCCCAGGCGATACATCAGGGCCTTCACCTTGTCGCCGCCGAAAATGCGCATCAAATCGTCTTCGAGGGAGAGAAAGAAGCGGGACTCACCGGGGTCGCCTTGGCGGCCGGCGCGTCCACGAAGCTGATTATCGATACGGCGGGCCTCATGGCGTTCAGTTCCCAGGATGTGCAGGCCTCCCATGGCGACGACTTCATCGTGCTCGGCGCGGCACTGCTCGACAAAACTGTCGTACACAGGCTTCCATTGCTCGACGGGCACCTGGAAAATCTTGCCTTCTTGCTGGAAAAGCACCATCGCAGGAGTACCCGCGGAGCTGGCGCCTGCGCCATTGCTCGAAGGGCTCGCGCCATCGGACGCCGCGTGCGCGTCGGCTTGACCGGGAGTTTCTGTTCCTGCGCCGCCTCCAATTACCGATGCCGCGGGCGCATAAGGAATCGCAATTCTATTTTTCAGGAAATGCTCACGCGTCATGGCTTCGGGATTGCCGCCGAGGAGAATGTCCGTTCCGCGGCCTGCCATGTTAGTCGAAACAGTCACCGCGCCTTTGCGTCCAGCCTGCGCGATGATTTTCGCTTCGCGCTCGTGCTGCTTCGCGTTGAGGACTTGGTGCGGAATTCCCGACTTGCGCAAGAGTTCGGCGATCTTCTCGGATTTTTCGATCGAAATGCTGCCCACGAGAACTGGCTGTCCGCTTTCGAAATACTGGCGAATACCATTCGCTTTCGAGCCGTCTTCCTGAAGAATTCCGTCCACGACGGCTTCAAATTTCTCGACCTCGGTGCGGTAAACGACGTCGGGGTGCTCGATGCGAATCAAGTGCTTATTGGTAGGGATGCAAACCACTTCCAAGGCATAAATTTTGTTGAATTCAGGCGCTTCCGTGTCCGCGGTACCAGTCATGCCCGACAATTTCTTGTACATGCGGAAGTAATTCTGGAAGGTAATCGTCGCGAGCGTCTGATTTTCGCGCTCGATCTTCACGCCTTCTTTGGCTTCCACAGCTTGATGCAATCCGTCTGACCAGCGCCGTCCGGGCATCTGCCTACCTGTGAATTCGTCGACGATTATGACCTCGCCTTCCTTTACGACATAATCCACGTCGCGCTGATAGAGCGTATGCGCGCGAAGTCCCTGATAGACATGGTGAATCAGCTCCATGTTCTCGGGATCGTAAAGGTTGCTCAGGTTGAGCAGGCGCTCGCATTTGGAGACGCCCTCTTCGGTCAACGTGGCTGTGCGGAGTTTTTCATCGATCGTGTAATCGATATCGCGAATCAGCTTTGGAACGATTTTGTCGATGCGGTAATACTTATCGGTTGATTCTTCGGCGGGGCCCGAAATGATCAGCGGCGTCCGCGCCTCGTCAATCAAAATTGAATCGACCTCGTCGACGATCGAGTATTGGTGACCGCGCTGCACGCATTGCGCGAGGTCGTACTTCATGTTGTCGCGCAAATAATCGAAGCCGAACTCGTTGTTCGTGCCGTATGTGATGTCGGCTGCATAGGCCGCACGCCGCTGCGTTTCATCGAGATCGTGAACGATGACGCCGACGGTGAGCCCGAGCATGCGGTAAATCGGACCCATCCATTCCGCGTCGCGGCGCGCCAGATAATCGTTTACGGTGACGATGTGAACTCCGCGACCGGCTAACGAGTTCAGGTAGGCAGGCAACGTGGCGACGAGCGTCTTGCCTTCGCCGGTCTTCATTTCCGCGATTTTTCCGGAATGCAGGACCATGCCACCGATTAATTGAACATCAAAGTGGCGCATGCCGAGAGTGCGGCGTCCGGCTTCGCGAGCCGTCGCAAAAGCGGGGACGATTGCCGGCTCCAGGGCATCCTGAAGTTTCTTTTTGTAATCGGGATCGTCTAGTTCGACGCCTTCGAGGCGCGCCTGCACCTCAGCCCTGACGCTCGCGCTGCGCGCGGTTATCTCCTCGTCCGAGAGCTTCTTCATCTCGGGTTCGAGTTCGTTGATCTGCTCCACATAAGGGGCGATCTTCTTGATATCGCGTTCGTGCTTCGTACCGATAAAGCGCGAGACGACTCCGTCTATAATCTTCTCAATATCCATATTTCCGGTTTGGATGTTCCCCAGTCGGCGTTCGTCGGCACCACGGCCGTAGGCTACATTGTAGCCGCTCGCAGGCATTGGTGCAAAAGCCGTTCGCAGCGGCCAAACCGACGCGCGGATTTCGCCAGATTCCGTGGGACGGGAATCGCCTAGAGTTTTAGGGACTCATCCAAGCGGCTGCTCTTGCAATGATCTGGGCAGTCGCACAGATGCAGGTGGCTGTCCGCAGACGGCATGCGAAAATTTAGTGATGCTGTAAGGCTTACGATTGTTTCGCGGAGACTGCCTGGATCGCAGCTTCGCGCGCCGTGGTCAATGCTGCCACGGGATCGCCTGTCGGGCGGAACTCCATCGCAACGGTGCCGGCAAATTTTAACTCTGCGAGCTTGCGATAGATATTGTCGTAATTGATTTCGCCAGTGCCCGGCTCATGCCGGCCGGGAACGTCTGCAATATGAACGATCCCAACGATATCGATATTCTTCTGGAGCTTTTCGAGCAAATTACCTTCGGCAATTTGCTCGTGGTAAAAGTCGTAGAGGAATTTCACATTGGGATTATTTACTTTATGGATGATCTCAAAGCCTTCCGCTACGGACGTGAGGTAATATCGCGGATTTTCCTCTGGATCGATATTTTCCAGCACGATATCCACATTGGCCTTCGACGCGAGCTCGATGGCGCGGCTCAGATTGTCGACGCACGCGTTATGTTGGGCGTCGGGAGCGGCTCCCGGTATTTTATTCCCCGAAAGCAGAATCAGGCGTGGGCACTCCAGTTTGTGCATGGTATCGAGAAAGGGCTTCATCTCCTCGACGAGCTTATCGCCCGCCGAAGGATCGGCTACACCTGTGCGCACGCCAGAAGTGGCATCAAACTTCATTCCCAATTCATGTTTTTTGGCATTGAAACGCGTGAAATCGTCATCAGTCCATCTGGCAAATTCACCGGTTAGTTCGACGTTCTTATATCCGGCTTCATTCATCTTATCGAGTCGCTGGTCGAATGGGAGGCGTCCGTACACTGTCCAGAGCATGACGGAAAACTGAAACGGCAATGAGCCCGACGGCGCCGCGCCTTGTGCGGCAAACAGCCCTGCATCCGGAGCGAGCACAGCGCCAGCGGCGGCTCCTGCAAGAGTTTTGGCAAAATTGCGGCGGTTCACATTCATCGGTCACACCCCTCACTCAGATTGACTCGAAGGCAAAAGCCTTCTCGTTTATCGCGCCCAAAGATACTCCCCTGGGGCTACAAACTCCAGCAATTTAGAGACGTGATGCGCTCAGCGGAAGCCCGCACTACCGCTCTACCGGGTGCCAACGCTTGCCTTTTCTGGCCGGTACGTCCTATCCCACACTTCAATCTATTGAGGACTTTTATGCACACTATCAGCGATACGTGCTTCCTCAACGCCTTGTGGACGTATATTATTCTTCCGACTTTTACCCTTATACTTCGGTATGACCTCAACGCCCTCGGGGCCTACACAAAAGCAGAATGCGTCCCGACCCGTCGCCAAAGTGTTGGTGGCGACGACTGCGATGCTGGCGTTCATCTCCTATTGGAGAGCCGCGGCGATCGTCCTCAACGACGTCGCATCGTCGGCCTACTACGCCGGCGGCGAAGCCGAGCAATTCATAGGCAAAACGGCCCCGTGGTTCATCCTCGGCACGATGTTGCTCTCCTACGCCGTCTTTCAGCTTTACGTAGAGAGCTGCAGTATGTTCGTGCGCGGCGGGGTCTATCGCGTCGTAAAAGAGGCGATGGGCGGAGCGCTCGCGAAGTTTTCCGTCTCGGCTTTAATGTTCGATTATATTTTAACGGGCCCGATCAGCGGCGTTTCCGCGGGACAGTATCTCGGCGGCCTCATTAATGAACTACTTCCTTACGCCCACATTCACGCGACACTGAATCCAAACGCCGTCTCTGAAGCTTTCGCCGTGGCGGTCACGATTTACTTCTGGTGGGAAAACACCAAAGGCATTACCGAGTCGAGTGAAAAGGCACTGTGGATCATGCAGTTCACCACGGTGATGGTGGTCATCCTTATTGCCTGGTGTACGTACACCATCTTTGCCCACGGCGCGCACATGCCCCCTCTTCCGACGCGCGACCATATCGTTCTCGATAAACACTCGTTGGGCTGGCTGTGGGGCTTCCCGTGGGCGCGCCAGATCACTCTGATTGCGGTCTTCGTCGGACTCGGACATTCCGTGCTGGCCATGAGCGGCGCCGAATCGCTCGCGCAGGTCTACCGTGAAATTGAACATCCCAAGCTGCCAAACCTGAAAAAAGCCGTTTTCATCATCTTCATCTACAGCATGGTCTTTACGTCGCTGGTTTCCTTCTTTGCTGTGATGATCATCCCGGACCAGACGCGGCACCTGTATTTCGAAAACCTTATCGGTGGCCTGGCAATGAACCTGAGTGGCCCCTTTTTGGCCAGGCTGTTCTTTCATGTCTTCGTCGTCGTTGTCGGTACGATGATTCTTTCCGGCGCAGTAAACACCGCGATCGTCGGCTCGAACGGCGTCCTCAATCGAGTGTCCGAAGACGGCGTCCTTTCGGACTGGTTTCGCCAGCCTCATTCCAGATTCGGTACTTCCTATCGCATTATCAACATGGTCGTCGGCCTTCAGCTCCTGATGATCATCTTCAGCCGCGGCAATGTAACGCTCCTGGCCAACCTCTACGCCTTCGGCGTGATCTGGAGCTTCGTGCTCAACGGCATCTCCGTGTTTGTTTTGCGGTATACGCAGCCTCAGGAGCGCGAATTCAAAGTTCCCGTGAACTTTCACATCGCCGGACGCGAGATTCCCGTCGGCGTCGCCGTGATTACGCTCGTCCTTCTCTCGACAGCGGTTGTCAACCTATTCACGAAACCCGAAGCTACCGTTTCCGGCGTCATTTTCTCGGCACTTCTCTTCCTCGGCTTCACGATTTCCGAAAAGCGGGTCCAACGCAGCCACGGCGAAGCCCACGTGGAGTTGGATAAATTTAATCTCGCTCCGTCGGCGGATCTGACGCTGAATAACGTCGATATTGAGCCCGGGAACATTCTCGTCCCGGTGAGTACGTACTACGCGTTGTATCCGCTCGAGACGGCTCTTCAGCGCGCCGGCAGGCGACAGGCGCAAATTGTGGTACTTCACGTCAGGATGCTGCGCCGTGGAGCATTAGGGGAATACGATCTCGATCCCGGGCGGCTCTTCAGCTCGATTGAACAACTGCTATTCACAAAGGTTCTCTCGGCCGCCGAAAAGGAAGGCAAACCTGTGCGGCTGGCCGTGGCAGCCGGTAACGATTTGTGGGAAGCCATTCTTCGCACTGCGGCCAACCTGCAATCGAGCACGATCGTCACCGGCATTTCCTCCTCGACGTCTGTGGGCGATCAGGCCCGCAACATCGGCCTTGCATGGGAACGCATGCCAGATCCACGTCCCCGCGTCACGCTCGAAATTGTCACGCCTTCCGGCGGAGAACACATCTATTACCTCGGTCCGCACGCACCCCGCCTTACGCCCAAAGAAATCGATTTGCTGCATCGGGTCTGGTTGGACTTCGCGGACAAGCTCCCCGGCGAGGAACTTCATCACCACGACATCGTTCACTTCGCCTTAAACGAAGTCGAACGTGAGATCGATAAGGGCGGCTCCGATGACGTGCTCAAGCGCCTGCGCGATCACCTGCAGGAGATTCACACAAAGCGGGCAAACAGCTAACCGGCTGCCCTGGAGGCCCGACACTTCGTTGCCAGATTCATCGAATGGCCGCTCAGGCTAGGTGCGGCGAAACGCCAGGAGCGCGGCAATCAACCCTCGGATAACGAGCACAATACCCGCCAACGTCGCGAGCAAATTCGCGAAGCTTAGGGGCACCATCGCGATCGTAATCATAATTAGCCCGAGAATAGCCAATGAGCCCGCTCGAACATGCGTCTGCAGCCGGGCAGCCGCGGGTTCTTTTCGCATCCAGGCACGCAGAGCCCAATAGACGACGATCACGCCAAGAATAATCATCACCAGCTTCGAAGGAACCGCTACCGTGCGCGATAAGGAAAGCAGGATAAGGAAGCCGCCAAGCAGCATCACGATGAACTCACCGATGAGAAAAAGAGGATTGGGGCGTGCCATAAGGCGCTGATTATCGCGCAGCCCGTGGCCGCCCGCAAACATTGCGATTCGCATCTGCCGATTGAGAATCTAATGCTACAATGTCGCATTCATGCCGCTGCATCGTGGGCGGAGCCTGCATCATCAAACTCGGCGAGGATAAGAGAATGCACAAGGTGGTAATCATCGGAAGCGGGTGTGCGGGTCTGACTGCCGCCATCTACACAGCACGCGCTGATTTGAAACCGCTTGTGCTGGATGGCTACGAGCCGGGCGGCCAACTCGCGCTCACCACCGAGGTGGAAAATTTCCCCGGCTTTCCGGAAGGAATTCTTGGGCCTGAATTGATTGACCGCACTCGCAAACAGGCCGAGCGTTTTGGGGCCGAGTTTCGCTCCGGCGCCGTAAGCGCGGTCGATTTGAGCAAGCGCCCATTCACGATCACCGTTGGGAAGGAAACGCACCAAGCTGAAACATTAATTGTTGCCGCAGGCGCCTCTGCCCGCATGCTCGGCATCGAATCGGAAAAGCTCCTTCTCGGCTACGGTGTTTCTACCTGCGCCACGTGCGACGGCGCCTTTTTCCGCAACCGGGACATCATCGTCGTAGGCGGCGGCGATACAGCAATGGAAGAGGCTACGTTCCTGACGCGTTTTGCCAGAAAGGTTTCGATCGTTCACCGGCGCGACGAATTCCGCGCCTCGCGCATCATGCTCGATCGCGCGCGCGCCAATTCAAAAATCGAGTTCGTCACGCCCTATGTGGTCGATTCGATCAGCCATCCTGACAAAAAGGCTGTCGAAGAGGTTCATCTTCGCAATGTTGAAACCGGCGAGATGAAAAGCCTGCTTGTCGAGGGCGTTTTCGTTGCCATCGGCCATGATCCAAACTCGAAAGTGTTCAAGGGCCAGCTTGATATGGACGAAAACGGTTACATCATTACGCACGGTGGTCCGAAGACTTCCGTTGTGGGCGTCTTTGCCGCGGGGGACGTGCAGGATCATCACTATCGCCAGGCTGTGACCGCTGCAGGCTCGGGTTGCATGGCCGCCATCGAAGCTGAGCGTTTCCTCGCCGACGGACACTAATTGAGAAGAGCTGAGTCAACCGTGGGTCGTATTGTCACGCCACAGCGTCGACAAAATGCCGGTTGATCCGTACCCAAAAGATCGCTAATGTGCACGAAATGTTTGTTCTTCTGTGCTAAATTGCACCGCGGTCGAACGATCGCATGGCTTGCCGGACACGCAGGGCGCTGCTTACCGCATCAGTATTCATCCTGTTTTGCCCGTTCATAGTCCGCGCAGAAACCGGCGAAGCTGCCTGGCTCCGATACGCGCCACTGAACGAAACTAATCGCGGGAAATACGATTTTCTTCCGGCGGATGTCGTCAAGCTCGGCGAATCCGCGGTGCTGCAATCCTCGCAGAACGAAATCATCCGCGGGATAAAAGGCATGCTCGGGCGCACTCTACGCGCCGACACATCGCTGCCGCACGAAAATGCCATCATCCTCGGCACTATCGCTTCGATTCAGGCTGCCGCCCCCGAGTGGCGGGCACCGAATACGCTTAGAGCCGGTGGCTTTCTGCTGACAACTGCGCGCATCCGCGGCTTCGATTGCGTAATCGTTGCCGGCGGCGACGAGAACGGGGTTCTTTACGGCTCCTTCGCGCTGCTCAGAAAAATTGCGCTTGGAGACGATCTCAAGGCGCTCAATGACCGCGAAGAGCCGTCCGCTCCGCTGCGTTGGATCAATCAATGGGACAACATCAACGGCACCATCGAACGCGGCTATGGCGGCCGTTCCATTTTCTTCGATCGTGGCAAGGTGCGCGACGATCTTTCGCGCGTATCCGAATACGGACGACTGCTCGCTTCGCTGGGCATCAACGGCTGCTCCGTCAACAACGTTAATGCGGACATCTCGATGCTGGACGAAAGCTTTCTTCCGCAGCTCGCGCGCATCGCCGCAGCGTTTCGGCCCTGGGGCGTGCGCCTCGTCCTGTCCGTTGATGTGAGTAGTCCGCAAAAGCTTGGCGGGCTCGCCACATTCGATCCGCTCGGTCCGCAAGTCGCGGAGTGGTGGGCAATAAAGGTCGATCAGATCTACGCGCGGATCCCCGATTTTGCCGGCTTTGTCGTCAAGGCGGATTCGGAGGGCCGCCCCGGCCCGTCATCTTATGGCCGCACGCCTGCCGACGCCGCAAACGTGATCGCCCGCGCGCTCAAGCCGCACGGCGGCGTCGTTTTCTACCGCGCGTTTGTCTACGATCATCACCTGAATCCCACAAATATGAAGGCTGATCGCGCTCGCGCCGCATACGACATCTTCCATCCGCTCGACGGAAAGTTCGACGATAATGTTGTCGTCCAGATTAAACACGGTCCCATCGATTTTCAGGTGCGCGAACCCACTTCGCCCCTTTTTGGCGGTCTCGAAAAGACGAACGAAGCGATTGAGCTGCAAATCACACAGGAATATATGGGCCAGCAGCGGCACATGGTCTTTCTGGTGCCGATGTGGAAAGAGACGCTCGATTTCGATATGCGTGCGAATGGCGCAAGCGCGTCGGTGAAAGACATCATCTCTGGCAAAGCGTTTCATCGACCGCTCGGCGGCTATGTCGGCGTCGCAAACGTTGGCCTCGATCCAGATTGGATGGGCAGCCAGATGGCGCAGGCGAACCTTTACGGCTTCGGCCGGCTCGCGTGGAATCCCAATTTATCCTCGCGTGAAATCATCGACGAATGGACGCGGCTCACCTTTGGCAACGATCCCTCGGTCGCGCAAACAATTGATGCGATGCAGCTTGCGTCTTGGCGAGCCTATGAAGACTACACAGGGCCGCTCGGTCTGCAAACGCTCACGGATATTACGGGCAGTCACTACGGCCCGAACGTCGCGGCTTCCGAAGACAATGGGTGGGGACAATGGCATCGCGCCGATCATGAAAGCGTCGGCATGGACCGCACCATCGCGACCGGCACAGGATATGTAGGTCAGTATTCGCCGGAAGTGCAAAAGCAGTTCGAGACCGCCGCGGCTACTCCCGACGATCTTCTGCTCTTTTTCCATCACGTGCCTTACATGCATCGCCTGCACTCCGGCAAAACAGTCATTCAATACATCTACGACTCGCATTACACGGGCTCCGAGACGGCCGCCGCATTCGTCCGCGAATGGAAATCACTGCAAGGCCGCATCGATGACGATCGCTACGCGCAAATTCTCGCGCAACTCGAATATCAGGCAGGGCACGCGATCGTCTGGCGCGATTCCGTCTGCAATTATTTCCTGTATATTTCTGGAATTCCGGACGCACAAGGGCGCGTTGGTCACTATCCGAATCGTGTCGAAGCGGAATCGATGAATCTGCAAGGCGATTCCATCATCGATGTGACGCCTGCCGAAAACGCCTCCGGCGGCAAGGCTGTCGCTTGCGGTAGGGCGGGCGATTGGTGTTCAGCTACGTTTACGTTCAAGCGGCCCGCGGGCTGGTATGAACTCGATGTGGAATATTTCGACCAGAACAATGGTGCAGCGAAATATCGTGTTCTCGTCGGCGATCAAATCGCGGAAGAGTGGGCCGCCAACGACCATTTCCCCAGCAAAGAGATCGGCGGCGACACATCCACGCGGCGCCGCATTTCGGGTCTGGCGTTGCGCCCGGGCGATCAAATTCGTATCGAGGGCTTCCCCGACGGAGAAGAAAGTGCCGCGTTCGACTACGTAGAAATCCTTGCGTCTCCTAAGCAGTAGGCTATTCCGCACTCGTCCAGATGGTTGGCAGCCCGCTCTTGCGTCGCGAGAGCCCCCGCAATTCAGGATGAATCCGCACTTTCGCCGCTGTTAAAGGGGTCACACGCGCAGCAGAAAACTTTGAGCGATGTGTTCGTGCGGCGCTAAAATAAGAGTCCCGGTCTATAGTGCCGTATTTCGTCCGAGTAAAGATCCAAAGATTCGTTCACAAGGAGCAGCGAATGCACAACCGTTATGCGGCCCGAATGATTATGATGCTGGGAGTTCTTGTCGCCCTTTCAGGTTGCAACAAGACGGGGACTACGCCCAGTACAGCAAATTCCGCTACCTCGAGCGCGAGCGATGCTAGCTCAACAGCGTCAAGTAGCGCCGCAACCAGTGCGCCCACACCGACGCCTGCGCCGGCTCCCGCGCCGGTCGTAATTCCATCAGGGAAGACACTGGCTGTCACGATCGATCAGAACATCAACACGAAAGATAACAGCACCGGTGATCATTTCGAAGCTTCGCTCGCTGCGCCTGTGACAGTTGATGGCACCGAAGTTCTGCCGAAAGGCACGCACGTCCGAGGCACAATCACCGAATCCGATCAGGCAGGTCACATCAAAGGCAAAGCGACGTTGACGATCACTCTTACTTCGCTCAATGTGCACGGCCAGACATATGAGATCCACACAAGCTCATACACCGAGGAAGGCAAAGCGCGGGGCAAGCGGACCGGCATTGGCGCGGGCGGCGGTGCTGCGTTGGGCGCAATCGTAGGAGCAATTGCAGGCGGCGGCAAGGGCGCGGCTATCGGCGCAGGGGCTGGTGCGGGCGCTGGAACGGCAGGCGCTGCCTACACCGGCGACCGCGATGTCTCAATCCCGGCCGAGCGTCTCATTCACTTCACACTGAGACACTCCGTAACACTTTCACAGTAGCTTCGTAGATGCCGTGGGCATGACTGTCCGTCGCGGAGGTGGGCTGGCATGCTCCCGGCGCTGGTTCTCTTCAAATACACCCGGGGATCGACGCCGATAATTAGTTTGGTACGTTGATGTCTGCGTTTTGCGCCGCGATATGCCCGTCGTTGGAATCGCGAGCCACCGTTCGCAGTACGTAGTTACCAGGTTTCACATCGAGATCCAACTCGACATAAAATCCGGTTTTCTCGAGTTGCGCGAGAGTCGCATCGTCCAAGTCCATCTGCGCCGCTTTTTGGAACCCAGCAACGTAATTGCCGTTTGCATCGAAGAGCGTGGCAGCGACGGTTAACTGCTCGTTATTTTTGCCTCCGATTTTTTCGAAATGCAGGCTCGCGGGATCGACATGTGTTTTAACGGTCAGTTGTTCGGCGCCAGAAGCATCGCGGGTGAATTGCGTCTCGATTGTGACGGGCAAATCGCGTTGTTCCGTGTCCGAAAAAACGGCATCTTCCAATTCGCGCTTGGCCGCGTCTTCAGGAGTTTCAGCTTTGGAAGGCGCAAAGAAGCCGCGTCGCGCCTGGACATTACCGTGCGCGCCACTTACGAGGCTTACTCTTAAAACGTGAAACTTGCCGTCCAGTTGGAGATTCTGAGGAACATAGCCGAGCAGGTAGTAGGCTTCGGGAGGCTCGGACATTTCGCGCAGAGAGCCGACGAAGTCGTTGTTGAAATGGATGAAGAGTCCGCCGGTGCCCTCCGCGAGATCCTCTAGGACCGCATATTCCATGTTGTGGCCGAAGCCTTGGCTCCTGAAGCGATCGGGGTTCCATTTTCCATCGCCGTAATAAATTCCCTTGGCATCCAGGCTGTTGATCACCACATTGTCGCGGATCGCGAGGTTCGTAATCTCCGCGAATCGTTCGGCGTGCCGTCCATAAACAAACCCGGGTGATACCAAGACGATTTCCCGCTGGCCCTGCATGACGGCGAGACGGCGTACGGTGCCTTGTAGCGCATCGATAACAGAGTTGATTGCTTCTTCTCCCGCGAGCTGAACCTGTTCAGCAGCCGCATGGGCGTGCGATTCGCCCATTTCGGCGGCCGCGGCGGGATCCTCGGCCACGATGCCATCGCATGGTACGAAGTCGCCTCCGGCGACTGCCAACACTTGGTCTGATCCCTGCTCCACGATTGCGTTTGCTTCAGTGTACGTCATTGCGGGAGGGCACTTTGCCAATGGAGCTGGAGCCATCGAGCCACCGGGAAAAGGATGCGGCATCAGCTTCGCAATCGCGGAGTGCAGTTTATCTCGGTCGCC
>DATEGW010000181.1:0-4241 GCA_035279845.1 Candidatus Acidiferrales bacterium | reverse complement strand
TTCGGGCGAAGAGGGGTCTTGCAAGTTGGCTGGATTTTGCGGGAGGGATGAATGAAGGCGGTGATTTTCGAAAAGCACGGCGGGCCGGAAGTGTTGCACGTCGCAAATGTGCCGGACCCGAAGCCGCGCGGCGACGAAGTGATGGTGCGCGTGCGCGCCTGCTCGATCAATCATCTGGATTTGTGGGTGCGGCGCGGCATTCCGGGAATCGAAATCCCCATACCGCATATTCCGGGCAGTGACGTTTCCGGCGAAGTGGCCGCCGTTGGCGAGCTCGTTACGCACATTCGCGCGGGCGACAAAGTGATTCTCGCGCCGGGAATTTCCTGCGGCCATTGCGCGGCGTGCCTGGCGGGCAACGACAATTTGTGCCGCGAATACACGCTGCTCGGCTACAAAGTTGACGGCGGCTGCGCGGAACTGGTGAAAGCGCCGGCGCGAAATGCGCTGCCGCTGCCCGAGGGTCTTTCGTTCGAGGAAGCCGCGGCCGTGCCGCTGGTTTTTTTGACGGCGTGGCACATGCTCGTCACGCGCGCGAAACTTCAGCCCGGCGAAGACGTGCTGATTCTTGGCGGAGGCAGCGGAGTGGGCAGCGCGGCGATTCAAATCGCAAAGGTGATCGGTGCGCGCGTAATCGCCACGGTTGGCAGCGAAGAAAAAATCGAGAGGACGCGAGCGCTCGGCGCGGATCACGTTATTCTGCACACGAATTCCAATCCTCCGTCCAGCACAAAGTCCGGCTGGCAAGCGGAAGTGAAGCGGCTGACGAATCGGCGCGGCGTCGACGTGGTTTTCGAGCACGTCGGCGAAGCGACGTGGGCGCAAAGCGTCGCGTGCCTGGCCGTGAATGGGCGGCTGATCACCTGCGGCGCGACTACCGGGTACGACGCGAAAATCGATTTGCGTTTTCTCTTCAGCCGGCATTTGTCGATTCTCGGCTCGTACATGGGCAGCAAGGCCGAGCTTTTCCCCGTGCTGGAGCTTCTCGCGCGCAAGCAAGTCCACGCCGTCATCGACAAGGTTTTTCCTCTCGCCGAAGCCGCCGCCGCGCATCGCCGCCTCGAAGATCGCGCACAATTCGGCAAAATCGCGCTGAAGGTAAGCTGATGTCGAAGCGCATAGCGCAATATCCATTCGAGCAAGCCCGATGGACGCGACCTGTGCTTCGGGCTCTCGTAGCGACTGTATGTGCTTCGCCCCTCGCCGGAATCGCTATTGGCATCACGGGTTCGCCTAAATTCCCCACCGTTCTGGGATATGTGATTTCGCCCGGGAACGTTGCCGAAAGGTGGCCTGTTAGCGGAGGTTTTGCGGATAGTCTTTCCGCCACACTGTTCCGAATGTTGGCGATCAATGTTGCCTATTATGCGGCACTTCTGTTCATGCTGTTCACGTGGCGGTTGAGTTGCAAAAGACAATGAGGCGCGTTCCGGTGTGACGCCTTGTTGCCTTCGTAGTGTTGCTGTTTGCTGCGAGTGTGAAGGCAAGCGCGGTGTCTGAAAATGCGAAATGCTCCGTGAAAACCGCAAAATTACTCGATTAGAATCGAGGCCGATCGTGTGTTTTGTGCAGGTTAGGCGAGGTTCTAATTCTTCATAGTTACCGCGATTAGAAATGCGAAAAACAGCGGTGAGGATGGCCGCTGAGGGCCTTGTGAGAGGCGCTAGGCGGAGGGAGAACTCCACCGTGGTGCCTTCTTTCGAGGCGCGGGAAGCGGTTTGTCGGCTGCATTAACCATAGGCTATAATTGTAGCATAAGTTGACATAGTTGTCAATGAGTAAAATAGTGTGGCATTATTTATACGCAGAGGGACGTTACCTCCGGTATAATAAGCGCGATCCCTTGGAGGACCGAGTGGCCCAGACACTGCCCTACCTGCCTTCTAATAAGAATATCGGCAAACTTTTTGAAAAGATTCGAGAGGCTCAAAAACCCGACACCTTTACCCAAGCGTATTTACGCGACACGATCGGTCTTAAGGGAGCTGGCGATAGACCTCTGATCCCGTTTCTGCGTTCCCTTGGGTTCCTTGACGCAGCCAATCGCCCCACTGCCACCTACGATTTACTACGGAATCCCGCTAAGGCTAAGGCGGCAATTGCTGCGGGTGTTCAGGTAGCTTATGCCCCTCTTTTCAAGGCCAATGTAAGGGCAGACGAACTGACGGGCGACGCTTTGAAAGGGTTGATCGCCCAAGTGACGGGTTCCGATACCGACATGGTGAAGAGGATCGCCTTCACGTTCTCGGCGGTAACTAAGCAGGGGGATTTCTCGGCAGCCCCAGCACCGGTTGGAACAACCCCCGAGAAAAAGAATCCTGAACTCGAAGACAGCGCAAAAGGTATTGGAAGCGCTGGGTTGCGCCCTGAGTTCCACTACAATATCCAAATTCATCTGCCGGGAAATGGCACAGAGGAAACTTACCTTAATATTTTCAGTGCCCTACGACGGACTTTCAAGTGAGTAAGCACGACGGTACTTTGGCGCTTTTTTTAATGCTTGGTCGCACCGCAGATCAGCTTATTCAGGAGCACCCAGACACGGTACCGCCGGACTCGCTCGCAATTTCCGATACTTTGGACCTCGCAACCGGTTTGCCCGCTTCCGTACGGAAAGCTAATCGTGCCGCGTTAGTGTACAAGCTGTTTTTCGTCTTCGAGAACTATTTGCGAGACCTCATTCTGGACGTGCTGGCTGAAAAATACCCGACAGACTGGTGGGACAGAATAGAACCCAACGTAAAGAGAGAGGTCGGTGAACTAGAAGCGAAGGAAGAAACGAAGCAGTGGATGGCTTTGGGCTCACGCGACAAGCTCTCGCTGACAACGTACCCTCAGATACTGTTGATAATCGAATACTGCTGGAAGCACGGCTTTGACGCCATCGTAAGGGACAAGCAATTGATACACGAAGCCCGGATGGTGGGACACCTTCGCAACGCTATCTGTCATATGACGGATGTACCTGACGAAGAGGTTGAACGAGTCAAACAGTTGCTTCGGGATTGGTTCCGGGCTGTCCCCTTCTGACGCAAGTAGCTGCAAATTCCTTGAGGCTGTTTGCACTGGCACGGGCAAAGTGGGCAAATGAGTTTACGATTTTGTAGGGGCCGATTAGAATCGGCCCGCGCCTGGCGCATGCCGGGCGTTCGGTGATGTGGCACGATGTCGGCGGGCGTTGCCCGCCGCGGCCCCGTCTTTAGACGGGCCCTACAAAGGAGAAGCAAAGCAGCGGCCCGTCTTTGGGACGGGACCTACAAAGGCTGAGAGCGGTTCCATGGAGGAAGCCACCCGGCTCTCGGCGGCGCGATTTGTTGCCAGTCGAAGGTCTGCGAACCCGAAAATGGAAAGGTTCGGGGATCGTCGCACAGTCCTTTACGCACCGGGTTCATCCAGATGTAAGCGGCAATTCTGGACAATTCGTCGTTTGTTCTCACGACGTGATCGTAGAAGCCTTTCTGCCAGAGTTGTCCATCGGATTGTGCTGGCCATTCGCGTGACGCACGCAATTTGAATTGCCGGATAAACAGAAGAAAATTGCATGCTGTGTCTGTTCCTTCCGCCAACACATGCACGTGATCGGGCATCACGCACCATGCGTGCAAGCGGTAGCGATATGCCCCCGCCGTGGAATGGAGATGGGAAATAATCCATTCGGCGATGTCAGGACTTGCGAAGAGGGTCCGGCGCGCGGCGCAGCAGATAGTTACGAAAAAACTCCCGCAACCGATGTATATGGTCCGGTCGAGACGCGTAACTTTGCGGTTCTGCATCGTTCGATTCAACTAGCGCGGATAAGCGCAGAGCAGGTTTCGGGGAGACTCTATACCGATATTGGCCGAACGTGCGGGAATTATTCGGCGGGCGTTGCCCGCCGCGGCCCGTCTTTAGACGGGCCCTACGGAAGCGAGAAGCGAGAAGATTCCTCACCACCGTTCGCCAAAAGCAGGCGACCAGGTTCAGAATGACAACGGCGTGGTTTGCGATAGTTGTGCCCTAGAGAGGAGAAGCAAAGCTGCGGCCCGTCCTTGGACGAGGCCTACAGAGGAGCAGAGGCGCGGCCCGTCTGTAGACGGGCCCTACGAAGGCAGACGTCTGCGTTTGCACTCGGGGCGGCGGCGTGAGAAAATGATGTGTCGAGTACAGGAGACTTGCTGATGGCCATGCAACTGGCGAAGGGCGTGACGCTGGAGACGCCCGAAGAGGCGACGAATTTCCTGAAGAAGGAAGGGATACTCTTC
>DATEGW010000180.1:0-2439 GCA_035279845.1 Candidatus Acidiferrales bacterium | reverse complement strand
CTTGAATTACGCGCGCGGAGCCGCACTTCGGCAGCTATCCGTGCGCTGCTCAATCTCTCACCTAAAACGGCGCGCCTTGTACGCGCTGACGGTACCGAAATCGATGTTCCCATCGATACGATCGCAGTGGGCGACACACTTCGCGTGCGCCCTGGGGAGAAAGTTCCCGTAGATGGTGTCGTCGTCGATGGCGCGAGTTCCGTCGATGAATCGCTCATGACTGGCGAATCGCTACCCATCGAAAAATCCGAAGGCAGCCGAGTCGTCGGCGGTACGGTGAATAGCACAGGTACGCTCGTTATGCGCGCCGAGCGCGTGGGTAACGAGACAATGCTCGCGCAAATCGTTCGGATGGTTGGCGAAGCACAGCGAAGTCGTGCTCCCGTGCAAAAGCTTGCCGACCGCGTCTCGAACTACTTCGTTCCCGCGGTAGTGCTCATTGCCGTGCTCACGTTTATCGCCTGGGCGGCTGTGGGTCCTTCGCCGAAAATGTCTCACGCGCTGCTCAACGCAGTGGCTGTCCTCATCATCGCGTGCCCGTGTGCGCTCGGGCTCGCGACGCCCATGGCGATTATGGTCGGTACCGGACGCGGCGCGCTCAGCGGCATCCTTGTAAAAAATGCCGAAGCGCTCGAACTTCTCGAAAAAGTGGATACAGTTGCCGTCGACAAGACTGGGACGCTTACAGAGGGCAAACCGCGCGTGATGAGCATCGTCACCGCACCGGGATTCGATGAATCGCAGATATTGCGCGCCGCCGCTGCCATCGAACGCGCCAGCGAGCATCCTCTCGCCGCAGCAATTCTTAGGGCGGCTGAAGAGCGTCGCATCACGCCGCCCGAAGTGAGCGACTTTCGTTCTCTTCCCGGCAAAGGCGCGATAGGCGCAGTCGAGGGGAAGCGCATCGCTCTCGGCAATCGTGCGCTCTTAGCCGACCTCCATATCAGCAGCGGCGCCCTCAATGTGCAAGCCAGCGATCTCGAATCCCAGGCTCAAACGGTCATATTCGTCGCCGTTGAGGATGCTCTTGCAGGGTTCGTCGGCATTGCAGACCCGGTTAAATCGTCGGCCGCTGACGCCGTACGCAACCTCCACGCCGCAAAAATCCGAGTCGTGATGATCACGGGAGACAATCGCGCCACTGCCGAAGCTGTTGCTCGCAAACTCGGCATCGATGAAGTTCACGCCGAGGTGTTACCGGGAGGAAAGCGCGAAATCGTGAAATCTTTACAGGGCGGTGCGCATCAGCGCCGTATTGTCGCGGTTGCCGGCGATGGCATCAACGACGCTCCCGCGCTCGCGCAGGCCGATGTCGGCATCGCCATGTCCACCGGCACGGATGTGGCGGCCGAAAGCGCTGCCATTACGTTGCTTCATGGCGATCTTCGCGGCATTGCCGGAGCGCGTAGACTCGGCCGCGCCACGATGCGCAACATTCGCCAGAATCTTCTCTTCGCGTTTCTCTACAATTCGCTTGGCGTGCCCGTTGCCGCCGGCGTTCTGTATCCGTTCTTCGGATTGCTCCTCAGCCCCGTGATCGCCAGTGCTGCCATGACGCTCAGCTCCGTTTCCGTCATCGCCAATGCCCTGCGCCTGCACCGGCTGAAACTTTGACACCTCGGCTACTTAATCCCAACGACCATCGAATCGGGTCCAATCAGATGTTCCACTCGCACCTCGCGGAATCCGGCCTCCTTCATCCATCCGATGCAGTCCGCGCCCGTATAGTCAAATCCCCCGGGCGTCTCGATGAGCATGTTGAGGCTCATCATCAGGCCGAATGCGTTTTTGCAGCGGTCATCGTCAATGATCGCGTCATATGCCACGACGGCACCGCCCTGCGGAACGGCCTCATACGCCTTGCGCAACAGCATCTTTTTCTCTTCCAGGTTCCAGTCGTGCAGAATGTGCCCCATCGTCACGATGTCCGCTTTCGGCAACGGCTCGTCGAAGAAATTACCAGCCACAAAGCGCAATTTGTCCTTCAGGCCGTTGTGCGCCACATACTCCTCAAAAATCGGCTTCACCTGCGGTAAGTCAAATCCGATCCCTGTCAAATGGGGGTTCGCACGCGCAATTTGCACTGCTAAGTCTCCTTGAGCCGGCCCGACGTCAACAAACGTCTTGTATTGTTTCCACGGAAACCTCTGCGCGATGCACATATTGGATCCACGACTGACGCCGGTCATCGCAGACAAGAAGCTCTTCAGGCGCGCAGAATCGGCGTATAACCCATCAAAGTGTGCCGCGCCTCCCTCGTCATTCTCAATCTCGTTCTGGTGCTTGCCTGTACGCAGCCCTTCGGTGAGTCGATTCCAGTGTCCATAGAGACGTTGGCTCGCCATTTCCAACACGCCTCCGATGTAGCTCGCCTTGTTCCTATCCAGATAAAAATCGCTCACGGGCGCGTTACTGTATTTTCCATTTGTCCTTTGCAAG
>DATEGW010000179.1:0-10630 GCA_035279845.1 Candidatus Acidiferrales bacterium | reverse complement strand
ATTCGTCTCTCAAAATTCCTGGTTCTTTGCGACGCTGTTTGGCGAAACGTGGAATATGATCGCCGTCTGGCTTTCCGCCGCACCTTGGCGGCAGGATGTGCAATATTGGCCTTTATTGCTTGTGATTACGGGAGCGGCGATTCTCTTTTCGCGCACCCCGCGCAGCGCTATGGCAACCAACGAATCTTGCACAGGAGCGCGTCGTGACGCCTAGGTATCGATCGCACCGGGGATTGGTCGGCGGGCTCCTCATTGTCACCATCGGCGTCATTCTTCTCTTGGACCAGCTAGGTATGGTCTCAGCCGGGCATGTCTTCAGCGTCTTCTGGCCGGCTTTTTTCATGTTTTTGGGACTCGAAGACCTGATCGCTGGATATAGTCAGCAAAAGAAGGCCTGGGGAGCGTTGCTTTTCATCGGCGGCTCGCTCTTTCTGCTGCGTAATCTAGGCTACCTTCACATTCGCTTTGCCCTTCTTGGTCCCATAGTTCTCATCGGACTTGGCATATGGATGCTGATTTGGTCGAACGCTTCGCCTTGGCATCACGGTCCATTTCGTGGACACGGGCCCTTTGGCCCCCACGGCCCGTTTGGCCCGCGCGGTCCTCTGGGACCGAATGGCCCGTTGGGTCCAAACGGCCCGGTGGGCCGGATGTTCAGCTCACGCGAGCCAATTCCGCAGACTCCCCCGGCTCAGAATCCGGGACAGGCGAGTGCGGAAAACGCCAGCTCCGCAACTCCTAATTCAACAGCATCACAACCCCCTTATTCAGGCGTTTCAGGTTTCGCCGGCGGTCCCGAGCCGCAGAACTGGCATGAATGGCGCCGGCAACAGAAATGGCAGCAACGGCAACAGAAATGGGAGCAGCGGCAGCAGCGCCGTGCCTGGAAGCAACAGTGGACAGGTCGGCATTGGGCGGGACAGCAGCCAAATGCTTCGGGTGGCACTGAGTCAAACGACTCGCAATTCAGTTATTCGGCTGTCTTGAGCCACGTGGAGCGCAACATTACGGCGAAAAACTTCAAAAGTGGCAACGTTTCGGCGTTTTTCGGCGGGTTCGATATCGATCTTTCGCGAGCGGATATCGAAGGCGATGAAGCAATCATCCTGGCCGATGCGTTTTTCGGCGGGGGCGAGATTCGCATCCCGGAAACGTGGCATGTCGTGATTGAGGCCAGCGCGCTGTTCGGAGCCTTCATGGACGAAACCAGGCAACGTCCGCCGGAGGACGCAAATGCTGCGAAGCGGCTCATTATTCGCGGCACGGCCCTCTTCGGCGGAATATCAATCCAGAACTAAAGGCCCAGAACTGAGGCGATGCTGCCCGGTCCTTCAGTTGATTGAGCGCAGGGATCGGCAGGAGCAAACTGAGCAGACAGCATGCATCCGATACTCTCCCAATGGCGTCGGCTTGCGATGTACCTCGTCGCGTGGATTCCGATCGCGGTACTGCTCGCTTACTTGCTGGCGGCTTCCAGCCAATTGACCAGGACCGAAGCTTTTGTCGTCGCGATTCCCTTGTGTGTCGCATATGCCTTCCTCTGCCTTTCCGCTTATTACGAATGTCGGGCGCTACCTGTCGACAAGACAAGTGACGTAAAGCTCGTACTTTCACACATTTCGGTAGGGCTAGTAGGAGCGGGCATATGGCTGCTTGCGGCAAAAGTGCTCGTGATCGAATTGGCTCAGACGGCGACGTTCCAGGAGATCGATAAGAGGTTCTCGCCCGCCATTCCGGTCTTAGTCGGGACTGGCATTCTGCTCTACTTGCTTTCGGCGACTTCCTACTACGCCTTCATAGCCGTAACAGCCTCTCATGAAGCCGAAGCACGTGCGATTGTGGCTCAAGTGCTTGCGCGCGATGCGGAACTGAAGGCGCTGAAGGCGCAAGTGAATCCGCACTTTCTCTTCAACAGCCTCAATTCAATCAGCGCGTTAACGAGTTCCGATCCCGCGAAGGCGCGAGAGATGTGCATCCTTCTCGGCGACTTCTTGCGACGTACCCTCGGCCTTGGCGCCAAGACGGCGATCTCTCTGGAAGAAGAGCTTTCGCTCATTCATTCGTTTATTGCCGTGGAAAAGATTCGATTCGGGAAACGGCTGGACATGCAGGAGACCGTGGACAAGACGGCGCTGCATTGTTACGTGCCACCGCTGTTATTGCAGCCGTTGGTTGAAAACGCGGTCGTGCACGGAGTGGCGAATCTCGTGGATACCGGCTGGATAAAACTCGATGTGAACGGTATCGATGGGCGACTCGCATTGGTCGTAGAGAATCGGTTCGATCCCGAGGCGCCCTCACGACATAGGAACGGCGTAGGGCTTTCGAATGTGAAGCAGCGGCTTGAGACGCGCTATGGCAAACGGGCAAGCATGGACGTGTCCGTGACCGGCGAGCAATTCCGCGTCGCGATCTCTATGCCGGCGGAGCAGGCTGAGGAGCCCGTCGCTGTCCAATCTTTCGCCGGGGAGCAGGCTTGATTCGAGCGACGGCGCAGCGAGATCGATGCAAATGTCCATGCCATATGGGAGCCTGTCTGCACGTGGGCCAATGTTGCTCTACGCTCCATCTGCGCACTGCAGGCGCTCTCTGCCGCCTGATCGCGCGGCTCAGAAGAGTCAGGGAACAGGAGAAACAGTGAACGTGGGGGCACAAAAGAAGTTCCGCGCTGTAGTCGTGGATGACGAGGAGCTTGCGCGGCAGGTGTTGCGTGAGTTCCTGGCGAAGCATCCGGAAATCGAGCTGATTGCTGAGTGCGCGAATGGATTCGAAGCAGTGAAGACGGTCGCGGAGCAAAAACCCGATCTCGCGTTTCTCGATATCCAGATGCCGAAGCTGGACGGCTTCGAAGTGCTGGAGCTGATCGGCAAGGACACGACCGTGATTTTTGTGACGGCGCATGACAATTATGCGATCCGAGCGTTTGAAGTCCATGCCGTTGACTACTTGCTGAAACCTGTTGGATCTGCGCGGTTCGACGCGGCTCTTGAACGCGCAAAAGAGCGTCTTGGCGGAAAACCGCAAGCTGCTCAGGTGTCAGCCAGCGAACTGGCGGCGTCGGCCCGGCCTCCGTCCCAATATCTGGATCGGATTCCAGTACGCGATGGTTCGAGGGTCTCGATTATTCCAGTGGCGAAGCTCGATTATGCGGAGGCGCAGGACGACTATGTCGCGCTGGCATCCGAGGGCAAGAAGCATTTGAAACAGCAGACAATCGCCAGCCTGGAAGCCGCACTCGATCCGGCGAGATTCTTGCGGATCCATCGCTCGTATATCGTCAATCTGGAGCGGGTGGTGCGCGTCGAGCCATACGCGAAAGACAGCCACGTGGCCATTCTTTCCAGCGGTGCCCAACTCCCCGTCAGTCGAGCAGGGTACGCCCGGCTCACGGAAGTCCTCGACCGCTAGAGAATTGGATTTTGACTACGATTAGGACAAATACGCCGGAGGAAGTCCGGGCTGTGTTTCAGTGCTTGGGGGCGACGTAGCCTTCGGGGAGTTTGGCGCCTTCTCCGAAGAAATACTGTTCCATTTGTTCGGCGATGATCTTTTGCGAATTGGAGTCGAGAGGGTTGAGGCGGAACTCGTTCATAAGCATCTTGGAGTGCTCGACCCACATGCGCCAGGCTTCTTTTGAGACGTGGTCGTAGATGCGCTGGCCGAGTTCGCCCTTCCACGGGGCGCGGTCGAGGCCCGGCATGTCCTTCCCGAATTTTACGCACTTCACAGTGCGGATCTGCTGCGCTGGAGGATTCTGTTCGGACATTTATTTTTCTCCTATGCCGGTAATTTTACGACAGTGGCGTGCCTTGAAGGTAGAGGAAGTAGAGGAGGCACCTGAGGTAGAGGAAAACATCGCGGCGGTTTCGCGCACCGGTGTTCGATTAGAATGGGAGACTCTGCTTAGATCGAAACGGCCGCGAATGGAGAAGCGTTCGTGACAAAATTTGCAGTGGGAAGAGCGGTCCTTCGGCCAACGACGGGCTCAGGATACGATTTAGTCTTTCCGGATGCATTGCGCAACGGGTGCGCGGGATTGTGGAGGATGTGATGAGGGTTCAAGGTGAGGCTGTGGCGCAGACGATGCAGGGGGACGCTTATTTTTGTGAGGTGCCTTCGGATCCGTGCGCGATTGTGATGTTTGGCGCTTCGGGCGATCTGGCACAGAGGAAATTAGTGCCTGCGCTGTTCGATCTGGCGCGGCATGGATGCCTTGCGCCGCGATTCCGGCTGCTTGGATTTGCGCGTTCGCCGCTGAGCGATAGCGATTTTCGCGGCAAAGCGGCCGACGCGATGAAGAAAACCTCCGGCGGCAACGATGATCACGCGAAGGACTTTCTGAAGAACATTCACTATTTTCAGGGTGATTATGACGATGCTGCGTCGTTTGAAAAGCTGAGCGACCGCCTGGAAGAGTTGGATCGATCGGCGAATTTAGGCGGCAACCGGCTGTTTTATTTGGCGACGCCGCCGCAAGTCTATCCGCACGTGATCGAGCATTTAGGGAACGCGGGGCTCGCGCGTCCGAAGAGCGATAAGTCGTGGGTGCGGATCATTGTGGAGAAGCCTTTTGGGCGCGATTTGGCGTCGGCGCGCGCGTTGAATGCGACTGTGCTGAGTGTTTTTGCAGAGGAGCAGGTCTATCGGATTGATCATTATCTCGGTAAAGAGACCGTACAGAACATGTTGGTCTTTCGCTTTGGTAACGGCATTTTTGAGCCGCTATGGAACCGGAATTATGTCGATCATGTGCAGATCACGGCGGCGGAGGCGCTCGGCGTCGAGCGACGGGCGGCGTTTTACGAGACCGCGGGTGCGTTGCGCGACATGATTCAGAGCCACGTGCTGCAATTGACGTCGCTGATCACGATGGAAGCGCCGCCGAAATTCGACGCGACCGCGGTGCGAAATGAGAAGATCAAAATTTTGCAGAGCATTCGACCGTTCACGCGGGAGACGGCGCTGACGGACGTGGTGCGCGGGCAATACGGGCCGGGGCAGATCGATGGGCAGAATGTGCCGGGCTATCGGCAGGAGCCGGGCGTTAATCCGAAGTCGATGACGGAGACGTATGTCGCGCTGCGCCTCTTTGTCGATAACTGGCGCTGGAGCGGCGTGCCGATTTATTTGCGAAGCGGCAAGCGGCTCGCGAGGCCGGGAACGGAGATCGCAATCCGATTCAAGCAGGCGCCTCATATGGTGTTTCGCGGCGAGAATGTGGAACCCAATTCGCTGGTGCTGAACATTCAGCCGAATGAAGGAATTTCGCTTTCGTTTGGGGCGAAATCGCCGGGCGCGGCGATGCACATCGAGCCTGTCACGATGGATTTCAACTATCATGCGACGTTTGGCGGAGCAACGCGCGAGGCGTATGCGACCTTGATCAATGATTGCATACGGGGAGAGGCGACCCTGTTCGATCGAGCGGATAGCGTGGAGGCAGCGTGGGAATTGATGGATCCGATTTTGAAGGCGTGGGAGAACGATTCGGAGCCGCCGGAGTTTCCAAACTATCCGGCAGGCAGCCAGGGACCAGAGGCGGCGAACAAGCTGACTGGAGCGGATGGGAAGCGGTGGAGAGCGTTGTGACGAGGAGGTAAAGGAGGTATAGGAGGTAGAGGAAGTGAAGGAGGTAAAGCACGCGGTGAGGGGTAGAGGCGGAGATGCACCGATGCGGCGTGGCGGGAGCAAACAAAGGATGCGGGCGGCAAAAGGAACAAAATGATTCTGGCGGGGGATATCGGCGGGACGAAGTCGAATTTGGGATTGTTCGATGTGGCGAGCGGGAAATTGGTGCGCGTGCAGCACAAGCGTTATCCGAGCGCGGAACATGCCGGGCTCGATGATATTGCGGAAGATTTTGTGCGGACGACCGGAGGGAAGATTACGTCGGCGGCGTTTGGTATTGCCGGGCCGGTGCTGAACAATTGCGTGCATACGACCAACCTGCCGTGGACCGTGGATGGATCGTCGCTCGCAAAGCGGCTGGGATTGGATCATGTGTATTTGCTGAACGATCTTGAGGCGACGTGCCACGGCATTGAAGTGATGCAGCCGAACGATCTGGAGACGCTGTATGAAGGCAAGCCTGTCCTTGAAGCGACACGCGCGGTGATATCGGCCGGCACAGGAATGGGACAGGGAACGATCTTTTGGGACGGCGAGGAGTTTGTTCCGATTCCGAACGAGGGCGGGCATGCGGATCTTGCGCCGCAGACGGATCAACAGGCGGACCTTTGGAAGTTCCTGAAGAAGACGCTGGAATTTGTGTCCGTGGAGATCATTCTTTCGGGACGCGGGTTTCAGCATCTGCACGAATTTCTCGATCCTGCGATGCGGCACGCGAGTTTTGACGAGAATACCGATGAAGCCGCAGCGGAAATTACCGGGAATGCGCTGGCGGGGAAATGCGCGGTGTGCGCGGCAGCCGTGGATTTGTGGGTGGACATTTATGGGTCGGAGGCGGGGAATCTGGCGCTGCGTTCGGTGGCGCGCGGCGGGATTTATGTGGCGGGTGGGATCGCGTTGAAGATTTTGCCGAAGATGAAGACGGGGAAATTTGTGGCGGCGGCGCAGAAGAAGGAAAAGCTGGGCGACTTTCTGAAATTGGTGCCGATTCATATTGTGCTGAATGAGGATTGCCCACTGCTTGGCGCGGCGAATGTGGCTTGGAAGAGAGGATGAGGTGGAGGTAAAGGAGGTAAAGGAACTGCCGTGGATGCGGTGATATAACATTGTGGGATGCGAGGTCATATGCGTCACCTAGTTGGCGTATGTCTTATATCGACAAAGCCCAAGATTAGGTGAAGCGAGATGGGCTATCTAGATTACTTGGGTTCAATCCTGCCATTATTCCTCTTCTGGGTAATAGCGTTCTCCCCGGTCGTGCTTGCCGCATTCGCTTGGGCCAGGAAAGACAGGCTGCCGATTGAATTGACGCTGCTGACGCTTGATATTGTTTTCCTCTATTCGGTATTGCACGGCCGAGCGAAGCTGATTTTGCTTGGACCTGACTACAGCTCTCGGCTGTTCACCACCATTGAGATAAACATTTTGATCGCGGTTATTCTCGGAGTTTATTTTGGAATCAGGCGTCGATGGATTTCGGCGACTGCTTCGGGAATGTTGGCGTTTGTATGGATCACAATCTTGTCAATCAACACCGTGGTCTGAAGCGTCGCCAGCCGATTATGCGACTGGAAACAGTGTGGGTGATTCTGGCGGGGCGTCGGCGATGCGGTTAAGTTCAGGGTAGTGCTCCCTGAGTAGTTCGGGGACTTTCACTTTTTGGCCGGTGAGAAGATTGATTAGCTGGAGGGCGTTCACGGCACCCTTGGCTTCGTAGTGATTGTTGGTGATGACGAACGTTTTTTCGCTGTGTTGCGCGATGTGCTCGGCGCGCTTTGCCCACGGTTCGAGCTCACTTTCCGAATAGAGATAGTTGTAGCGTTCGTGGCGCGGAGTCTCCGGGTCGTCGCTGAACCATGTGTCGTAGCGGCGGCCGTGGAGGCGAACGTAGCCAACGGCGGCAGTACTGCGTTCCGTGGGCTTCAGTGAACGGCCGATGACGGGCTGATCGATATTGCAGAAGCCGACGCCGCGATCGTGGAGCGTTTCGTAGAAACCGTGGTCGTTCCACGAAGCGTGCCGGACTTCGACGACGAGCGGATAATCCCAGAAGCGCGAGATGAGATTTTTCAGGTAGGCGAGGTTCTGTTCATCGCGATGGAACGAAAAAGGGAATTGAAGCAGCACTGCTCCGAGTTTGCCTGCATCACGAAGAACGTCAAAGCCGGCGCGGACGAGGCGTTCGTCTTCACTTGTGGCGGTCGTCGTGTGCGTGAAGCCCTGCCACATTTTCGCGGTGAACAGGAAGCGGGGATTCGGCGCCACTTGCGCAAGCCAGAGGCGGCCGTGATCGGGCTGGAGCGGTGCGTAAAAGGATGTGTTGATTTCGATTGTGTCAAACCATTGCGCGAGAAATGCGGCTTCGTGGAAATCGCGCGGGCGTTTTTTGGGATAGAGAATGCCGGACCAATCGGTGTAAGACCAGCCGGCGGGGCCGATGCGAATTTGGGAGGGCTGCATAGGGATTGATTTCATTTTAGCGCGAGTGCCTGAGTTGGGAAGCAAAGGAGGTGGAGGAGACATAAGAGGCAAAGGAACTTGTGCCCGAGGATAATTTTTAATTAAGCGACTGTTTCGGGCGATGGTGGATAGGTGATGCGGTGGCCGCGGATTTTCGCGAAGGGCGTAAGGGAGTGCATGCGCGGTTTTGCGGCGCTGACGATGTGCGCGACGGGGTTGCCGCGGATCGTGAGCGCGTCTGCAATTAGAGAGCGGTGGCAGCGCCAGGGGACAGCTTCGGCGCACATGATTGCGGATTGTTTCTGGTGCGCTAGTTTGATCAGCCGTTCCAAAGCTTGCGTGAATTCGGACGTTTGCATGTAATCGGCATAGCCTCGAAACGATGCGTTGCGCCAGCCGCCGTTAGGAGAGTAACGGCGAGCGTGGCGAAGGCCGCCGAGCCTGCGCAGATGCACGTAGCCGATTTTTGCGCTGCGCAGTTTTTTCGAGAGCGTCTCACGGCTGAATTGTGGATTGTGGCGCGAGCGCGGAATGGTGCGCACGTCGATCACGCGCTGAATTCCATGCGCACGCAGGAGATCGCGAAACTCTTCCCACGAACGCGTGGAATGGCCAATCGTGAAAATGGCGGGCGGTTTGGCGTTTCTTATCTTCAGCGGCATTCCTCCGTGCACGCTCCGAAGATGCTCCGCGGGAGACGAGCCAAAAACCTGCCGCGCTGAAGTCCGCAGCGCCACATTAAACCGTCCCCCGCGGCTCTCGCTCATTCTAATCCTTGACGCTGTGTGCAGGCGTGGTGAAGAATTGCGGCACGATGCGGCGGGTCGTTTACGGGTTAATGGCGGGGCTGGTTCTTTGTACCGTTGGAGCCATGCGCGCGGCGGGCTCGAGTGGATGGGTCGAGGTGCGAAGCCCGCATTTTGTGGTGGTGTCTAACGCGGGCGATAAAGAGGCGCGCAAGACTGCCGTGCAATTCGAGCAGATTCGCGCCGTTTTTCGCGAAGCGCTCCCCGCGCGGCAAGCCGACGCGGGACCAGTGGTGACAATCCTTGCTGTGAAAGACGATAAGTCATTGCAGGAGCTGCTGCCCGACTATTGGACGAAGGGGCATGCGCATCCGGCGGGGCTCTTTGTGAGTGCGATGAATCAGTTTTACATCGCCGTCGATCTGGATGCCGAAGGAACCAATCCTTACGAGACGATCTATCATGAGTATTACCATTCGCAGACGGCGCCATATTATCCCGACATGCCCACGTGGCTCGCGGAAGGTCTGGCGGACTTTTTTGGCAATTCGCGAATCGACGGAAAGACGGCAATCGTGGGAGAGGCGTCGCCAGAGCTGCTCTATCAGCTCGTACACAACAGGATGATTCCGCTCGATACGCTTTTTCGCGTGGACCGATCATCCCCTTATTACAACGAAAACAGCAAAGTGACGATGTTCTACGCGGAGTCCTGGGCGCTGGTGCATTACCTGTTGGTGGGAGACAACCAGGCGCATCGCGCAATGCTTGCGACGTATCTGGCGGCACTGGACGCGGGAACGAAGCAGGACGACGCGGCGGCGAAAGCGTTTGGGGACCTGAAAAAGCTGCAAGACAACCTTGAGACTTATATCCGGCGGTACGCATTTTACGAAGTGCACTATCCGGCGCCGGCAGAGTTCTCCGAGGCGGATCTAAAGGTGCGGTCGATCTCCGAAGCGGATGTGGACGCATATAAGGGCGGACTCTCGGTGGCACGGGGGCGCTCGCAGGATGCCAAAACTGCGTTAGAGCAGGCGATTCAACTGGACGCGAAGAATGCGCGCGCATACCAGAACTTAGCGATGACGCAGTATTTTCTGGGCGATCGGGCTGATGCGTTGGCGTCCGCATCGAAGGCGATATCGTTCGATCCGCAAAGCATGGTGGCGCGATACCTGCGGGCGTATCTCACGTTTAACGACTCGCCCGAGGCGCGCAATCCGCAGATCGAAACGGATTTGCGGGCGGCGATTGGCGGCGACCCCGATTTTGCGCCGCCTTATGGTTTGCTCGCCGTCTACATGGCAGGACAGGAAGAGAATTTGCCTGAGGCTCTCGGCCTCGCGCAAAAGGCGATTTCGCTGGAGCCGGGAAATGCCGAATTCCGTCTTGCGGCGGCGCAAGTGCTGATGCGGATGAGGAATTTCGACGCAGCGCGCTCTGAGTTATTGATGGCAAAGCAGAGCGCGGCCAGTTCGCAACAAACACTCCAGGCCGAGATGTATCTGACGGCGCTGGACGATATGGAAAAGGACGCGAAGCTCGCCGCGGAAGCCGCCCAGAGCGGAGGCGAGCTGCGGCGTCGCGACGCGCTCGGAATCGATCGCGATCCGAACTCGGCCGAGGCTACAGGTACGGTCAGCGACGTGAGCTGCGCGGCTGGATTGAAGTTGCAGCTTCAGACGGCGAGTGGAACGCTGACTCTCCGCGACGTGCCCGGACGCGGCGTGAAAATTGAATCGAAAGAGAAAATTCCAGAGAACTTTACGCCTTGCAGCCTGAAGGGCAGCCGC